>NZ_JBBWUA010000014.1:0-76522 GCF_038181555.1 Desulfitobacterium sp. THU1 | reverse complement strand
GGGGGAGGAAACCTTTTTGAGAAAAGTTTTCCTCCCCCTCAAACTCCTCCTCCTCCCAAACAGAGAGAGAAGACTTTAAGCGTAGCACTTCCTATCGTGTTTATACCATGAAGAAAACAGCACCGTTTCCCCGAACAGGGCGTACAGCCCCGCAAGGAGCAGAGCGCCCAAAACCACGGCAATCAGGATTTTGATCGCGGTGTCAATGTAGCCTTCTCCGGCATTGCTTGCGAGGATAGAGCGGTTTTTGACAGCAGCCGCGCCGAGCTGGTTCTTCAGCTTGCAAAATAAATTTTTCATTTTGGCCTCCTTCATAAAATGAGGGCATGAGAAAAGACAGCCGATGGCTGCCTACATACGCATGCCCATGGTTTGGGTTTGCTCCGGTTCCCCGAAGCTGATTTTCTGAAATCCAAAACGGTCGCAGTAGTGGAACTCGCTGCCCTCTGCATCATAAAGCTCCACCACATCGGACATGGACAGGGAGTGCCCGTCATAGCCGGGCGGGTGATTTACGTTGCACCTTGTGTAGATGGCTTCGAGGTCGTTGGTGTCCAGTTGGCCGTCATAGGCGACGCGGTAATGCTCAGGGGATGGCTCTCCGAACTGCCGCACCGTTTCCTCATAGGAAATAAACTTCATATACACGTCCGTATCCGGCTTCAGCTGCCAGATGCGTACATTTTTGAGCGGTGCGGCGGACTCGTCCATGCCGCCCATCCGTTCCCCCGCGGCAAGGCGCTCCATCACGCCGTCCGTCCACTGCGGGGTCAGGCTGCGGCTTTTGAGCCATGCGGTCAGCACGTCGTTTCGGAAGATGCTGTCCACCACCGCCTTTTCTTTTTCTGTATATCCGGCCGGGTTTCCATAGTAGGAAATGAGGCCGTTTTTCAGGATGATTCCCGGCATATGATCACCTCCCGGATCGTGTATTGGGAATGCAAGACAGCTTAATTGCCGTAGATGACGCTGTCCTGCATAATCAGTTCATCCAGCTCCGCAAGGCACACGCCGCTTTGCGCCAGCACGGCGAGAATACCGGGCGGCACATCGGTAATATCCTGCTGGATATCGGCCTCTGTCACCGTGATTTCGCCGCTGTCCTCATCCGTATAGGCTTCCAGCTTGGCGTCGGCGGGGATGCCCGCTTCCTCCAGAAGATAGCCGGGGATGCTGACAGTCTGGCTTTCATCCAGCAGATCATGGCAGAGAGAACACCCGGCAACCCATCCGGCAGGGCAGCCATCCTCACAGCCCTCACCGCAGTTGTCGCACAGTCCGCAGGCGGAGGCGAGGACGACGGTCAAATCCGAGGCGAGGGCGCTGAGACTCTGGATGGCATTCGCCACCTCCAAGGCCGTCATTTTGTCTTTCAGAAACACAAGGGCGTTCTGTCCGGCATGAAGCTCCAGCGTGTCCTTTTCGGTGAAGCCGGAGCGTTCGCAGGCATCGGCCGGAAGGCCGATTTGGGGCATTTGATTCTTTTTCATAAAAGGGTTCCTCCTATAAAAGATTGGTTTTGAGATTTACGCAAGGCTGTGACAAAAATCGGTTTTATCTATTCCATGAAGCCTCCTTCTCCGAACAGATTCAGCTGTGACGGAACGTTTTTCTCACGCTCATGCAGATCGTAGTTGGCAATGAGGATTTCAGGAAACTGCGCCCCATTGTCGTAACGCTGCTTGATGTTGTTAATGCGGGTAAAGGCTTCCGTCTGGATGCCCGGTGCGTCATAGAGGCTGCGGATAAATTCACAGTCGTTGTAGGACAGCAGGAATTTGCCGTCGATCCGCAGCAGGGCATCCCGCAGACGGATATGGTCTTTTTCCGTAAAGCCGTCCTCGCCCACGTTTTTGTAATAGCTTTCGGTTTCAAAATACGGCGGGTCGCAGTAGAAAAAGCTGACGGAGCGGTCATACTGCCCGATGAGCTTCTCGAAATCCTTGTTTTCGATGACCACCTTTGCAAGCCGCCGGTGGGCCTGCTCAATGAGGGGGAAGTTACTGCGGATGTCGTGGGGCTGGCTGCCATAGCTGGTCAGCCCGGACGCGTAGCTGTAGCGGATGAGCTGGTAAAACCACGCCGCCCTTTGCACATCCGATGCGGGAGAATCACGGGCGAGGGCGTTTTTCACAAGCTCAAAATCCGCGCGGGAGTTGAGGCAGTAGGCAAGCGCCGCCATCAGCTCCTGTGGTTTTTCCCGCACACAGCGGTAGAGGTTGACCAGCAGGCCATTGAAGTCGTTGTAGACTTCAAAATCGTTGCCGGGCAGCTTGTGAAACAGCACCCAGCCGCCTCCGCCGAACACCTCAATGTACCGCTCATAATAGAGGGGAAACAGGGTGACGATCAGCTCCCGCAAAGATTTCTTGCCGCCGATCCAGGACATGAAGCTGTTCAGGAGTCATCACCCCCTTCCAGCGGCAGCCGTATCTGCGTATCGTCAAAGGCTGCAAGGGAGTGCCGGAGGCCGGTGATGGCAGCGCTGATCCCGCTGATGCGGTTTCTCATATGCCGGATGGTCAGGCGCACCTCCGCTTCGGTTTTTGCGTAAAAATACCCGTTCTGGTCGCTGGCAATGGGAACACCCTCCCGGCGCAGGGCATTGACCTGATCCCGTAGCTCCTTGCCCGAAACGCCGAAGCTGTGTTCCAGCTCCCGGCTGATGACGGCGTTTTCCGTGCCATGGTGATACCGGCGCAGATACTCTGCAAGCTGTTCTTTCTGCATGGGTTCTCCTTTCCGGTCGTTTCCCCGGAAAGGCAAAAAAGGACGCAAAAAACAGGGACGCCTCCTGTTGGGGAAACGGCCCTGTTTTAATGTGGGGTCAAAAAAAGCACAGGCATCTCTGCCTGTGCTACTGGATTACGCCAAGCTCTCTTAACACTGCCACGCAGTCCTTGGCGCCCTGAATGTACAGATGCTTTTGAAACGTTACCTCCATATCTGAATTTTCGGTCAGGTAATTGTCGATCCTGTCCTTTGTGTGTTGCGTAATTTCAGCGCTGTTCTGAATGCTTGTGCTGAGTTCGAGCAGTTCCTGTGCCAGTTCTTCCGACCGGGGGTCTGATTCCCGCATGGCGGAATATGCAAGCTGAAACCGCTCTGCCAGAGCCATATCCAGTAAATCCAAGAGCTTTTCATCCAACTGTCTCACCTCCTTCAGCACAACACAATGCCACAGCTTCGGCGGAAAAGCTATACCAAAACCCAACAAAGATTTGCTATTTCATTTCCATGCCATTCACGGGACAGTTACACAAAAACCGCTCCGTCACACCACTTTTTCATGGCGTTGTACAGCAGCAATACCTTGGTTTGATCGGATACCTCCCGCCACATGGCCGGTTTGAACTGCCGGAGCCCGTATTGGCGTTCTCCCTCAAAATATGCAAGGATGCCGATGTGGTCGGGGATCTCCCCGGCGATTCTGGCGGCGAGGGCTGTCGGCATGCAATAGTAATTTTCATTCCCATGAAAGTTATGGCCGTTTTTGCTTTTGAAATCCTGATAGGTGATTTTGGCCTCGAAACAGGTAACCATCATTCCGATACGCCAGTTATGGCACCGCAGGACGCAGCCATGACATTTCTGTGCATTCTTATCTGTACTGCCGTCCCGAAAGCACCTTCTGGGTTCGTGCCGATGCGCTGTCAGGCACGGTTCCTTTTCAGAAAAATGCCCCGCGTCCAGAAGTCTGCAGAGATATTCCTCATCCTCGTAATAATCCTCAAACCGAATGCTGTCCACAATCCCTGACGGCGTCCATACCTCATCCGCCCACCGAATGGTTCGTTTTTCGGTATGCAGCCTTGGACGGTAGTGGTGGGTAAGTGCCTTAATGCGTTTTGTTAATTCGGTTTCCATGTTTCATCTTGCACCTTCCTTTCTGCGTTTTGCAATTTTTTGCATATCCGTTCTGAGGCAATCTCCCTCAGAGCTGTAGCAGATGAAACCGTGGGACGGGTATGGGCAGCCGCCGCAGCTTTGGAACGGACCGCGAGGTCGTTCGTCCGGTGGTGTCCTGCCGAGAGTAGTTAGATTGTCCGAGTCGTAACAGGCAGCTTGCTTATTTCTCTTATATCGTACCAGCATGGCTACTCCTTTCCAGAAAACAAAAAAAGCCGGAGAATAAAGTGCATTCCTGCACTCCGATTCTCCGGCTTTCCGATGCTTTCAATTTAAATGTGATTTTGGTGTATATTAATAAAGGGCGCTAACTTTATCGGCTTTCATTCAGCCTTAAAAATCAGCGCCCTTTTTATTTTCAGCTTGTTTATTTGATTGCATTTTGAGTGGCGCCCTTTTTCATTTCACTCTGTTCTCAAAAGGGCGCCATTCCTATTCGTTTTTACTTGTAGGTTTGAGTCCCGTCAGAGTGAAGCTTTTACCCCAATAAATCTACGAAAAAAGGACTTCCACTTTTCATTGTGGAAGTCCTCGAAAGGCGCGGATTTACTGGCTTTGTAAGCAATAAATCTTTTTTACCTTTTGTTTTTGGTGCGCCCGGCAGGATTTGAACCTGCGACCTGCGGCCTCGGAAACCGTCACTCTATCCCCTGAGCTACGAGCGCGCGAAATTAACCGCTTATTTACTTTACTAAATGAGTCACTCTTTGTCAAGTCATGATTTGGAAGTCTGCTTTAAACGTCATTAGGGAACCAACAGCTCCTGAACAACCTGATAGATTTCCTCATGAATTTCCTCAATAGATTTTAGCTTACCTTCAGATAAGCAGTCAATATTTACCCAATGTTCGTGGATTCGTATTTTCTGAGCATTCTCATAGGATTCCTTAAGATATGCCACATTTTTTTCGTGAATATCTTGGCTGGAAACAACTGATTTATCCTCCCGATTCGCAATAAAATGAATACTGTAGTCAGGGGGCATATTAAGATAAATCACTAGATCCGGTGCAGGCAAGCCCATCAGACGATATTCAAGATCTTTCAGCCACTCAATATAGCTTTCCCAGCCATCGGAATCTTGGATTTTAACTGCTTGATGAATCATGTTGGAGGTGGTATAGCGATCAGCAAGAATGATTCCTCCTTGCCTGTAAAAATCCCCCCAGAGGGTTTTATAGGAGGCATAACGATCCACAGCATAGAAGGTAGATGCCGCATAGGGGTTGACCGCATTGGGGTCACTCCCAAATTCTCCTCCTAGGTACATTTTTACAAGGGCTGACGAGGGGCTTGCATAATTAGGAAACTCTACCTTCATCGCTTGCAGGCCTTCCTGAGTGAAGCGATCCCAAAGTTTTCTCGTTTGGGTAGCTTTTCCGCTCCCATCTCCGCCTTCGATAATGATGAGCTTTCCCATATCTTAATCCATCCTCCATTTTTACCAGATTTAATTCAAGGTTACGAACAATTTGGTTAGACAATCCTCACTGCCCACAAGATTCCGTTTTGTCTTCAGCTAGTAGCAAGAGCCGCCGATAGTCGGCGGCCCATGCCCTTAGTCATGTGATTAGAGTCGGAGTTTTTATTCCACGATGTCAGCGTACTGGAAGTACCAGTAGCCGTAAGGAGAGTGCCAGGAGCCTGTGATTTTGGGGCTCTGTAGATAGAACTGGTTGTAATAAGCGACAGGTACGATAGCAGCATCAGCCATTAACAGATCTTCCGCCTGATGCAGATATCCGGAACGTGTCTTCGGATCGACTTCTGCAGCAGCTTTATCCATCAAAGCATCATACTGAGGGTTTTTATACTTAGCATTGTTGTTGCCATTGGTGCTGTACATCAGATCCAACATATTGGAAGCATCATTGTAATCAAACAGCCAACCATCGCGGCTAGTTTGATAATCACCTGCACGGCGTTGCGGAGTGAAGCTGGCCCACTCTACTACTTCAACATTCACAGTAAGTCCTAATTCTTTCCATGCTTGTTGAATGTATTGGGCAACTACTTTGTGATAACCAGCATCGTTGAGGGAGTACGTAATAGCTGGGAAGCCTTTACCTTCAGGATAACCGGCCTCAGCCAGAAGCGCCTTAGCTTTGGCAAGGTTGCCTTCGTGATCGTCAACATTAATATATGGCTTACCGCCGTTGGCATTGTTCATGAAGCTGCTGCCATCCCAGTCAGCTACGCCTGTGCCGATGAAATTAGAGGCAGCGGTATAAGTACCTTGCATCAGAGTTCCAGCCACGTATTTGCGGTCGATAGCCAAGCTCAGAGCCATACGGACACGGGGATCTGAGAATTGCTTCAAGGTATTGTTTAAGTCAAGATAATAGGTGCCAAGCAGTGGGTCGATATAGAATTCGCTGTTGCCCTGCAAAGAGGGAATCTCTGCAGTCGGCACATCCTTAATCATCATAGCTTCGCCAGTTTTATAAGCGGCGTAAGCAGCATTTGAATCCTCGATGAGGAGTAGCTTGATGGAATCCAGTTTAATCGAAGCCGCATCGCGGTAATGTGGGTTTTTAGTAAACAGAATATATGAGCTGGGTACCCATTCACTGATATAGAAGGGTCCGTTGCCGATATAGCTCTCGGGTTTTGTCGCCCAAGCATCTCCATTAGCTTCAATAGTAGCCTGTTGTACAGGGCTCAAAGCTGCGAAAGCAGCTAGGCTATCGAAATAAGCGGTAGGATTGGACAGTTCAACAACGAAAGTCTTGTCATCAGGTGCAGAAACGGCTAGGGCATCAGGATTGCCGGCAGCAGCTTCATTAAACCCTTTCACCATACCAAGCATGGTTTGACCGTAGGGCGCAGCTGTAGCAGGATCTGCCACCCGTTTCCAACTGTACACAAAGTCCTTGGCTGTCAGTGGTGATCCGTCAGACCACTTCAGTCCTTCACGTAGATGGAAGGTCCAAGTCAGACCATCTGCACTGGTCTCCCACTTCTCAGCGGCACCAGGAATGATCTTGTTGTCTTTGTCCACATTGAGCAGACAATCAAAGGCAAATAGGAGCATGTTGCCACCGTCCACGGCACTGTTCAAAGCAGGGTCGAGGGTCTCGGGATTGGGACCAATCTGGGCTACAAGTTGTTTGGGTTTCTTGTTCGCGTCAGTTGACGCAGGAGTGGATGTTTTACCGCAAGCGGTAATCGTAAGGGATAGGATCATGGTGATGACCAACAGTAGGGTAGTCTTTTTTTTCATACATTCTTTTCCTCCTTTTACTTCTAGTTATTTATCATTCACCGCGATAATTGCACGGCAAATAATTATAGGAATGGATCATTGAACCCGATCCAAATGATGACAGGCGGCAAAGTGACCGGCAGAGACCTCTTTCCACACGGGTTCCTCTACGGCACACTGTTCGTCCGCATAAAAACACCGGGTACGAAAACGGCAGCCGGATGGAGGATTCACGGGGCTAGGGACATCGCCCTCAAGCACTATGCGTTTCGTGCTGCGTGAAACTTTGGGGTCAGCTATAGGGATGGCTGATATCAAACTGCGGGTATAAGGATGAACACTGTGAAAGGTTAGTTCATAGTTGTCAGCCAGCTCCACCAGCTTACCCAGATACATAACGCCGATGCGATTGGATATATGCTTCACTACGCTCAAATTATGGGAAATAAACAGATATGTCAGTCCCATACGCTGCTGAAGTTCTTCAAACATATTGACTACCTGAGCCTGAATCGATACATCCAGTGCAGAAATAGGCTCGTCACAAACGATAAACTCAGGGCTTACAGCTAGAGCACGGGCGATGCCCACCCTTTGGCGCTGCCCGCCGGAGAATTCATGGGGATAGCGGTTGGCATGCTCTGTATTCAGACCCACTAAGCTTAAAAGCTCTACAATACGTTCCCGGCGTTCCTGGGCATTAGCTGCCAAATGATGAATATCAATGGCCTCACCCACTATGTCCCCCACAGTCATGCGAGGATTAAGACTTGCATAAGGATCCTGAAACACAATCTGCATCTTCCGACGATAGGGCAGCATGTTAACATGTGTGATGTCTTTTCCATCGTAGAAGATTTTACCCCCAGTAGGTTCATGAAGTCGCAGCAAAGTTCGTCCGGTCGTCGTCTTCCCACATCCTGACTCACCCACAAGACCCAAGGTCTCACCTTTATTAATATGGAAGGATACATCATCCACCGCTTTGACAACTTTTTTCTCGAAAAATTGTTCGCTCTTAACCGGAAAATATTGTTTTAAATGCTGTATTTCCAGTAATTTATTATTTTCAATCATGCTGAACCTCCGACTGTCCTTCAAATTTCGCTTTGTCCAGCAGCCAACATGCACTGTAATGCTCCTCACTAAGCTTGGTATAGCTCGGCATAGTGCTCAAACAGATTTTCATACATGAACGACAGCGGGGAGCAAAGGGACAACCCGCTGGAGGATTGAGCATGTCCACTGGTAAACCTTCAATCGGCACCAATTGCTTGTGTTCCCGATCATTAATATTTGGTACGCTCAGTAGCAAGCCTTTGGTATATTCGTGGGATGGTTGATAGAAGATTTCATCTGCGGTCCCGGACTCGATCACCTTGCCGGCATACATAACGGCAATGCGGTCGCACATCCCGGCCACAACACCCAAGTCGTGGGTAATCAAAATAATGGACATCCCCATCTTTTCCCGCAGATTCATCATCAGTTCTATGATCTGAGCCTGAATCGTTACATCCAAAGCAGTCGTCGGCTCGTCGGCTATCAGTAGCTTAGGCTCGCAGGCCAAAGCAATAGCAATCATCACCCGCTGGCGCATACCACCGGACAACTCATGAGGATATTGTTTTAAGCGTTTTTCCGGTTCGTTAATGCCTACTAACTGTAAAAGTTCCCGGGCACGCTCGTTGGCCTCTTTCCTGCTTTTGTTGGTATGCATAAGAATAACCTCGCGGATCTGGTTGCCGACAGTAAAGACCGGATTGAGGCTAGTCATGGGATCCTGAAAGATAATCGAAACTTCGTTACCTCTGATTTCACGCAACTCTCGTTCCGACATCTTATTGATATGATGTCCGTTAAAATAGATATCCCCACCGATGAGTCGGCCAGGATGAGCCGTCAGTCCCATGAGACTATAAGAGGTAACTGATTTTCCGGAACCGCTCTCCCCCACTATACCCAACACTTCGCCTTCACGGACATGCAAGGACACATCATTGAGTGCCTTTACCTCACCTGCCGGGGTAAAGAAGGAGAGCCTCTCGTTGCGGATTTCAACCAAGTACTCGTTCATTATGTTTCTCCTTCCTCAACTCTTCATCTTGGGGTCGAATGCATCCCGCAGACCATCACCTAATAGGTTAAAACTGAGAATAATGAGGCTGATTAGCAAAGCCGGCGCCATCAACAGATAAGGATAACTGTTCAGACCGTTAAGGGCATCACTGGCCAGCGAACCTAAAGAAGGCAATGGAACAGCAACTCCTAAACCAAGGAAGCTCAAAAAACTCTCCGTGAAAATCGAAGAAGGAATTTGCAAAGTCGTGGTAACAATCAACGTACCGATAGTGTTGGTCAGCAGATGCTTACGGATAATACGCCCAGTACCGGCACCTAAAGCTCTGGCTGCCGTCACATATTCATTCTGTTTAAGGGCCAAGACCTGGCTGCGAACAATCCGGGCCATACCCACCCAATACAACAGGGCAAATACCAAGAAAATACTAATTAAATTAGGACCCACCGTTTGAATCCACCCAAAGCCGGGCTTGGCAGCCAAGATGGCCAAAGGATCCCTGATCGCAAAGGAAATCAGCACGATCAAAAGAATATCAGGCACAGTATAGATGATATCGACAATACGCATCATGACGAGATCTACCCAGCCGCCAAAGTATCCCGACACGGCGCCGTAAGTTGAGCCAATAAGAAGTATGATAGCGGAAGCAATTAAACCAACCATTAAGGAGATGCGGCTGCCCACCATCACGCGGACAGCATAATCGCGGCCCAGATTATCTGTTCCCAGAATATGCGGAAACACCTTTTCTCCGGCATCAATACGAAGCTGTTCCTGGGTGGAGTAGGTCATGGGTTTGAGGTACTCGGAACCTTTGATCTGCAGTTCATATTGATAGGGATAGAAGTTTGGCACGATAAAAGAAAAGAACATAACGATCAGAATAACCGTAAGACTTATCATTGCCACCTTGTTTTTCCTGAGTCGCCGCATGGCATCCTTCCAAAAGCTGACTCCAGGACGCATTTGAGTGAGACTTTGCTTTTCTGCATCAGTTGCAGGCAGAAAATCTTCAACCTTTAATTGCAAGCTAAGCGGATTTTTTTCTGTCATTTTCTGCCCTCCTTATTTAAGTTGAATACGGGGATCAATAAATTTATAAAGGATATCGATCAAGGCATTTATGGTGATAACCAGCGTTGCCAGGAATATTGTGGTACCCATAATAACTGTATAATCACGATTGACGATGGAGCTGACGAACTGACCACCTAAACCGGGAATGACGAAAATCTTCTCCACGATGAAACTCCCGGTCAGGGTGAAGGCCAGCATAGGGCCCACATAAGTGATTACAGGCAGGATCGCATTGCGCAGTGCGTGCTTGAACAGACTGGCCATCTGAGAAAGACCCTTGGCACGGGCCGTTCGCATATAGTCCTGACCAATCACATCGAGCATCGACGAGCGCATTAGTCGAGTAATATAGGCTGTAGGATAGAAAGAAAGTGCAAAGACAGGAAGAACATAATGAGCAGGTGTCGTGAGACCCATGGTCGGCAATACCCCTAGGTAGACGCCGAACACATACATGCCCACCGTACAGATAACAAAGCTGGGAAAGGCTATGCCGCAGGTAGCGATGACGATGATCACATCATCGAGCCATTTACCGCGGTTGAGTGCAGCTATACTCCCCAGAGGAATCCCCAGCGATAATGCCAGAAGTACTGCGATACCACCCAGTTTGGCTGAAACCGGAAATTTGCTGATTATGATATCGCTAACCGTACGGCCACGCTGTTTTAAACTCAAGCCAAAGTCGCCCTGAGCAGCACTTAGCATGTAGTTTTTGTATTGCACAATCAATGGTTTATCCAGCCCAAATTTCTCATGTAGGGCAGCCTGTGCTTGTGCACTAATGGACTTTTCTGCAACAAATGGACCACCGGGCACCATGTTCATAAGAAAAAAAGTTATGGTCGCAACCACGAAAATTGTCATTACTGCTAGAAAAATTCGTTTAATAATGTACTTTAGCATATGTCAATAACCCCTCACTCTTATTAAAAACCTGTCCCCGTCATTAAAGCAAATTTAGACGCAAAAAATGCGTCCTAATTCTCATATGAAAGTCCATATGAAAGCCATTATATAAACAGAGATGCGAATCAATTTTATCAATCAGAACCAACTTTGTCAATTTACTATTTCACGAAGGTTCTGACTATTATTGGTAAAACTAATAAGATCAGGATAAACATCTAAGGAAGAGAGACTCATCCGACAAAATTCGTGTTTTAATATTGAATACAGGGTTTATGAACTAAAATGTAGAATAGGGGCGATTACTCGCCCCTCACAGAACAGTGCTTGCGGTTCATCGCGCACTAATCCAACAGTCTGCTATTGTCGTTCGGAAATTCTTATGTACATTTATCTAAATAAACGTAGCTGTTCTGATATTCGAACATCCGGCAAACGAGGTGTAGCCCTTAATAGCTGTACTTTAGCTAACCTTACTCATTACTCTTAATTTATCGGCTAATAAAGCAACAAATTCAGAATTCGTGGGCTTTTGCCGTTCGATATTCATGGAATAGCCAAAGATACGTTTTAAGGTTTCCGTGTGACCCCGCTCCCAAGCTAATTCGATGGCATGACGTATGCCCCGTTCTACTCGACTGGGAGCCGTATCATATTTTTTGGCAATAGCCGGATAAAGTTCTTTAGTCACGGCACCCAATAAGGAGACATCTTCCACAACCATAAGTATCGCATCTCTTATGTACTGATAGCCCTTTACATGAGCAGGTATCCCGATTTGATGCATCATATTGGTAACTTCAGCTCCTAAATTGACACCGCTACCAGCATTGGTCACAGAACTTATAGAGGAAGTCATAGGAGCAGAAGAAGGAGCACAGTTCTGGGTTAAGCTGCGGATTCTTTTTGCTAGTATTTCCAAATCAAAAGGTTTCAGAATGAAGTAATCCACTCCTAAAACCATGGCTTGATGGGTAAGGGATTCTTGACCAAATGCCGTAAGCATAATCACCTTAGGACGTGAAGCTGCAGTTCGTCCATTGATTCTCTCTAAAACACCCAAACCGTCCAAGCTAGGCATAACCAAGTCGATTATGATAAGATCTGGTTCTTGAGATTGAACGAGATCCCATGCTTCGACTCCATTGTACGCCACACCTACCACCTCGAGGTCATCCTGGCCCTGAATATAATCTTGTAGCATTTGGCACAGGTGCCGATTGTCATCAGCAACAACAATTTTAACTTTCTTTCCCATTTCTCTTATCATCCCGCCTTGTGATATTTTCCGGACTTTTATCTCTCTATACTGTCAATTCTCTCTTGTCTTCTTGCCGGTAAACCTATTATACTTCAGGCGAGATGTCGAAATCGTAAAAAATAAGTAAACGCCAGAATAATCTTATTTTTTAGAAAGCCCGCAACTAGGGGGATAAATGGATATATATGGATATTAAAGTATCGTTAAATAATTACATATTTCTCCAGTTTGGTTAATTAATGGTTTATCTCCGCGAATCCGGCAGAAAATCCACTTAAAAAATAGTGCTCATTTTCAGAAATAACCATAGCTTAAGCAAGAATTCTCTGCATGGTGATGACATCCAAATATTGTCCGAACTTTTTCCCGACTTCTCGATACCTACCCACTTCGTAAAAACCATGCTTTACAGCTAAGTTGAGACTTTTCTCATTGCTCGCTGTAATCAAACCCAATAAGGTATGGTATCCTAATTTTCCCGCCTCTTCGCAAAGCGCTTTTAAGAGGGCATCTCCCATGGACTTACCCAACCATTCAGGTGCTATGTAAATAGAAAACTCGCCACTTTCTTTATAAGCCGGTTTGGTACGAAATGGCGATAGACTCCCCCATCCTGTGACCCCACTCTGGTTTTCCACCACGAATAGTGGGTAATAAGGATCCAAATGCGATGCAAACCAGGGTTCACTTCTCTCCAGGGTACGTTCTTCGAGGTCAAAAGTTGCAACTGTGTTCAGCACTGCCCAATTGTATATTTCATTGATTCGCCCCAAATCCTCATGGGTAGCTTTGCGAAGGCTAAATTTGACGTCCACAATACTCCTCCTATTTCTACTTTATCTTAATTTGTTGACACGACCACTTTGTCCCATTCAAGAAATGCATAACAACTCCAAAATAAGGGAACATTGAGTTAGGAGTTTAGCAAAGGAGGTCTTATTAACATGACTGCATCTGTTGATGAAACTTGCATCGGCTGTGGCGCTTGCGCATCTGTTTGCCCCGAGGTTTTCCGAATGAATGATGAGGGACTTGCCGAAGCCTATGTCAACCCAGTTCCCAGCGAACTTGAAGAGTCCGCTCAAGAAGCAGCGGATGGATGCCCAACCGATTCCATTCATCTTGACTAATACAACACCTATATTAACATAGGGGGCGTATCACTTGATACGCCCCCTAAATATTTTTTTAATCTAATTCCTTAATTTATTTTCTAAATTTTTGAAATCAAGCATTAACTACTCTCTTAGCAGTCTCTTGCAATTCCTCTAAGCCCAGACGATCGATCATTCTACCTAATCTCTCTTGAGGCTTAGCATGCTCTTTAAAGTATTCAACCACTGCATCCATAACCGGTATCAGGTCATCTGCTTGAAGATTTTCCACTAACAAATCTCCGCGACGTGGCTTCACCCCGCCATTACCGCCTACATAGACATGGTAACCTTTACTGGTACCCATGATACCCAAGTCCACGTTCATGGAGTCCGTGCATTTATTGGGGCAACCTGCAATACCAATTTTAAATTTAGCAGGTAAAGACATACCATGGTAACGTTTGTCGATTTCCATGCCAACACCCAAGGTCTCTTGTAAGCCTCGTTTGCAGAAGGTCATTCCCGGACATACCTTGACACTACGCACACACATTCCTACAGCATGTCCAGGGTCCATACCCAAATCATCCCAGGCATTAGCGATGTCCGCCGGATCAAGTCCCACTATCGCAATCCGCTGTGCGGAAGTCACTTTAATAGCTGCAGCGTTGTATTTCTCCGCTACATCGGCAATTTTACGTAATATCTCGGGTGTAGCAACTCCTGCTGGAATATGTGGCGCTATGGCATACGTCTTTTTATCCATCTGCAATATAGCACCCTTAGGCTGAGCCTTGGCTTTTGCCTCTTCAGACATTTCACCTTGCTCCACAGAGTTGACAGCTGCCAGCAGCTCCTCGGGATCTAGTTTATGCATCTGCGCAGCATTGAGCAAAGTCTCATTCACTGAGAAAGGACATCCCAAACAGTGCAAACCAAGTTCTTGCATTGCTTCAACTGTTTTGGGGTTCGCTGCCATAATATCCTTAAGCTTCATTTCTAATGTAAATTTCATCTCAAACACCTCGATATCCTTTAACCATGAATTAACGCCGGGAGACAATGAACACAGACGTGCTTTTCCTCCCCTTGGTGTACATATGTTATTACGGGAGTAAGCTCGCTGGTTGTTCCACAATGATCGCAATCCAATTCAATATTTTCCTTCTTCATATCAGCCATTTATTTGTCCTCCTTAACGATTATGCATTAACTCTACCAAAAAACTAGAGACCATGTTGTGACCTAGAGCACTTCTTGGTGTGCTTTTAGGAACACTTGAGGTCTTATCTCTCAGTCTAAACCTTTGCTCAAAAAAATATACTTTGATAAAGCAAAAACGCGCCTTGAGCGCGTTTGATTCATTGAACTCTAGCTAATGATTGAGCGTTGACTTTCTGAATCTGAATGATTTTCCACCCTTCTGCTGTGGATCGGGTCTCCATAAGGTAAGTTTCAAGGATTTTATCCTTCACAGGAGAAGACCATTCTACACTCACCATAACGATATTGGGATCTAAGGAGTTGGCAAATTCCAACTTCTTGAGGCTGATTAAGGGATTATTTGTGACTTGTTTCTTCCAAAGCTCAACTTCCTGTTGACCGAACGGATTTAAGTCCTTAGCTAAGACTAGTTGTTCTGCAAGTTCAAGCTGCCTTGTGTCAAGATAGCCCCAGAACCGCTGAACCGCTACCCGTGGGGAATCTGCATACTGTGGTTCTGTTAGGGCGACCATTACAGCTTGTGGTGATTTCCAAGAAACAATTCCTATCAAACACATCAAAGTAATTGCCATGACCATGACATAACGGCTACGAGCCATTTCCTCACTCCTCGCTTGTCTTTTACTCTATATTTATAGACAAGCGAGTGAATTCATGTCATGTTTTAAGTATTTTTTTATGTGATACAAGTTAGCAAATCTTAATTGAATACTTTACGGAGAAAGCTGAGTACGAACTCAGGCAGACGCACATAATAAACCTTCATTCAGATCACCTCTTTCCTAGTTTACTAACATTAGCTTATGCACATAATCACGTGATGGGACTTAAATAATCTGGTAATTTTTCACTGCTTCTTCCAGTTGGGCAACTAATTGCTTTTCTTCCTCGCTGCTTGCCGTAAAGTATAAACGTCCAATAATAGAGCTGATGATCCTGAGGACGTCTTCAACCACAAGTTTATCTTTCATGGCTAATTGAGCGCTGGTTTCCACTAGAGCAATCCCAAATTGATGACCTACCCCGTCTTTCATTGTTTTCGTACATGTTTTCCCAAGAAGTTTCATTACTAAAGAGGCCTCTTGAGCATCTAACTGACGAATGGCATCGATAACCGTAGTTAATCCTTGAACCATTCTTAAGCCTACATTTGTCCAATTTACTTGTTGATTATCCATGTTTTCCCCTCCATGCAACTGTTTCCGTGCCATACTATATGCGAAGCTCCGGCAATGGGTGAAAAACAGAAAAGGGTGCAGAGAAAATTTAATCTCCACACCCGGTCTCTACGATCTACTAATTCGTAGTTTATTTTCCCAGTTTCGGCACTTTGAAGGACGACACCATCAGAAAAGCCAGTAGCGCCATGGCAATAGGGTAAATGATCCACGGCAGACTTTGATAAAAAAGCACAAGTAAGGCCATGATCCCCCCGGCAAAGGTGATAGGCACTCCTAAAAAATGAGTAGTTATATTCAAGACATTAAACCTCGCCAAACGTACCGCTCCACACAAAGCAAAAACTGCAGCCAAAAGCACACCCCAAAATCCCATATGCCCCTCCAACAATACCTTATAGGTTAAAATCGCCGGAGCAACACCAAATGAAACCACATCACATAAAGAATCGAGTTCTTTGCCAAACTCCGTACTAACTGATAATCTACGGGCAACTTTACCGTCCATACTGTCCATAAGCACTGACAATATGATAAGTCCGGCTGCCACCTGATAATCTCCATCCATCGTCCAAATAATTGCTAAAAACCCAAAAAACAAATTTCCTAAGGTAAATAGGCTCGGAATCATATCCACCTTAATAGGCTTAGTATTCACGATTCTTCACTCTCCCAACATATTCTTACCCAAACTAATCTGCAACATAAGTATCTCCATCTGGTGGGAGAACTGTAGTTTTTCATGTATATCCCTCGAATGTCTACAAAAGCTTGGCTCCCAGCATATGCTATAGTTTAACATCTTTCCTCATTTTATTAAAGCAGTTCCTTTTAGCGTATTTCGTCAAGCCAGCTATCAATATGGTCAAAAATTTGCGTTTCGCTGCATCGGATATGGGTTTTGACAGGTAAGGAATTCAAGAATATCCTGCCATAACGTTTCTCAATAACCCTATTGTCACAGAGAATCACAAGTCCCCGATCTGATTTGGAGCGT
Source organism: Desulfitobacterium sp. THU1 (assembly GCF_038181555.1). NCBI lineage: Bacteria > Bacillati > Bacillota > Clostridia > Eubacteriales > Desulfitobacteriaceae > Desulfitobacterium > Desulfitobacterium sp. THU1. The sequence goes on along the minus strand of NZ_JBBWUA010000014.1, from coordinate 59,582 downwards.
ATCAAACGACCAAATCCCTGCTTAAAGCGAAGTACAGCTTCGGGTAGAAGAAATTCATAAAAGGCATTTTTTCCGTGAGCCTCCATAAATTCGGAGCGAGCCGCTATCAAGGGGCGATTAGGTGGTCCAAAGGGAAGCTTGATAAGAATGACACAGGATAGCTTATCTCCAGGAATATCGATACCCTCCCAAAAGCTATTCGCTCCCAATAAAACGCTCTTGGGATTGTTGAGAAAGGCATCAAGAAGTGCGTGGCGTCCCCCATCAATCCCTTGAGCCAATAATTCAATTCCTGAATCGCCTAAATACCGACTTAAAGGTAGGTGGATCTCACGCAAAAAGTGATGAGAGGTAAAAAGCACCAAGGTCCTACCTTGCATACGCTCTGTCACTTCAGAAATAAAATGAGCGATCTTCTCTGAGTCAAACAGATTACTATGATTCGTATCAATGAGATCTTTAACTACGATGAACTGCATCTGCCGTTCGTAGTCAAAGGGAGAATCCACGATCAAAGTAGAGGTATCCTTAGCTAAGCCATTTTCTTGTAAAAAATGTTCAAAGGAGTTAGCAATACTTAAGGTTGCTGAGGTCAATATTGCACTATTGAGGGGGCTGAAAAGCTTCTCTTTAAGCAGGATACTCACATCAACTGGTGAGGTTTTCAAAAACAAACGATTATTACGTTCCAACCAACTTACACGAGTAGTATGATCGACCTGCATGGCAAGGTTGAAGCAGTCCCGAACCTCTTCAAGGTTACGGATCCGCCCCGAAATTTCATAAGCAAGCGATGCGGCATCTTCATCATCCAAGGGCTCTAGTAGATTATACATTGCCCTTAACAGATCGACGATTGCCTTGAGGCGTCCTTGTAAATTCTCAATTTGCACAGAGATTGTCGGCCACCAGTTTTCACTTTGACTGTGCGCCGTTAATCGGTAAGAGAGTTCATTGCCTAAAATTTGTTCGAAGCTGGCGAAGACTTCCTCAGTCTGCTGAAAGAGTTCATCACAGGCTTCAGGCAATCTTTCTAAGTGCCCTCGAAAACGATTCCAAAGTGATTCGGATAAAATGCGTTCCCATAATTGAGCACGTGCCTTCACATTTCCGTAAAAGCTGCCTGCCATTGAGCGACTCAGAAGATTCAGGACTTTGGAAATCTGCTCTAGGCTCATCTCATTTCCTAATTGCTCTAAGGCCGACTGGTGAAGATGATGTGCTTCATCAATTACCAGTTCATGAAATTCCGGTAATATGTTGTTCTCCGTTTTTATATCCGAAAAAAGCAAAGAATGATTGACAATAATGAGGTCAGCTTCTTCAGCACGTTTGCGTGCGTAAAGCATATAACAACGGTTAGCCTGAGGGCATTTACCCGGAACGCAGCTTTCCTCTTCCGCGTTCAAATTTCCCCATAGTCTTACCAGACTGGGTATTTGGGAAACCTCTTGCCAGTCTCCAGTGCTCGTCTCCCTGAGCCACATCATGACACTGAGCAGAGCTAGTCTTTCTCCATAGTCAAACTCTGTAAAGTGGCTCTGTAGGGTGAGCCACCGTTTTAAACAAAGATAATTCCCTTTTCCCTTTAATAAAACTCCATGAAAAGAGAACGGCAAGATTTGCGCAAGGATGGGCAGATCCTTTTTATAAAGTTGCTCCTGTAAGGGGATGGTATGGGTCGCTACCACAACCTTCTTATTTGTCTTACGAGCCCACCAAAGACTTGGGATTAGATAAGCATAGGATTTACCGGTACCGGTACCTGCCTCTGCAACACAATGGGTAGAGGTAGCTAAAGCCTTAGCAACCGCTTTAGCCATCTGCAGCTGCCCTGGGCGACTTTCGTAACCCTGCAAATTTTGCTCCAGGATTCCCCCCGGAGTAAAACACTGATTGATCCAGTCAATATCCTCAGGAACCGAGACTTCCTCCTCCTGTGGTTCAAAAAGCCCTAAATCCTGATCGTATAGGACTAAATCCGTTCGGATTAATCGATCTGGGAACTCTTTCCTAATGGTCTTTTCTAATTCTTTGAGAAAGCCACTAGCTTTAGAACCTACCGCTAAAGGGAGTGCTCTTTGATAGAAACCTGAATCTAAGGTCATCCCTTTTTCCCAGCATTTCTTTAAGAGGTTCCAAGTAGCTTGCGCATCAGACATGGCCCGATGTGCTTTTTCTAGGGGTTCTAAGTCAAGCTTTTTCACGAGATCAGCCAATCGATAGCTATTCAAATTGGGAAAAAAGACTCGAGCAAGCTCTAGGGTATCCCAGATTGGGTTTTCAAAATGAATATTTAACACACGCTCAACAAAACCTAAATCGAAATTGACATTATGACCTACAATAATAGCATCCTGAAAATATTTCAGTATTATATCATGATAAAACTCTAAGGGTTGGGCTTGTTTTAGTTCATCTAAGCTTATCCCTGTTAGTCGCAAAATACGTTCAGGAACTGGCTCTTTCGGAGAAACTAAAACACTAAATATCTCGGGATCCTTCCCCTCGACTATACTAAAGGCGGCAAATTCAATAATCTCATCTCTATATATATCTAATCCAGTGGTTTCGATATCCATAACCACTATCTTCTTAGCAATCATAATAAGCCCCTTTCTGAAGTCATTTTACACATAATTTCGAAGGTAATCAATGTAAGATGCTAAAAGAAGGGATTGGCTAAGAAAGAGCGAATTAATGCAGTTGATTCTACATAATGCTTCTGGGAGGAACAAACCTTGAATAAGCTCCGTAAGATTTCTTTTTGGATGTGTATCATTCTTTTACTTTTTTTACTTAGTGGTTGCGCTGAGAGACCCTTTTTAGCCAAAGGGGGGATTTATTCTATAGTAACGATGTCTTCTGAGGGAGAAGTAGAAAAAACACCTATCCAACTCAATTGGAATACAAATTTTGCCGTGATGCAACAGCTTCTCTTGGAAGCTTCCTTTGTCTTGGGAGACCTGCATACTTTACCTAGTTCTGAAACTACCGTTATTACGGCTGAAAGCGTTCCCAAACATAACCCCGTTAACCCCAAAGATATTTCATCGCTTCCTAAGGTGGAAGACTCTCTTCCCCTAGCTAATAAACTTGACACGAAAAATGATCTTTTGGGGATAGACATGGAAGGCATAGAAGAAATCCCTGCTATCTCCTCTATGATAGATGAGCTTCCGATTCGTCCTACAGAAACAGTTTTATTAGAAGCCACTTTCCCTGAAGCTAAATCCTTCGAACTTCTTATCGATGACGAACTCACGACTTTAGATATTACCAATGTTCAAATAGAAGTCACCGGCCTTCATCCTGGTCGGGTTATTTTGAACCAAACTATGTTCCTCCAGGGCATCCCCAACCCAAATCTTGAATCTGCCTTTAAACAATTTCTTGTTATGCTAGCAAAGACCGAGCAGGCAACTGTACGCTAAGCTGATAAAACTAAACACTATAAAAACAAACAAGAAGCCGTTAAAACCTGCTTCTTGTTTGTTTTTATAGTGATATAAAGAATTCTGCTTTATACTTTGCTAACCTCTAATGATAATGCGTCTGTTTCATTGGGCTGGGGTAATGGCTACAAAATCCAAAAAAGCCAAACACATACATCGCTAATTTTTCTGGTCGTAAATGTTGCCAATTATCAATGTTTATTTCTTCCCCAAAACTATTTCTCAAGATTCGATTACTTTGAATCCAGCCACTGCGCCCATCATCATTTAGCTTAATTTCCCAAATCGTATTTTCACCTTGGACTTGAACCGATGCGATATGAAGACAGCACCGAGCATGGTATATTTCGATCAGCTTCACAAGTAAATTTGTTACGGGATCAATGGTAACCCCATCGCTAGGATTGATCTGAGCCTCTTCCATAATCTTGCTTGCTAATTCATCGACAGCTTTTTCTCGATCATAGCGCTGCTCCAAAGGATTATTTAAGTTTTTAACCCGAACGGAACCCTGGCTCAAGTCAAAATAGAGGGGGGCATGCCCTTCGAGATCAAGAATTAGAAAATTACCATCTACTTGAATATGTCCCTGTACCCGTGAAAGAAGTTGATGTGCGATTTGGTACGAGAGGATATGAGCTGAAACTTCCCGTTCATCACGCCGTGCACAGCTTTGACATTCCTTGACCGGATTAACTTCTAAGGCTAACCTCAACCTTGACACCCCCATTTATTTTTTAGATTAAACTCATCTATAGTATACACAATTCTATAGTAATAATCATCATAATATTTGAAATTTTTAAATAATTCATCACCAAGAAAAAGGAGCCTAGATCATCTCCTTTTCTTACATCGCTATCTACCTTTTGGCATCCTAATCACTTAGAATTTTTCGTCAATCACATCAAACATTTGTGGTGTAGCTTGTTTAAAGGCTTTGTTTTCACCTATGGTCGATGCCCAATTTTCGTAAGCATTTACATTGTCCCATTTCGTCATAACCATAATCTCATTCGTATTCGTTTGCTCATTAATACTAGCGTACTTAAACCCTCCGATTTGATCTAGGTCATCTAATCCGTTTCGAATATCAGATAATAACCGATCACGATCGGGCGATTCAAAGGTATGAACGATTGTAAGCATAATGGTACCTCCTCAGAAAATTTTTAATCGATTTTTATTCTGTCCTAATCTTTCCTCTTCCATTCAATCTTCAATGGGGCAAGCTTCCTGAAGAGTTGTTCATGTCAAATTTTGCACCAGTGCCAAATTTGATCTAATATTTATGCCCTTCTCCTGTTAGTTCACGATTCACTTTTACACTCTCTCAACATAAACTATTGTATAAGTCTTACCTTCGGTTTTTCCTTTCCTATAAATGAAGAATGAATATTCCTACAAGTCGTCGTTTTTTAACATCTAAAGTGCTATAATTATAGTGTTCCAACCTAAATGTGTGTGCTAAAGGAGGATCCAGATGAAGTTCGTTTATTTAAAAACAGACTTCCCGAGCGGCAGATCCCATATCCTTATGAAAAACACCGAGTCTCCAAGCCAAGAATTGAATCATTTCGTTCTTGTACTTACCAATAAAGGGACGCTTTGGGTAGATGTTTTCTGGCCTTACGATGATGAATCCGAGCGATATACCCGTCGCATTTCTGAACAACAGTTCTGGCAAACATTCCGCGAGTGGCGTCTCGCCGGTTTTCAATTAGGGGACAATGAGCAGGTGGCTACAGTCTTAGCTAGGCGTCAATTGAATCTTAAAAAAAACACAGTTGATGCTTAGATCTACTTTCAAGCAATTCATCGCATATATAAAGGCGTTCAAACAGTTGGTAATGTTTGAACGCCTTTATATACTTATACTTCACCTATGGGAGCATTGCTATTAACCTTCTGGGCTGCTGATTTCATGGCCAGCTTGTCAAGACGGTAGATAAAAGCTAAGAGCTCAGCTACAACTTGATAGAGCTGAGGTGGTATCTCTTCCCCATACTCCACTTTCATAAGGGTCTCAATTAAAATCTCATCTTTTTGAATGGGTATTCCATATTCAATGGCTTGCTCAATAATTTTGCGAGCTACTTCCCCGGAGCCTTTCGCTACGACTTTTGGGGCTCCAACATGGTCATAAGCCAGGGCAGCGGCTTTTTCTTTCATACCTGATAGTTCACCCCTTCACGCAATTCTCCTTTTAGAAAGCGATGGAATTCTTCCGCAGTCTTGAGCTGCCCTACACCGATGGGGTGAAGGGTAATTCCCATTTGGTGAAAAATGGTACGGGTCGGCTCGTAATTTTCCTCAATTAAAGTCTGTAGCTTTTCGTGTTTTTCGCTTAAAAGCTTAAGTGTCAATTGGCCTTCATACAGCCATCCTTCTAGCCCAAGCTCACCTAAGGTAGGGGTTTCGGCATGAAGGGCTAAACGGCAATGATCGAGGTCTATTTTTTTGCCCTTCCGCGAAGCTTTAAAGGCTAGAGTCTGAGTATATAGCTCCCCCTCTGATTGCAGAGGTATTTCCATAAGATAAAAAGGTGCGTCAGGGTTACCTGCTTGCAAGAGGATTTGCTGACCTGTTAAGCGCTCCAGAAGACTGGAAAAGAGGGATTTCTCATTTCCGGTAGACTCACTACTATTTAACAATGAAAGTATGATACCCTTAAGGCTCTTTTTTAGCTCTATTTGTAAATTCTGGACATCCCCGTCTTTCATGGTCTCAATATTTTTAAGTCTCCGTTCATAATCTAAGCCCAAACCCTTAAATAGCATAAAAAGCTGCAGAAAGCCATCTGTGCCAAGATTCGACCACTGGGGAACATTATTATTTATAAAAGAGGCTATCATTTCTTTTCCAGAAAGATTGAATAGCTCGTCATTAGAAGCCTCTTGAATGCCTGCATTGCTTGGCAGACCCTTCCCATCGATAACCGCCGGTGTACCCTTTACATCTATAGGCACCGGTGCACTCTTACCGTCAATGGGCACAGATGTGCTCTTACTGTCTGTCGTTACTGGTGCACCTTTACCGTCTGTCACCACCGGGGCGCCCTTGCCATCCGTGACCACCGGTGCACCCTTGCCATCCGTCACCACCGGGGCGCTCTTGCCATCGGTCACCACTGGAGCACCCTTGCCATCCGTCACCACTGGTGTGCCCTTGCCATCCGTCACTACTGGTGCACCCTTGCCATCCGTCACCACTGGTGCACCCTTGCCATCCGTCACCACTGGTGTGCCCTTGCCATCCGTCACCACTGGTGTGCCCTTGCCATCCGTCACCACTGGTGTGCCCTCGCCATCGGTCACTACCGGGGCGCCCTTGCCATCCGTAACTACTGTTGTGCCCTTGCTGTCTGCTGGCACTTGAGCGCCTTTACTATCGGTTAGAACTGCACTTAATAAATTGGATAAAGATTTTCCCTTTGGTGAAGCAAACTCAAGATACAACCGCTCCAGTCTTTGGGAATCTATGGGCATATCTTTACTAGGGTAATTACTATTATCGCGAACAAGTACAATTCCGTTTTCATCAATTTTTTGGATTGAAGCCCAGAACTTCCCTCCAGGTTCGACGGATATCTCCAGCAGGGCAGGGATCACTTGTCCTGCAAGACGGATTTGAGCCTTCCCACTAGGATCCTTCTGAATAACTTCCACAAGGAATCTCTGCCCCGGTTGAAGTCCGGTATTTTTTATGGGTAAATTAATTGACCCCAAGCCCTGTAGCTCCAAATTATCCCACTCCCATATGTACTAATTCTTTTTACCCTTGTTCATTTTCAGATCCTTCTGCAATGCCTTTAAGGCCTGGTACGCTTTAGCATCTATTCTTCTCCCTAAATTTTCTTCGAAATCTTCAGTGTTCCTATATATCCTCTCGATCCTTTTTTCAGATAAAGAAGACCTTTTCGAATGCTGGTTATTCTTGTTGAAGGAACTCTTGTCAGGTACCGCCTCTTTCCTTGGTCGCTGCTTTACTTTACGCTCACCTTGTTTTTCCTTAGCTAAAGAAATCTTTTTGCCATCTGCCGTCTCTTGTTGATCGCTTGACGATTTGCTATCGAAAGGGAATTGCGCTTCCACCCACTGACGAACAAATTCTGGTTCCTGAGTGACAACGAAGGCTTCTTGAATCGACCCATTGCTTTTCAGGAGAATTTTACAGCCCGTTTGTGTTTCGTATTTGTAAACGATTCCGCGTTCTGGAGAGCGGTTAACTTGTATTACTCCAGGTATTATATCGGAAATTTGCGGGTTTTGGCTTAGTTCTTCTAGCCAACCCAAGGCATCTTGAATGATCCCATGTTCCCGCTTGACTTTATTTCGCCGATGCTTCATCTATTCACCTTGATTCAGAAAAAATATGCTGAGCAATTATTTCCTTGCCCTCAATATCAATAATTCCCATCGAATAGCTAGCCTGCCGCCTTTTATCCGTAGGAGATCCCGGGTTAAACAAAAGTAGTGGACCGTGTTTTTCTAGATAAGGTTCGTGGCTATGACCAAAGATAATTAGATCTACCTGATCATGCTCAAAATTTCTTATGGCTCTTTCGGTAGTTGTGCGTCCCGATCCTACAGCACCATGGGTCAAACCTATTTTTACCTCCCCGCAGGTAACTATTTTTCGCTGCGGTAAGTGAGCTAATTCCCAACCATCGCAATTTCCTTGTACTGCTTCTAGTGGAGCAACCTGTTCCAAATCTGTTAAAAGACCAGCGTTTATCACATCACCTGCGTGGATAATTAAATCTACTCCTTCAATCTGCTCCCAAACCCACTTCGGTAAAGATTTCCCCTCGCGTAAATGTGTATCAGACATAACCGCTATTTTCATGATGTTCACCCTTTCGAAGATGCCTAAGTAAAAAAACTATCCCCAGCATAAATATTGAAGTGAGAATTCCGCTTATGACAAAGGTTACTTTTGCTCCCCAGAAATCCGACAATGTTCCGGCATAAAGACTGCCTACAGGGATCATACCACCAAAAACAAGGTTATAGGCACTCATAACTCTTCCCCGATAGGGTCCATCCACAGCTATTTGAATAAGTGAATTAGCGGAAGCAGAAAAAACGATCATTGACCAGCCTAAGAAGACAAGAAACAACGCGCTGCTGAAATATGTATTCTGTAAGCCAACTATAATATTGAAAATCCCCAAGCCGAAGGCACCTACCAGAAGCAAACGGGGTTGTGGACCTTCGGCACTCCTAATGGCAACTGTTAAGGCTCCAACGAGGGCTCCAAACCCTAAAGAGCTCATCAAAAGTCCGTATCCCAAAGCCTCTTCCTGTAAATCAATTTTGGCAAGCACTGGTACCAGTACATTAAAATTCATAGCGATGGCACTCAAAAATCCCATCATTATCATGATCACTAGAATGCGCGGAGTTCTTCTTATATAGCTCAAACCATCAAAAATATCACCTTTTAAGGATTTATGCTTAGGCATAATTCCTTCGCCATGAGGTATCGCTTGAACGAAAATCAAAATCCCCAACACGCCAATAAAACTAAATCCATTGATTAAGAAGCACCACATGGGCCCCCAGAAACCCATGATAATTCCCGCAATGGCCGGACCGATGAGGCGAGCCCCATTAAAAATTGCTGAGTTCAATGCAATTCCATTAGCCAAATGCTCTCTCCCTACTAATTCAATAATAAAAGCTTGGCGGGCCGGGATATCAAAAGTATTCGCGATTCCAAGAATAAAAGCCATGGTGATAAGCATCCAATATTGTATAGCTCCAGTGCCAACTAAAATAGCCAAGGTAAATGCTAAAACCATGAATATACTCTGGGTCACAATCAGGACATTGCGTTTAGGTAGTCGGTCAATCCAAGCTCCAGCCTGAAGAGAAAACAGCATGGTCGGTATGAATTGCATTGCCGAGACCAAGCCGAGTAAAAAAGGCGAATTGGTCAACTGCAAAACCAGCCACACTTGCCCAATATTTTGTGTCCAAGTTCCGACTAGTGATATGATTTGGCCTCCCCAAAACCAGCGGAATGAGGAATGGGTTAAGGCTGGAAATGCTCGATATATATATGAATTTTCTTGTAAGCCTGCCATCTGCCGCTCTTACCTCCATCAGTGAAACATTGATTCTATCCGTCGATAACTTTACTTGCGTCAATTAAAAATTATAACATAATTTATAGAGTTCCAGAAAACAATAACACTATCTACGGCTTAAAACCTATACGTGAATTATAACCTATACGTTCTGATACATAAAAAAAAGGCGTAGCCTCATTGCCCGCCTTTAATTAAGAAAACTAATGGTAATATCGTCCAACGGATCTTTGATGTCTTATGGCCTTACGCACTTCGTTCGCGACCTTCCAAGTTTCTTGAAATTGCGGAGTCATCAAGCTCAGTTTACCCGAATGTTTATCGATTAAAATATCCACCCCGGGTTTTCTTCCCTCCGTTTTTTCACCAGGCCTAAGTATGTCAATCCCTATTTTGTTTTCATCATATTCAGGAGGCACAAGGTAATTCAGCACTTCTTCAGTAGCATCTATTAATTCAACCACTTGATCTTGAGGATATCCCTCGCACAGCAAGATATCCCGCACTTGTGAAAGTGGATGATCAAGCGTTAGTAGCATCTGGGCCCGTTGGACTAAGTTGTAATCAATTTCCACGACGCCACCTCTTTTCAATTATTTCTACAATTTCATTTTTCCCTTGAGCTACATTGGAAATACGAACTACTTCTTGTCGAAGTTGGAGAACTTGACCAATTCAATCAATATTTATATTAGGAGGTTTTCATGAATAAATTTTTATCTCTTCCCGCTGTGATCGCTGCCATCTCTGGCATCACTATGGCGGTTCAAGGCACATTAAATTCTGAACTCTATCAAAAAACCTCAATTTTAGCCACTACCTTGGTCGTTCATATCATCGGAACTGTCTTGGCATTAATTGCAGTCTTCATTACTCGGGTCCCATTTTTAGAATATAACTGGCTTTCCATACCATGGTATCTTTACCTTGGCGGAGTTCTTAGTGTCGTTATTGTTGGGCTAGTGGCCCTAAGTATTCCCAAGATTGGAGTGTGTAACGCTACAACAGCCATTATCATTGGTCAGGTGGGCGCCGCTCTTATCATCGATCATCTCGGTCTATTCGGTGCTGAGCGTCTAGCTTGGAATCCTTGGCAATTGCTCGGACTCATTCTCTTTGCAGCTGGAGCGAAGCTCCTCTATAGTTAATGCTCAGAAATCCCTTAACCAAGTTTTGCTCGTGTGTCAATAGCAGCCATATTGACCACAATTTGATAGATTTCATCGGCAACGGAAAACTTCCGAAGCTGGCCATTAGCAACCATAATTACCGTTTTCTTGCCGCCACTAGACTGATCATTTTCAATTAAGCGCAATAGAAAGGTATAGGCCTCGCTGGCAACTGCCAGCTGCTTAAACTCTCCATCAGCTACAAAAAGTATCCAATAACCCGTAGACACTTCATTGCCAAGATATAGAGACGAGGCCGGAGAGCCGAGGCTCGAATCTCCCGTGGAATACAGATAACCTGATGATGTATCAGGATAGGTATTGTCTATATTCGTATTGGAATCATAGATACTATCCTCATTATTATTCGGATCATAGGATCCTGTAGAAGAGTCAACCAGCTGTGCTGCTGGGTCAGTAAGGCGTGCATAGACATCACTAAAGAAATTCGGGAAAATGATATAGGCACCTACCCCTATGAGCAATACCCAAAAGGCCAATGCCTGTAAATCCTGCCAGATATCATTGCGCGGTGGCCGCCCCCATGAATTTGACAACTGAACCCCTCCTCTATCCCAGTGGTGAGATCCTATGAGATCCTATAAGTAATTATACTAATGAAAGATGTCCGATATGTTTGTCCATAACAAGACGTTAGCAAAAGTCTTTGCACTTACCCTTGAAATAAACGCGAATTTAACTTATTCCCTCCCGATAACTTGCATAACTCTTCATCTCCGTCTAGAATAATACCGAGGTGTGCAAGATGGAGATACTTCGCGAAAAACTTAGTTTATTACCGGACAAACCGGGAGTTTATCTTATGAAAGATGCTTCCGGCGAAATTATATATGTAGGTAAAGCCAAGATTCTCAAAAATCGAGTCCGTTCCTATTTCACGGGTTCCCATAATGGAAAAACCCAACTCATGATCAGCCAAATAGCAGACTTTGAAACTATTCTTACGGATTCAGAAGTAGAGGCCTTACTTTTAGAATGCAATTTAATTAAAAAACATAATCCTAAGTATAATATTTCATTGCGAGATGATAAAACCTACCCTTTTATCACGATCACCGATGAAGATCATCCACGTATCTTAGTGACCCGGCAGGTAAAAAAAGGAGCAGGGAAATATTATGGACCCTATCCTAACGCGACAGCAGCCAAGGAAGCGGCCCGCTTGCTGAATCGTCTTTTTCCTTTTCGCAAATGTCGTCAGATACCAAACAAGCCCTGTCTTTATTATCATCTTGGTCAATGTCTGGGGCCCTGCACTCAAAATGTGCCCCGAGCGGCCTATGAGGATATCCGTAAGGAAGCTGCCACCTTTCTCAAGGGGGATCAGGGGGCCATCCTTAAAGCCTTACAGTCCAAAATGATTCAGGCTGCAGAAAATCTAGAATTTGAACGAGCTCAAGAATACAGGGACCTGATCGAAGATCTAAAGAAAGTCGGAGAAAAACAAAACATCACCCTCAACGACTTTGTGGATCGGGATGTGGTTGGATATGCTTTTTCCCGCGATCAAATATGCATCCAGATCTTTTACTTACGCCAAGGCAAGCTCCTCTCCCGAGATATTTTTATCTTTCCCTATTATGAAGAACCTGAAGAGGCCTTTATTTCTTTTTTAGCTCAGTTCTACACCGAAAGCTCCACCATTCCTCAAGAAATACTCTTACCTCCGCTAGATCTCAGCGCATTAGGTAAGCTTTTTCCTATGGTCGTACCCCAAAAGGGACAAAAACGTGATCTAGTCCAGATGGCCATGGAAAACGCCCAAACCACTTTACACGAACAGATCTCCATCGAAATCCGAGATTTGGAAGAATGCACCCAAGCACTAGAGGAAATCGGAAACGCTTTAAATATACCCTCCCCGCAAATCATTGAATCCTTCGATATATCCAATATTGCCGGAGCTCATAGTGTTGCCGGAATGATACAGTTTAGCGAGGGAAAGCCGAATCGCAGTCAATACCGCAAGTTCAAAATACAGCCCATGCCCAATATGGATGATACAGCCTCCATGCACCAAGTGATTGAGCGACGCTATAAACGCCTCCTCCAAGAAAACCTTCCCCTCCCAGATCTTATTCTTGTGGATGGAGGTAAGGGCCAGATTAATGCGGCTAAAGATGCCCTAGCTGCCTTGAAGGCTGATATTCATGTAGCGGGTATGGTCAAAAACGATCGACATCAGACCTCAGCTCTCATGGACTCCGAGGGCTTTCCCCATTCTTTCGAACGACGGTCAGCCGGCTTCCGTCTCTTAGAACGAATTCAAAATGAAGTCCATCGTTTTGCGATTACCTTCCATCGACAACAACGTACCAAAAACATGATGCTCTCTGAGCTTGATGGAATACCTGGTGTCGGGCAGAAGAGAAGGCAACAACTTTTGCGACATTTCAAATCCATAGACAACATCCGCACAGCCACCCTCGAGGATCTTCAGAAGGCTGGTCTTCCTTCTCCAGCTGCTACCGCCATCTATACACACTTCAATGACAAAGGAGTCAAGCCATGATTCTCAATTACCGCGTCGAACTCTGTCGTCAATGCTATTACAAGCGGACTAAAAAATGTCAAAAGACGGATCTGTACATTCATAATCAGACACCTGCCGAACCGGGAGGAGAATGTAAAAAACATCGACTTGTGCCTTGGGTCCCCTATTAAAAACAAATTAAACGAAAAAAAAACACCTCTCTCACGAGAGGTGTTTATCTTTGAGCTTTAGGACACAGACGAATAAATATTGCGCCATAGGTCGAGTAGGTTTTCCCACTGAGTTCCTCCAGTTTCCTGTAAAGGCGGTTTCCCCTTTCCCTCAGCCTAGAATGTCGCCCAAACTAGCACTTGATCGCCACTAAGAACGCACTTTAATCCTCGTTAGTTTTCGCTCTAGAAGTTTTCCTTAACGGCCCATGACAGCTTAGCCTCTTTTGCAGAAAAGAATTTCAGGCAGACTCAAGCCCATCGGCCAATGAGCAGAAGCCCCTTTAGCCCTCCCAACTTCTCCACCTCAAGGCAGGCTACACTGCACTAAGTTCCTTCCTAATGCAGGTTCATACCCCAAGCCGTAACCAAAAACTCAGCCACGAACTTAGGCCTCCACGGAAGAGGGTATCGCCCGCATGCCATTGCGGATCCCCCTCAACCTTAACCCCCAGCAGCAACCCTCGACTGGGCGTCGAAAGCCACCACCAGGAACTTCATCGGTATGCCCTTAGCGGATTATTAGGCCCGCCTTCGACTGTCATTTCACGCACTAGAATAGCGCTCCATAGCTCAAAGACAATTATATTATTTATTTTACAATGAAATCAATCTTTTTTTCAAATCTTCATTGTCGGTCCTTGAGCTTGCTATACTTCGAAAATGAACGCAACGTTGAAATAAGTTATCATTAAACGGATTTTGCCTCAATTGCCGGCTTTCCATCAGTAAATATGCGCCTCAGCATGACTTCAATACTTCCCGGCAAATCCTGAGCGGCTTTCTGTATTTGGGAAGCCCTCCATTCAATTTCATCCATCAATACTTGAACCTGGGGATGAGAAATATAGGCTTGAGGTTGCTTCTCTTCAAAAATACCTTTCGCCAAAAAAACCATAACAAGAATTACAAAAACTCGCCAAATATAACGCAATGGATATACCTTCCTTTCTTTAGCAGGTGTATCCATAGTTTATCCTTCTTGTCTCACTTTAGTCCTCATTATCTGATCCCGGCTATAAAAACTACCAAAATCGCATAAAGGCTAACGAGTCGGCAAACAGAGCATAGATGTGCATTCTCATAGATGGACGAGAAAGGTCTGATGTCAAAATACATCAGACCTTTCATCGCACTAAAGGTAAACTTAGCTATGTTGCCAATTCGCCAGATAACGTTCCTGTTCCTCTGATAATTGATCAATCTTCAATCCCAAAGTTCTTAGCTTTAGCTCTGCCACGCGCTGATCTATTTCTAAGGGAACGGAATAAACTTTAGACTCAAAAGGAGCCTTGGCAGTCGCCAAATAATGCAAGGCGAGAGCCTGTAAAGCAAAGGTCATATCCATGACCTCAGCAGGATGACCATCCCCGGCAGCCAAGTTGACCAAGCGCCCTTCAGCTAAGAGATATATTTTGCGTCCATCCTGAAGCAGATATTCCTCGATATTGTTACGAACTTCGCGACAACTCTTGGCCATAGCCGCTAATTGGACTTTATTCACTTCGACATCAAAATGACCAGCATTAGCTAGGATCGCACCATCTTTCATCACTTGGAAGTGTTCACCAGTAATCACATCTTTGTTCCCGGTAACCGTTACAAAAAAGTCGCCGAAGGGGGCAGCCTCAACCATGGGCATGACTTCAAAGCCATCCATCCATGCTTCGTTGGCTTTGATTGGGTTGACTTCGCAGATGATGACTCGGGCACCGAGGCCCTTAGCTCTCAAGGCGACCCCTTTACCACACCATCCATAGCCTACGACGCAAACAGTTTTTCCGGCAACCACCAAGTTGGTTGTGCGCATTATTCCATCCCAAACCGATTGCCCTGTGCCATAGCGATTATCGAATAAGTACTTCATTTCGGCATCATTAACGGCGATCATGGGAAAAGCCAATTCTCCATTCTTCTCCATAGCCCGTAAACGGAGAATCCCGGTGGTGGTTTCTTCAGCTCCACCTAGAACCTTGCCAATTAATTCCCGACGTTCTTTGTGGATGGTCGAGACTAAATCGCCACCATCATCGATTATGTAGTCCGGGCCAAAATCGAGCGCCTTATGAAGGTGTTGATGATACTCCTCATCAGTCGCACCGTACCAAGCGTGAGCATGAACACCTCCAGCCACTAGAGCAGCAACTACATCATCTTGGGTAGATAAAGGATTACTAGCCACTACTGTGACCTCCGCTCCACCTGCTTGGACGACTTTGGCAAGATAGGCTGTCTTTGCTTCTAAGTGCAAGCAAATAGTCACCTTTTTACCTTTAAAGGGTTGAGTTCTTTCGAACTCCTCCCTCAAGGTGTTTAATACAGGCATATGTCCTTGAACCCAGTCAATTTTTAATTGGCCTTTGTCTGCTAAATTAATATCTCGTATTGTTGATCCCATAGTACCCGGCTAAACCGGCCACCCCCCTCTTCTCTTTACGCGGTTGTTTTAATGCTGTCGGCTAAGCGTTGAGCAATATCTTTAAAATTCTCTGATTCGTAATCCTCGATTTTGCCGAGGTCCGACACGGTCGCTAAAACCGGATCAATGGGTAATTGCCCGAGATAGGGAATTTCGTTTTTCGCAGCTTCCTCTTCTCCATGTGGTTTGCCAAAAATCTCAATCCTATCTTCACAATGAGGGCAAGACACGTAAGCCATATTCTCGATCAAGCCATAGATATTTGCATCATATTTTTTCACCATTTTGATCGCTTTGCGAACGATCATTCCAGCTAATTGTTGAGGGCTGGTCACGATGACTATGCCAGACACGGGCAAGCTTTGCATCACCGTAATGGGTACGTCCCCAGTTCCCGGCGGTAGATCAACAAGTAAGAAATCCAGTTCTCCCCAGATAACATCGGTCCAGAACTGCCTTACCATCTGCGATATAATCGAACTTCTCCAGATTACCGGCTCATCTTCGTTAGGGAGCATTAGATTTAAGGACATAACCTTTATGCCATGCTGTGATTCGACAGGAACGACTCCTGTCTCATTGATATCTGCTTTACCTTTTAGGCCGAAAATCTTCGGAATACTTGGCCCTGTAATATCCGCATCTAAGATACCGACCTTATAGCCTTTTCTCATTAAACTTACGGCAAGCATAGAGGTGACAGAGGATTTACCTACGCCCCCTTTGCCACTCATAATCGCGATAACGCTTTTAATGTTACTGGCTTCTTGGGCTTTCGTTTTTTCTGGTTTAGACGGACAGCTGCCTGTGGTACAGGTACTCGCTGATGAACATGAGCTGCATGCATCACTCATAATCCTTCATCCTTTCTTTCTGAGAATCTTAAATCAAGCAATAACCTAATATAAATAGTGTGCTTATCCATAATCTTTGTCAAGGTAGGTCTTTGGGAAGACTTGCCCTTAAAGAAGAGCTTCCAAACGATCGAGAAGTCCTTTAAAGACCTGCAAAGCTTCTCTCACAGGTAACGGGGTCTCCATATCCACTCCCGCCTTACGCAAAAGCTCAATGGGATAGTCCGAGCTTCCGCTCGACAAAAATTCTAGGTAACGCTTCACGGCAGGCTCCCCTTCGTCGAGGATTTTTCTGCTTAAGGCCGTAGCTGCTGAGAATCCCGTAGCATATTTATACACATAGAAGGCATTGTAAAAATGAGGAATCCTTGCCCATTCAATAGCGATCTGAGGATCCATAACCACATCCGGTCCATAATAATCCTCATTGAGTTTAAGATAGACACTGGACAACAAATCCGCTGTAAGGGCTTCCCCAGCTTCCACCATAGCATGGGTTTTCATTTCAAACTCCGCAAACATGGTCTGGCGGAAAACAGTGCCTCGGAATTGCTCTAGATAATGGTTTAATAGATAGGCCAGTAGCTTCGGGTCTTCAGTTGTTTTAAGCAGATGATCCATAACTAAACCTTCATTAAGGGTAGAGGCAACTTCAGCAACGAAAATCGTGTAACCGGCATAAATATGAGGCTGAGTTTGGTTGGAATAATAGGTATGGAGTGAATGACCCATCTCATGAGCGATGGTAAACATCGAATCCAGGGTATCTTGATGATTGAGCAAGACATAAGGATGGGAACCGTATGTACCCCATGAATAAGCACCGCTGGTCTTGCCTTCGTTTTCATACACATCGATCCAATGAGAATTAAAGCCCTTTTCTAAAACCTTGCCATACTCTTGTCCTAAAGGCTTTAACCCTGCCTGACACATTTCCACAGCTTGGGCATAGGGGATTTTCATATTGACTTCCGACACAATGGGTACATAAATATCATACATATGAAGCTCATCAAGCCCCAAAGCCTTCTTTCTCAGCTTCACATAGCGATGCATCTCCGGCAGAAACTCGCGAACCGTTTCAATCAAGGAATGATAGACTGTAAGAGGAACCTTGTCAGCATTCAAGGATGACTCAATTGCCGAGGGGTAACGACGAGACTTAGCGAAAAAGACATCACCCTTGATATTCGAACTGAGAATAGCTGCCCAAGTATTAATCTGCTTTTGATAGGTAGCATATAAGGTTTCAAAGGCCTCCTGCCGAACACGACGATCTTCGCTTTCCATAAATTGAATATAATTACCCTTGGTAAGCTCGACTTCCGCACCTTTTTCATCCTTGATGGTAGGAAATTTCAGGTCCGCATTATTGGCCATCCCAAAAATGGTACTGGGGCCATCCGCAATTTCTCCCATTTCGGCCAGTAGTTTTTCTTCCGCCGGGCTTAAAACATGGTCCCGTTTGCGTAGAATATCATCTAAAGCATGGTCGTAGAGGGCTAATTGGGCATTTGCTTGACGATATTCCTGAAGCATCCCATCCGGTAGGGAGAGAATTTCAGGAACGACAAAGGCCAGAGCACTCCCGACACGTACAGAGAGGGCACCGGCTCGATCGGTTAAGGCTTGATAATGTGAATCCCGATTATCCTCGTCACGACGCATCCGTGCATAGGTGTAGATTTCGCCGACGCTTTGGCCGATTTCGTCCACCCAAGCAAAGCATGCTAATAATGTTTCGGCACTCTCCCCCAGACGTCCTTGATATTCTCCAGCTTTAAGCAAAAGCTTCTCAGCTTTGATATACTCTTCCTCCCAAGCTTGATCATGGGGAAAAATGTCTTCAAGATTCCATTTATATTCTTGAGGAATCTCCGAGCGAGATTTTTGTTTAGCTTGTTCCATTTTGCTTACCTCCTAAATCACACTTACCAGCTTATTATACACATTAGGGGTAATATTTAGCAAAATTCTCTTCACGGTTCTCATTCTCAAGGCCCGGTATAAATATCAACATCAGGGAATAATAGCCTGAGAAATACAGGGAGTTTATTAATACGTATATAAAAAAGTGAAACAGGCAGCGTACGTTCCACTGCCTGTTTCTGCCACCTCGTCCACCTATCTCCCAGGAAGGTTCCCCAACCTTCCACACATATTTTAACGTGCTTATAGGGTTTGTGCAAGTTTAAAGTGAACGGAAATTTCCTAAAAATTAAACTTTTAGTCAGATAAAAGTAAAAAAGCCTTTTCAATAGCAAAAGTTATTGATATAATTGGTAAAATCAAATTACGCTTAACTCGCCCCTTTGATCGGGATAGTTAAGCTCTTTTTTATTTTGAAAATATCCTAAGGGAGGTAGATAGAATGAAGATTGGATATTTAGGACCGACGGGCAGCTTTTCCGAAGAAGCGCTCCAGCTCTTTTTAGCCACTCAACCGGAAATTATGGAACCTCCAGTAGAGCTAATTCCTTTCACAACGATTCCCAAGCTTTTAAATGCCTGCCAAGCTCTCGAGATCGAAGGAGCCTTTGTTCCGCTAGAAAACTCCACCGAAGGCCAAGTTGCCGTGACCATGGATATGCTAGGCCAAATTGAAAATCTCTATATTATGAGGGAATTTATCCACCCCGTAGAGCAATGCTTACTCACCGCCAAACCACTAGACTTTGAGGAGATAGAACAAGTATTTTCTCACGAACAAGCCTTAGGGCAATGCCGTGACTTTTTAGAAACTCATCTCCCCCAAGCAAGTCAATCTCCCTGCTTCAGCACCACGGAGGCTGCAACGAAAATTTCTCAGAATCCAGACCATAATTGGGCGGCCATCGGTCCTCGTCGATCAGCTGAAATCTATAACCTGCACTGTCTGGCGGAAAAAATTCAAGACTCAACGCTCAATGCTACACGCTTTGTTTTCGTTGGTCACCATCTTGCCGAGATGAGTGAGGAAGACAAGACTTCACTTTTAATTGTCACGGGAGATACCCCCGGTTCCTTAGCCGATGCTCTTCAGGAATTTTCCTTAAGGAGTATTAATTTGAGCCGGATTGAGTCACGGCCTTCCAAGAAAAGGCTGGGTGAGTATGTCTTCTTCGTTGACGTCGATGGTTATGTCTTCTCATCTTCCCTCCAGGATGCTCTCTGGGCTTTAAAAAACAAAGGTGTTAACACCAAACTTCTTGGTTCATACCCCAAAGCCAAGCCGCTCACCAAAAATTAATAGAAATATAAAACGAGTTTGGGAGATGAGATATCAGCACCCGAACTCGTTTTGTCTTAAGACTTTTTTGACTTTAGACGTTTTGACTTTAGATATATACTTTCTTAATCAGTTCAGAAATCTTGTCTGGGCTGACATGGCTCATTCCAAAGGTTTGTTTATCCTCTAACCCCTGAAGTCCTTGAGGAATAGCCCAACCGGTGATCTCACTCAGCTTCTTCAAATTAATCCATTCATCCCCTGAGACAGCACTTGCATCGATTCCCGCAAGAACAGTTTTGGCAAATTTATATGGGCTTGCAGTTGAAGCAATAATTGTATAGGTCTGATCACCCGACTTCTTCGCATAATCATCGTATACTTTCACGGCAACGGCAGTATGAGGATCTAAGACATAGGAATATTCTTGATAGACAGCATCAATGACCTTCAGAACCTCTGCTTCATTGGCCCAGCCGGCGTCAACTGCATCCCTTGCCTTGGCCAGGGTGTCAGAATCAACCATAAAGGCACCTCGTTCTTGAAGATCTTTATACCATTTGCTGATTTTATCCGGTCTTCTTCCTGACATTTCATACAAAAACCGCTCGAAATTGCTGGATATCAGGATATCCATCGAGGGCGAGGAAGTCACATAGAAAGGTCGATTTCGATTATAGATTCCCTCAGCAAAGAAATCTGTCAAAACATTATTTTCATTGGAGGCACAAATCAGTTTATTAATCGGTAAACCCATTATCTTGGCATAATAGGCAGCAAGGATATTACCGAAGTTACCCGTGGGGACAACCACATTCATTTCTTCTCCGGGACGAAGCGCTTGGGACTCCACGGCCTGCAGATAGGCCCAAAAATAATAGACGATTTGTGGCAAGAGTCTACCCCAGTTGATCGAGTTCGCTGAAGAAAAAGCGATGCCCTGTTGATTAAAGGTTGATCTCAATTTTGAACTGGCGAAAATCTCTTTAACTGCAGATTGACATTGGTCAAAGTTACCCATGACGGGCACAACCCGGGTATTAACTCCATCGGTGGTAGTCATTTGCCGTTCTTGAACAGTGCTGACACCATGCTCGGGATAAAACACCATGATCTCTGTGCCCTTAACATTCTTAAAGCCCTCCAAAGCAGCCTTTCCGGTATCTCCCGAGGTAGCTACAAGAATCAGGACTCGATCCGTTTTGGTTAGCACCTTCATGCTTTCGCCAAGTAAACGAGGCAGAACTTGCAAGGCCATGTCTTTAAAGGCAGCTGTAGGCCCATGCCATAATTCCAGTATTCCCATCTTCCCCACCCTTACCAGTGGAGCGGGATTATCCGAATCAAAGACCTTATTATTATATATTTCTGAAGCCTCAATGCATTTTTCTTTCTCAAAATCGGGAAGATAGGATTGAAAAATCAATTGAGCAAGCTCTGGATAGGTTAGACCGCGGATTTCCTCCCAGTTGATTTTTGGGTAATGCTTTGGAACAAATAATCCACCCACCGGAACCATACCCAAGGCAATGGCTTCTTTTCCTGTTTGTTCCGGATAATTTCCTCTTGTGCTTTCGTACAATTCGCTTCACTCCCCAAGACAATATCCGATTTCTATTCGCCACTGATAGACATTTTTCCTTCTCCAGTATACCATAACTAAAGGAAAGTCATTCCAAAACAGAGGAAGTTGCTGCTCTATTGGAGAATTATTCAACTATCAAGCTATTATCAGCAGATTATATGGAAAAGGAGCATAAAGATGAGTGTAAATGAGACTACTCACCGTCAATATCGGCAAACCCTTATTTTCGGTTTAATTATGATTATCGAGAAGCTTTTTCCACTAGAAAAGCTCAAAATTCAATACTCCATTTTGGATGGTGTCTACTGTGAATTAGAAAATTCTCCGCTTTCTTCACGAGAAGTATCCCTAATCGATGAACGTCTACATCAATGGGTGGACTCTGAGCCCCCCATCCTCTCCTGTGAGGAGGAGGATGGGTTTTTCCACACAAAGGTCAACCAAACCTTTGTAAAGTCTCTTTACCCTGCTCTACGCCCCACAGGGGCCCATTATCCCTATACCTTGATCTATTACCATCCCGGCTTTATATTGCACTTTTCCAACGCTGTACATCCCTGCGAGCTACCCAATTTTGTCCCACCAGAAAAATTAGCTGCTACCTTCCTGGAATCACAACGCTGGGTAGAAAATCTCCATTTGGATCAGGTTGAAGATATTAATCAAAATGTTCTTGATGGTAAGACAACCGAATTGATTTCCTTAGCTGAAGCATTACATGAAAAGAAAATCTCATTAATTGCGGACCGAATCCTCAGCCAAATTAAAAATCTTCGTATTATCCTTATCTCGGGCCCTTCTTCTTCTGGAAAAACTACCTTCGCTCAACGCCTATCCACACAACTATGTGTTAATGGTATTCGCCCCAAAGCCCTATCCCTAGATGACTATTTCTTAGACCGAGAGCACACCCCTCGCGATCAAAACGGTCAATTTGATTTTGAAGCACTTGAAGCCCTTGACTTACCATTGTTAAATCAGCATGTCAGTGCCTTGATTCATGGTGAAGAAATTGAGTGTCCCATCTTCGATTTTGTTGAGGGACGACGCAAAAATGAAGGTAAACGCATGAAGTTAGCAGCCGATGAAATCTTGGTTATGGAAGGAATTCATGCCCTGAATCCACGCCTTTTACCTTCCTTGGAGCGTTCTCATCTCTTCAAAATATATATAAGCGCCCTTTTCCAGCCTAATATTGATGCTCATAACCGCATCTCGACGACGGATGTACGTCAAATTCGCCGTCTAGTCCGCGATGACAAGTACCGAGGAATTAGCTCCGAAAAAACTCTTAATCAATGGCCCAGTGTACGGCGAGGAGAGATCAACAACATTTTCCCCTATCAAGAGGAAGCGGATGTTATGTTCAATTCCAGCCTGTTATATGAGTTGAACGCTCTTAAAGCCTATGCGGAACCTCTGCTCATTACGATTACACCTGACCATCCCTATCATGCCACCGCGACCCACCTCTTAAGACTTCTTCATCACTTTCAAACCATGGATGTTGCCAAAGTTCCTTTCAACTCTATCTTACGAGAATTCATTGGCGGCGGAATCTATTAGTCTTTTCTCTGCAAAAATGGAACAGTTTGCAAAGATGGAGCTGACCATTAATTATGATCAGCTCCATCTCTGTATGGGTATCGCTCTTATTGCTTATCGCTAGCGAGAATTCCTCCCGATGCAAAACTTTCCTTAGCCATATCCCGAATGATAATACTTACACTCTCGGGCTTAGCACCTGTGGTTTCGACAATAGCTTGTGTCACTTTTTCTACCATTTGCTTTTTTTGTTCTAGTGTACGACCTTCTAATAGATCGATCTGAACGAATGGCATAGCAGATCATCCTTTCCAATATCCATGAAATTATATTATAGTACTATTATAAAGCTTCTTTTCGCACTCTAATGTTAAATGGTGCATCGATGCACCATTTGAACTGCACTCAACTATTTAGCACCCCTATATCAAACTCGTAACCCTTCTCTTTAGCCAGCTGAAGAAGCTTTTCTGGAGAAGCAATCATGGCTTCCTTTTCCTGCCGTGAAAAGCGCTTGATGAAGGCCTCTAAACGAAGAGCCTGACCGCGATTCTCTACTACCCAAGCCTGCTTAAGAACTACAGGCCTCCGTCCCCGGGTATATTTGGCCCCTTTACCCTCGTTGTGCTCTTTGATTCTGCGCTCCAATTGCGGTGTTGTACCCGTATAGAGGGTCTTGCCGGCACATAGAAGGATATAAACCCAGTACATATCCTGCTCTAACCGACCTTATTCTCTAGCTTGCCGATGCCTTCGATTTCAATGGTGATGACATCGCCAGCTTTCATGGGGCCCACTCCTTCCGGGGTACCGGTCATAATCAGGTCTCCGGGGTTTAAGGTCATGATCTGTGAAATATAGCTGATTAACTCGGGAACGGAATTAAGTAAATTACGAGTATTGGAAGACTGCTTCACATCCCCATTCAGTAAGGAACGGATGTTTAAATTATTATGCTCAAGGTCAGGAACGATCCACGGACCGATGGGACAGAAGGTATCGAAGCCTTTACAGCGAGTCCATTGACCATCCTTCTTTTGCAAATCCCTTGCCGTGACATCATTTCCACAGGTGTATCCAAAAATATAATCCTGTGCTTGGGCTACCGAGATATTCTTGGCGGTTTTCCCCATGACTACCACCAGCTCAGCTTCATATTCAACTTGTTGACTCATCGCCGGATGATCAATCACATCCTCTGGTCCGATCAAAGCTGTCGAGGGTTTAAGAAAAATGACGGGTTCATCATGTCGAGTATGTCCTAGCTCTACGATGTGTTTGGCATAATTTAAACCAATGCAAACAATTTTGCTCGGTTCTACCGGCGCTAAGAGACGCACCCCTGCCAAGGGGATGATTTGTCCCGTTCTCTGGCAACCCTCTTCTAGATAAGATCGATCAAGAACATGAATTGTTTCACCCTCGACCTGTCCGTAAAAAGTATCCCTCTCATGAGAAAACCGTATGTATTTCATCAAATCTCTCCCTTTCCCAAAATCTCATTGGATAATAAATATTATAGCTTCTGGAGGTTATTATGAGCAAAGACGATTCCCAAGTATTAACCGACCCCCAAAGAGTAGATTCTATTCTGACCCTTTTGGAAAAGACTTATCCTGATGCCCATTGTGAACTCAACTTTTCGAGCCCCTTTGAGCTCCTGATCGCTACCATGCTCAGTGCTCAAGCTACGGATAAAAAAGTAAACCAAGTGACTGAAAAGCTCTTCCTGAAATACAAAACTCCGGAAGATTTTTTGACCTTGACTCTGTCCGCGATGGAAAATGCTATCAAAGAGCTGGGCCTCTACCATAATAAAGCTAAAAACATCCTCTCCACCTGTCGGATATTAGTAGAGGACTATGGGAGTGAGGTTCCAGATGAGATGGACGCTCTGACTCAATTGCCCGGAGTGGGCAGAAAAACAGCCAATGTGGTATTAAGCAATGCCTTTAACGTCCCTGCCTTGGCTGTGGACACCCATGTTCTCCGTGTCTCTAATCGCCTGGGATTAGCCTCCGGCACCAATCCCGATATGATTGAGAAACAATTGAAGAGCTTGATCCCCCGTTCTCAATGGAGTCAAGCTCATCATTGGCTTATTTGGCATGGACGCAGAATCTGCGCCGCCCGTAATCCCAAATGTCAAGTTTGCCCCTTGACGGCTTTGTGTCCGAGTTCATCAATCCCGATCCGGATGCCGAACTAGCTTAACACCTCGGTAATAAAGACTGTTCTCTGTTCGACCATATTATATTCTTTAGCCTGTCCTATCTCAAACTTCATATCATCAAACACACGTACCACTGGGCGTGCCGGAATACTAGGATTTTGGTTCACCACTACCCCAATCTCCCCGGTATTCAAACGAACTGTACTTCCGGAGGGGTATGCTGCAATATTGCGCAGAAACAGGCGCACAGGCTCCAAGGGGAAGGCTTTACCCACAAGGCCCATAAGAACCTCACAAGCTTCGTGGGGCATAATTCTTTCCAGACCGCTGTGATCGGAGGTCAATTTATCATAGAGGTTGGCAATCGCTACGATTTGGGCAAGTGGATGGATCTCATCTCCTCTAAGCTGACGGGGATAACCGGTTCCATCAATATACTCATGGTGCTGAAAGGCAATGTGGGCAACCACAAGATTGAGATCCTTACGCTTGCGGAGCTCTTCAAAGCCTAGTTTCGTATGTGTCTTCACCTGCTCTTCCTCTTCTTCCGTGAGAGGCTCATTCTTCTCAAGGAGATTCTGAGGAAGATGCACCATACCGATGTCATGGAGAAGGGCACCTATTGCTAGAGTTTCCAGTTTTTCTTTATCCAAAAGCATAACCTTACCCAAAACAGTTGCAAGGACACAAACATTCACAGAGTGAGCAAAGGTATGATTATCCTTGCTACGAATATCCATCATATTGACTAGGATGTCTTTTTTGAACAAGATCTCTTCCACAATTTTACTCACCATGTTGCGCAAATGAAAATCATCGATATCCTTTCCCACTCGGATGGCTTGAGATGCCTGCTCGATAATTTCAATAGCTTGTCGGCGACTATCTTCATCGATTATATCTTCTGGGATAACGTCTTCAAAACGATCATCTTCAATATATACTATGGTGATACCCATGTCTCTCATTTTACTAATGTAGAGAGGTGTGAGTTTAACCCCTTTCCCCAGTAAAACCCGTCCATTACTCGAATATATCGTTTTGCCCAGTACATCACCTATTTTTAGGGTATTCACACTGACTTGACGCACCAAGTCCCCCCCTTTTGAAAAACATATTATTATTCATCCTACACTATTAAAGTTTCTTTTTAAATCCATCTTTGGTCCTATCCAAAAAAAAAAAATCAAATACCTAAAACTAAAAGCCGCTCCATGGGCGGCTTTTAACTATTTAGGATCACTTAACCAATTTTCAGGCTTTACTGGATAGCCATCGGGTGCTTGAAGCAAGGGATGTTTCGCATCAGTTTGACCAAAGACCCTTACTCTAATCCAGCTTTTACCTGTAGTAGCACTTATGAGCAAATAACCCTGTGTCGAATTTCGAAAGCGAAAATCTAGTACTCCGTAAGCAACGGTAGCATCCTCTTTTAAAGGCACATAGGAAACCGGTAAAGAATGAGAATGTCTTTCTAAGACCTCTAGATTAGCCTGTTTGACGGCCTGATAGAGGGTTGTAGAATCCTGGCAGATCCCTCCGCCATCATCGACACCGACTTGATTGCCCATAAAAACATAAGCTGGTAAATATCCTCGCTCGGAATCCCTTTCACCCACTACATCATTAAAAGAGAACTCTCCACCAGGAGGAAGTAGGAACCCATCTATTGCCTCAGCCGCAAGTCGGACATTGTTTACGCGCTCATAAAAATACGGGTCATAATATGTCGTATAATCACCTAAAGGACTCTTAACTATCTCCAATTCCGCTGTTGTAGGATGAACTTCTACAACCTCGGTGACTAACGGGACTGGCTCTAAACCGCTGCCCTGTTGCAATTGTTTCCAAGATTCTTCAATATTAACACGCACTCCAGCGCTACCTTGCTCTAGTATTACTGAACCATCTCCATAATAAACTCTAGCAGCCTTTCCCACTTGATCAATGCTTTGGGCAATTGTCATCAATTGAGAAACCATCTCTTCTTCATTGAGTTTTTGGGGCGAAGGAGATGATAAAGTCATTCTACGCAAATACTCGAAGGAATCAGTGATGAAGTTACCCGTTGAAATTGCGTATTGACGTGTCAAATAATCGTGCAGATTTTGATTGGTTAGAGTAAGCTCTAATGGGTAAAGATTTTGATCGTGGATCACTGCTTTTGGGATTTCTTCAATAAGGACATTATACGCTTCTTCTAGAGCCATACCACTAATGTCTTTACCCCAAATAACCAGTCCATCTGGTGCTTTGGCATAACCAGCCCCATAAGTAACTGAAGCTCCAACCAGAATGGAAATGAGGAGCTGACAAAATAGAATAGCAAAAAGAAGTCCCCACGTTTTCCTTCTTAACATAGTTCAGCCAACTTAGTTCTTATGAAGTAAAGAAGTGATTTCCATTAGCTTACTCCGTGTAGTAATCTGACGAATTGTTGTTTCAGTCATCGGCTCACCTGCATGTAACATTTCGCCATTATCCAATTCAACATCTTGAACTACAGTCTTACCAACAAAATATTGCAATTGACGTTGTTCAAAAAGATTGAACTCCGCAGCTTCATTTTGTTGACTAACTAAATCTTCTTCAGCAACTACTGGAGTAGCTTCGCTAACCTTTGGTTCTATCACTTCAACTTTACCACTTACAGCTTGACTAACAACTTCTGTCACAGTATCCCGTGGATCCACTTCAATAATTAGGAGCTCTTTACCATAAGTAATGATTTGTTCTCCATTGACTTGATGACCTTCACCATTATTATCTGTAATTGCACATTGAGCAATTTTTCCGGTCTGTTCGTCGATGAGAATCTCTTTTACTTCACCGATCAATGCACCTTTTTTTGTCAATACTTTTGTGCCGATGACTTGGACACCTTGCTGTATCAATTCTTGCGCTTCGTTACTATTAGCAACGTTTTGAATTACATCAGGGTTAGGGACGGTCAGAGCAAACTCTCCTAATCCAATAATATCAGCAAAGGAAATCACTTTAGCGCCAAAATAATCTGTGGGCTGGTCCACCACAAAAAACTCTAAGCTCCCCTTTTGAGGATTAAGAATATAGTCTTTTACCACTCCCACTTGTGTTCCTTCTGATATGCTAATAATACGCAAACCTTTGATTTCTGCACTTGCCTTCATCTCATTAATCAGTCCTTCCTAAAATCTCCCTTGGAATTGGCAAGTTTTCCACTTCCAGCCATTCCACGAGTTTAATACCCCACTCAGGAGGCGCATTTTGAATATATTCATTGAGATAAGGAGTGACCTTATCCAACGCATCATAAATTGAGGAACCATTTCTCCAGTGTTTACAAATTTCCATAATTAAGTAAAAAGCAATATCATAAGATGGCTTTTGTTCTAGGGCCAAAATAAACCATTCAGCTGCAAGGTGAAAACGTCCCTGCTCCTTCGCCTGGAACCCTCTATCAATAAGGTCCTCGATGCTGAATTCCTCAGCCTGCCTGAAGGAAGTAATCAATGGCGATGTGGGAGCCATGGGTTCTATGGGCTCACTGTATTCTTTATGATCAATTACTTCAGTTGGTTCAACTGGTTGTTGTGATTCTACTGCTTCTACCCGTTCTATCGATTCGGCTAGCTCTACCGACTCTACTGGCTCTTCCGACTCCACTGGCTCTTCCGACTCCACTGGCTCTTCCGACTCCACTAGCTCTTCCGACTCCACTAGCTCTACCGACTCTACTGGCTCTTCCGACTCCACTGGCTCTTCCAACTCCACTGGCTCTTCCGGCTCTACTGGCTCTTCCGACTCCACTGGCTCTTCCGGCTCCACTGGCTCTTCCGACTCCACCGACTCTTCCGACTCCACTGGCTCTTCCGACTCCACTGGCTCTTCCGACTCCACTGGCTCTTCCGGCTCTACCGACTCTTCTAGTTCAGTTGTCTCCGTTTCTTCAGCTGGTTCCGTAGATTCTTCATAATTCGTAGCATCGAACAAATCATCTACAATAATCTCAGCTGTAGAATCAAGATCCACTGCCTCTAAGTCAAACTGGTGTTGAGCCTCTATGAGTACAACCGCAGGATCCGTCACAAATTGAGTTTCTTCCGATTCCTTAAAATCAATGACTTCTGTTTGATCCGAGTTGGTATCCCCTTCATTAATGTCCTTTGCCCGGTTCCTGGCAACCATTATTACTATGGCTAAAAGAAGGAACCCACAAACACCAACTATCCAAAGTAGAATTCTACCTTGGCGTAGTGCATAAGGGAAAATTTGGGCAAAGATAAGCATTGACAAGGACGCAAATACAACCTCGCCCTTCTTCAACTTCGCTCGATCAGCTATCCGAAGTACCATAAATATAAAAGGAGCACTGACTATCATTACAGTTATCCAATATAACGAAATCTTACGCTCCCCCCCTTATTATCTTTGACTATCTCGTATATTCGACACAAACCAAGTTTCTCCTTCTCTTTCTATGAATTACCGTATCATAGCTGCAGTAAAGTCCACCCAAAGGCACAAATAACAGCTGCCAGGTAGGCAGGTATTGTATATTTCATTATGCTATGAACCTCAACCCCTGCCACGGCAGATGTCACAGCTACAAATCCCCAGGGTATTAAAGCTGCTCCGGTCCATATCCCGACCACCTGGCCCAAGACTGCTAAAGGAACCGCTGGCAATTGAGATACCTGGCTTAGAGCAACCGCAATCCCCCCCACTAAAGGTAAACACGAGAAGCCAGAACCATCTAGTGAACCGAGAATGGCTATGAACACAATAAGCGCCGATACCGTCCATTTCGTAAGCGGAAGTATTTCGGAAAGGAGGATAGAATAATCATAAAAATAGCCTGGTCCATCCAGCAAAAAAACCTGCTCGTAACCGGCCATCGTCCCTAGAAAAAAAAAGCTGGACATCATGACTATGGGTGCAAATACTCCCATAGCATAACGCATTCCTTCCTTGACGTAAACAATAAATTGAGCGAAGGCTCTTTTCTTTTCCGTAAGTACTGTACATAGGCAGAGGATCAATAAGGTCACTCCGCCAATCAATCCACTAGCTTCATCCCCACGAATTTTGTACATTAGAATGGTGATTACAGTGCCTAGATAGCTCAAGCCTATAATGCCTGCTATCCACTGGTTTCTCTTGGGGGATGACCCCTGTTGAGTGACCTTCTTATCCTCTCTTTCCATTCCTAGATTGCCTTTTTGCCCTGCATCCATTAGTTTTTTTGGCATTTCTTCTTTATTTAAAAACAACTTTAGTGCTATATAACCAATTAAAGCACCACAACCACCGCTCAACATAACCACAGGAAAAGAGGCAGAGAGAATCACGGCAATAGGAATCCCTGTGGCTTTGCTTATCAATGAAGGCGCCCCTTGGATAACGAAATCCCCCGATAATCCTATTCCCTTTCCAAAAACCGCTAAACTGACCGCGAGAGGGATAGGATGGATTCCCGCCCGCCCCAAAGCAGGTATAACTGCCGCTCCTAGAAGAGTCAACGCTGGAGTCGGCCAGATCAATAAAGTCAATACCCACATGACAAGCCCAATTGACCAATAAGCTACACTTATGGATTTAATTCTCATCAAAGGACTCACTAAGATTTGATCTGCACCCGACTCTTGGAGCAGCTTGGTTAGCGCTACGATAAGTCCAATCAGCACAATTACTCCGAGCAGGTTATCCGTAGCAAGAATTATTGCCCGAAAGGATATCTGCACCGCTTCAATCCCATTACCACTTTGGGCAATTCCTACTCCAAATAAGCCGATCGTGGCAGGTAATAAAGGAAGCTTACGGAAGAACAAAGCAAAGATAATAATCAAGATAAAGAAAAGAAACACCCAATGCGCTATACTAAACATGATTATCCCCCTCATTCCCTTAATCTGCCACTTCAATCATGGAAGTATACAAGGGAATGAAAGTATGAAAAAAGACTGCTCCTATACTGAGCAGTCTCTAAATCCCTAATTTACTTGATATCTACGCGTGGGAAGGTCTTGTGGCTTTACTTCTTGTTCCTTTAGGAGTGTTAAAGGAATTGAAGCTAACAGAGAAAATTTGGCGACATGAAGCGCACACAGCGATTCCGCAACTAACCAAAAAGATCCCCAGAATAATCATTGCGATCCAAGCTAACATAACATCTACCCCCTTCGTCGTAGTCTATAAGTAGTGACACGATGCTATATATCATTTCAAGTAATAACTTTCACTTACCTTTACTCATATTATATGTGAAAACAAAAGCATACGCAAGTGAAAGTTCTTGTTTTCTTATATTAAAAATACTCTGATTTTTTCACCAAATAAACCTTCATCTAAATAAAGAAGACCCCGCCTTAGCTGGGTCTTTCATCTTATTATTCAAGTTCAGCACATAAAGTAACTTCTATCTCCCGTGCAACAACTTTTCGTTCAGTAAAATCGGCCAACCAGTCTAAGAATTGTTGTCTATCCGCCCAAGGAATATACACTTGAAATTTTACAAGCGCAAGGAATTCCTCGTTAGCGGTTGACCAGGAATACTGTTTTAACCAGTATTTTAACGGCTCATACCACTCGTAACCTGCTTCGATTTCATAAATCTGATGAGGAACAAGCCTCCCTACAGATGCTTGATCCATCAACTGACGTGCAGTGCCGCCATAGGCTCGGCTTAGCCCACCCGTACCGAGAAGAATCCCCCCAAAATAACGAATAACCACCAGAAGGACATCCCATAACTGACGATATTGAAGCACATCGAGGACGGGTCTTCCACCTGTTCCTTGTGGCTCACCATCATCTGTGGACTTTTCCAGTTGGCCTTGATAGAGACGATAGGCATAGACATAATGACGAGCATTGGGGTAATCCTTGCGAACCTCCTGAAGTCTTTGCTCCACTTCCTGCGTATTGGTGACTGGAAACACAAGGCCAATAAAACGCGATTTTTCAATGACTTGCTCCCATGCCGATGCACTTAACACTGTATCATAGCTTTCCACAGCCATTACTCCTGTTCACTACGTTTTAACAATGCTTTACTCATGAATTTTTCGGCATCGATCAAGAATCGTTCGTGAACTCCTGTCCCGATAAGTTCTTTCTCATCGAAAGCTTCTAATTTAAAGACTAAACGGCGACGGTCAATCTCTATCAACTCAGCTACAGCCCAGACTTTCATATCAAGAGGGGTTGCTGCAGTATGCTTAATGTCAAGCGCGACCCCTACACTGCTTTGTCCGTCCTCTAACGTTAAAGCATTCACAGCTGCTTCCTCCATCATAGCGACTAAAGCAGGTGTAGCAAATACATCCAACGAGCCACTACCCATTGTTTTTGCAGTGTTGGTTTGATCAACCAGCTTTTCTGCCCTTCCCTTTGCGCCGAGAGTTAATTCTCCCATCTCATCACCTCATGTCTTTCATCATTTATTCTTAGGCTTGCGACCACAGACGATCGCCACAACCCCACCGGCAAGATTAATGTAGCGAGTATCCGTTAAACCATTGCTAGCAAAGATACGTGCTAGTTCTTGTTGAGCGGGAAATTCTACTGCCGAGTCATGAAGATACTGATAGGCCTTTGCCTTCCCAGCCCAGATTTTCCCCATTAAAGGAACCAGTTTATTAAAATAGAGCCAATATCCTTGCTTAAAACCAGGCATTGTCGGCTTAGCCATGTCTAACGAGACAACCATACTGCCCGGCTTAACGACACGCACCATCTCTCGAACCCCTTTTTCCAAATCGGGAAGGTTTCTAAGCCCCCAGCCCACGGTTGCTCCGTCAAAGGAGTTATCCGCAAAGGGCAAGTTCATGGCATCCCCCTGTTTAAGTTCAATAATTGCCCGATAGGGTGAATTCGCCAAATTCTCCTTGGCTTTGCCTAGCATATTTTCTGAGAAATCCAATCCTGTTACATGTCCCTGCTCCCCCACCGTCATGGCTAGCTCTAAGGAGAGCTGTGCTGTCCCACAACAGATATCAACCATGTTCATGCCAGGCTTTGCTTCAACAGTTTGAACTGCTTTTCTTCGCCATCCTTTATCTAAACCAAAACTCATCAAGCTATTCATCAGATCATAACGCTTGGCAATTGAGTTAAACGTATCTTGAACATAGGTTGCTTTATCCTTACCGGAAAAATCCATCAATAAAATCCTCGCTTTCTAGGCTTCCATTACATTCCTCCCTTAGGATTGTAATGGATTATTCTTTCCTTGTCTACTTTACGCCACCGCTGCTGAGAATTTCTCGCAGGTCATCCTGAGTGACTCCGGACTTTAAGGCGATGCTGAGAAGCAAACGCACTTTCTCTGTAGAAAGGTCTCCGGCAAATAAGGCACCATGCTCTTGGAGATTGGCTCCACCACCAGGGTAACCATAGATGGGGGCAGTTCGCCCAAACAAGCAACGAGAGGTTACCACCGTGGGTATATTGCGGGCGGTAATTCTTTGGAGAGCCGGAACGACTTCGGGAGGTACATTTCCTCGGCCGAAAGCCTCGATTACAACTCCCTCAACTTGAGAGTCCACCATACACTCTAACAACCGTTCGTTCATACCTGTGTAAGCCTTACAGATAATCACCTTTGCCAAGGAGGAAGGAAGATCAAATTTTATAGTGGGCTCGGGTTTACGGTGCCACAGCACTTCCTCGTTGTCAATGCTCCCGAGTGAACCTAATTCTCCGGAACTAAAGGCATCGACATGGCTGGTATGTAGTTTCCTGACGTCCCTTGCCGCATGAATCTCTTCATTTAAAGCAATCAAAACTCCTCGCTCTTTGGCACGGGAATCGAGGGCAATTCTCAGGGAATTATGTAAATTACGAGGTCCGTCTGAGTCCCGTTCTGAAGCATCTCTCTGAGACGCCGTCAGAATAACCGGTCGTGTATCTTTAACTGTAAGATCCAAGAAATAAGCTGTTTCCTCTAAGGTGTCGGTTCCATGGGTGATAATGATCCCTTGGCAATCCGGATCAGCAAACGCTTCATTGACAACCTTGGCCAATTGGAGCATACGCTCCGGATCAAAATTACAGCTGGCTACATTACTAAATTCGATCACATCCCATGTGGCGTCTTTCTGCAATTCGGGTAGACTTCCTAATAGATCGTGTCCAGTAACGGCTGGTACCGCTTTGCCACAAGGATCCTTGCGCATGGCGATCGTACCACCTGTGGCTATTAGTTTAACCTTTTTCATTTCTTTCCCTCACTTTTTATACGCCCAGTGATGTTTTCCACTAAAAATAAGTATACATTCATTTTAATATTATTTCCTCCTCGGAAAAAGCAACTTTGCAGACAGAGCAAGTGAAAATTAAAATTAATTCTCTTGTGCATCCGACAAATTCCCACTATTATGAAGATAGGATAGTATTTTTAGAGGAGGCTGAGTCATGTATGAATTAAAAAACCACACCGAAAGTGTGGTACATCATGTTTTAAAAGAGTATATGGAAAAATATCAATTACCATGCTCATGCGATCGTTGTCAAGCCGACATAGCAGCTCTTTCCTTAAACCAGTTACCCAGCAGATACTATGTTTCTCTCCGTGGGGAAATACTAACCCAATGGGAGTCGGAATCCTTGCCCGATAAAGCTCGGGTTATTTCCGCTATTGTTAGTGCTGCCCAGCGCGTTGCCGAGGCACCCTCCCATACATAATCAATCCAGATTACCCAATCCAAAATCAACTGCAAATAATGATTAAAATTATAACCAGAAATTGAATGATTATTGCCGTGATTTTAAAGGGTGAGTCTACAGTAAACTGTATTTTAATTGGAACACTCTCCACTTTTGCCATCTTACTCTCCTTTAATCTCTCAGTCCTCGATTACTGCTCTCCTTGCCCTGGATTTCTATAGTTGCCTTAACAGCAAGAAAATAAGTCTCTACTAATAATATTCCTATTCATATGATGTTGTGAGAAACCATCTTTTAGCTCGTGTAAAGTGAGGTATTATTTTGCTGGATCCAGAACTACTAAGACGTTTTAGTTTATTCTCATCCCTACCTGATCAAGATTTATCACCCGTTTTGCCTCTTTTCAAAACCCGGAAATATCGAAAAGGGCAAATTCTCTTTATTGAAGGAGAAATCGGCTCCCAGGTTTATTTTATCCTTGAAGGTCAAGTGAAGCTCAGTAAAGCTTTGCCTAATGGTGATGAACAAATACTCGATTGGTGCGGTCCCAGTGACAGCCTCGCAGAAATACTCTTGGTTGAACCCGGTTCCTATCCGGCTACCGCAGAAGCACTGAGGGACAGCACTCTTCTTGTGTTATCCAATGAAGGGATGGTTGAAATATTAGAAAGTCATCCTCATTTAGCAGTAGCACTCATTCGCAAGCTCAATATGCGTTTGCGTATGAATCAGGAGTTCATTCGAGTTTTGACTAGCCGTTCTACGGCAGGAATTTTGGCCACCCTCTTACTTCGCCTAGCTAAGCCAGCTACTACGCAAGGACAACCCATATATTATGATGCAACACTTACCAACAAGGATTTAGCCAGTATGATTGGCACTTCAAGGGAATTGGTTAATCGCACCCTTAATCAATGGAAGAAATCCGCGATAATCCGCCAAAATGAGGATCGCATGGAAATTCTGCTCCCTCATGAATTAGCGGATTGGCCATGAGGCAAGTGGGCGAGGACCTGTTGAACTCTCCATATCTAAAGGACGAAGACCGTTCCAAGTAGCTTCCCAAGATAATTCGGGATTACGCCGCCAAAACACCATGGCGGCTCTTACTTTTTCTACGCTGCTTTCTTGGGGTATCAAACGAAGATAACTTTTTCCACCCCAAGCCTTCACCCATTCCGTATAGCAGTGCTGGTACTCAGGGGTGGCTTTCTTCATATGCTTTAGGGCAAAAAAGGACGCAATACCGATTAGAGTCGAATCTTCATTTCCGCGACGAAAGGATTGACCATCTAAATCTTGGCCGCCGATAATCAACAAGCAATAGAGTAAATGAATCCGCACGACTTGTCGCACAATCTCTGGATTCAATTTTAAAATCTCGGCAAACCTTCCTAAGGGACGCAGAAAAATCTTAGCACAGGGTTCAGAATATGAAAGCTGGACAAACACGGATAAGGGTAAAGGAAACAGGTCGTCCATGCCTGACTCCGCTAATTTGGAGATCAATTCATTTTCCATGTGCGACACTTTGCGGTCCTGTTGTTGAATTTTTTGCGACGTTTCGCGGAGGAAGGATTCCGCTTCCTTTGGTTGCTCGGGAAGCTCCTCCAGCCATTCTCTCAAACGGGCCCGCCGAGGCAAAATGATCTCTAGCAAAGTAGCCGTCTCCTGATGGAGGATTTTAAACCCTGTTTTGATTTCCTCTGGATTGCGATAAAGTCCCCGCATGAGCGTTTCCGCACCCTGGGGTACCTCCATGGTTTCATCAAAGCGTATCATCGCTTCTCCATTTCTTTCCGGAAAGCGAAGCCCCATGGCTTCCTCGGCCTCTAGGCGCAATGACATTTAGACTCCCCCCTTGGCCAGTTCTTGTTTCATCATATGGCCTTTTTGGCTTACTCATGCCATAATCTTCATAGAATCCTTCCATAATTTGACCCTTAGAGAAGGGTTTGTTAAAATAGATAAAACTCCGGAAGAAATGAGATGATTTTCAATGTCTGCACGCACATATCACGGCTTAACTTTAGATGCATTTCAAGAAGAAGCCTTAGATGCCATTGATGCCGGAAAATCTGTAATTGTCGCTGCTCCCACCGGAACAGGAAAAACACTCGTCGCTGATTATTTAGTCGAAAAAGTCATGGCCGATGGACGACGAATTATTTATACCGCACCCATTAAAGCACTGAGCAACCAGAAGTTTAAGGATTATAAAGCCCTGTTCGGCGTTGAAAATGTCGGTATCCTTACCGGGGATGTGGTGCTCAATTCGGAAGCTCCTTTACTCATTATGACAACTGAGATTTTCCGAAACCAAGTGATTACCAACGACCCTACCTTGGAATCCGTGTCCTACATCATTTTCGATGAGATTCATTGGCTTAATGATGAGGAACGAGGTACTGTCTGGGAAGAGTCCATTATTTTAGCTCCCCCGCACATGAAGCTATTGGGCTTGAGTGCTACCATTGCCAATGCTCATCAGCTGGTAGAGTGGATCGGAACCATTCGCCAAGAGGATGTCGCATTGATCGAAGAACATCGTCGCATTGTTCCTTTAGAATACTATTACTTTTCAAAGGATACCGGTTTGATCACCTATGACAAGCTCTGGAAATATTATCGCCAAAGAATTACATCCGCCCCTCCTCAAGAGGGTAGCTTGTTTGCCCCAACCAGTCATATTGACTTGATTAAGGTCATCCAAAAACAATATCTACCTGCTCTCTACTTTGTCTTCAGTCGCAAACAATGTGCCGATAAGGCATCAGAATTAGCCTCTTTAACCAATTATTTAAAGCCTCAAGAAAGAAAACAAGTCGAGGATGCTTTTCTAGATCATTTTGGCCCGGAAGAAGAATGGTCAGCCTCCACACGCTTGTTGCGACGGCTTGCGGTCAAAGGAATTGCTTTTCACCACGCGGGGCTTATACCCTCGCAAAAAGTCCTGGTTGAAGAGCTGTTTCTTAAACGCCTTATTCATGTCCTTTATTGTACCGAAACCTTCAGCGTAGGCATCAATTACCCGGTTCGTTCCGTTTGCTTTGATAGCTTAAACAAATTCGACGGTCGCAACTTTCGTTCCTTGGCTAATCACGAATTTTTTCAAATGTCCGGACGGGCGGGCCGACGGGGATTAGATGAACGAGGCTATTCCTTTGCTCTTGTAGATCTAAATTATATGGAAAAAAGTCCCCCTCCCCGCTTCAATATTAACCGTTTAGAACCACTGACCAGTCAATTTAAACTAAGCTATAACACGGTCTTGAATCTTCAGCTCACCCTCACACTTGAGCAAATCCAGATCTACTTTCAGAAAAGCTTTGCCGCTCACAGCAATCTCCAGATTCACGGACATCTGATTGCTGAATTAGCTCAACTGGAAGAACAGTTTGGTAACAAAGGTGAACACGTGTGTAAACATGCCGACAGCTATACCTGTCCCGTCAGATATCTCCCGAAAAAGACAGAATTGGACCGCCTTAAACGGGCCTATCACGCTTTAGGACCACGCCGCCAAAATCGAGTCTACGGCCGAGAAATGGCCCGCAAAATAAAAAATTGGGAAAAGCTATTATCCCAGACCCCGCAAAAATGCCCTAACTCAAAGTTAGAGCTGTGCGAGAAGGAAAATAAACAGCGTCGAAAATTGCAGCAAAGCATGGTTGATATCCGTAAAGAGCTCAAGACTTTGCCGGGTCAAGACTATTTCTTCAATGAATTTCAATATAAAAAGAATCAATTAATTCAACTGGGATATATCCGCGATGATGAATTACTCCCCCGCGGGGAATGTGCGCGCCATATCTACGTCCAGGAATTATTAGTAACGGAGCTTATTTTTTCAGATGTATTTGATACCTTGAACGACGACCAATTAAATGGTTTGCTTTCAGCTATTGATTTTGAATCCCGTAAAAACGACTATTTTCAAAGATTACCCGTCTTAGACTGGACACCCATCCAAGAACTATCCCGTTATATTCAAAGCGTCTGTGGCACAGATTCAGTGCGCTATGATCCAAGAGTTTCGATCATTGTCTACTCATGGAGTCAAGGCCTCTCTTTTCCGGAGGTTCAGCGACTATCTAATCTGGATGAAGGAGATATCATCTCCGTGATTCGACGTACCATTGACCTACTCCGCCAAATGCGCGATGCCATCAAAGAACCGGCCTTGCTCCAGCGTTTAAAAGTTTGTATGGATAAACTTGATCGTGATGAAGCGGCAGTTCTCGCACTTTAGCATGCATAACTATTCCAAGAAATGCTCATAATTGTCTTGAGGTGATAAACTTGGAATATGTGGTTTGTTTAAAAAAGGAAATAGAGCTTTTTAGTGAGCGAGAGGCCCAGAAGAGGTACCTTGAGCTTGTTGCTATGGGGTACAAGGAGAAGGATATTCTTCTAGCTGAACCCGTACCGGTGCAAATTCATCTCAATATGGGGCAAAACAATGGGGCTCAAGCTAATCCGGCTATGTACTCTGGGGTCAACAATGGATTCCAAAACACTGCCGTCCCCGGATATCCCATGTCCATGCCCAGCATCGACACACAAGCCGATCAGAATACAAATATGACCATGATAGCAACTAATGATGGATATGAGCCGGAATCTACTGATGAACTACCTTCAGACACCATGAGTTAAGAAAAAAAAGATGAACTCAATTTACATGAGTTCATCTTTCTTATGTACTATTCTTCGACGACTTCAAACTGGTCCTTGCTTACTCCGCAAGTTGGGCAAACCCAATCCTCTGGGATATCTTCGAAAGCAGTGCCTGGTGCAACACCGGAATCAGGATCCCCTACTGCTGGATCATATTCATACTGACAGATAGTGCATACATACTTTTTCATATTATTCATCCCTTCTCATTTAATTCATGGCATAGACCTTTAATAGATTGCTTTTTTATTATGTCCATTTTCTATTTTATCATCTCAAATATTGGTTGCCTAGATAGAGTTTCCATAAAAAGAAATCCCGTAACGATTCCACATGTACTTGCGAAAATTCTCGGTACACTGGCAAGGAAATTCGTGCTCACAAAAACCTACCTCTAGCTTACCTAAGAGATGGTGATAGAGAATATGAACATTGATATAAACATGCTCAGCTAGCCTGCGCACCTTTAGATATTGCTTTAAAGCAAGAAAAAAGCCTACAAGCAAGAGAATACTCAACAAGGAGGAGACCTCGACCACTGGAGTAAACATCACACTCCCTAGACAAAAAAAACCTAGGGAAATCACCGCCATTACCCAAGCCACTTCCCGATGTCTAGCACTTTGTAGTTCTCGATATCGACTTAAAAACTCCTGAAGCAATCCTCGCAAATGGCTCGGTACACTATGTGATTCAACAGGATTCCAGCTATTGCTGGATACTTGTTGTACAAAAACTCCCATGATGTATTCCCTCTCCTTCATGAAATACTCGAAGGTGTAATTTCATGGTTAAAGATTTCTCGCAATGATGCGCTGTGCTAATTCAGCAATATCCCCCGTGTATGTTGTTTGGATCCCTTCCGTGGTATCCCCCACATAGAAGGTTTTCATGCCGATGTCTTGGGCTACTAAATCCTCTACTGGATGGTTACCTACCATTAAGCATTCGCTTGGGTCCAGCTCAAGATTCTCAGCTAGCTCCCTATAGAATCCAATGTGAGGTTTGCAAAAATGAAAGGACTCTATGGAAGGAACAACCTGAAACATCTGCGGAGTTAAACCTGCCCAACGAATCCGCTCTTCGATGGCAATCAGTGGCATCACCGGATTAGCAGCAATAGCGACCTTATATCCTCCCTCTAGAGCATTCGTCACAGCTTCCTTCCCATGCTGATTAACCTTAACTAAATAACTTAACGCCGGAAAATCAGTTGCATAAAAAGCCTCGAATATGGGCCATAAAGCGTTATAGGTTAGACCTGTCCCTTTCGTAAAATCGGCAATGAACACTTGCAAGTTAGTCTTTCCCTCTTGGGGTTGTTTAATCATAACCTCAGTGGAACGGTTGAGCTGCTTAACAAATTTCTCTGGGGAAAGAAGACTCTTAAAACGAGGAGCTAAAAGCCCCACGTAATTCTTCATGAATTCCTCTTGGTTCATCAGAGTCAAGGTCCCGTCTAAGTCAAAAAGAATGGCTTTAATCATAGTTCCTCCTAGGTCGCCTTAGGTCATGAGGGAACGGTTGCCTTGGCACAACTTCGTCCCCGTATTTTTGTATATATATTTTACCACAAAAACAGAGATACAAGGAAATATTTCTAGTAAAATGATCGAAAAGCACTGCCTTGAAGCAATGCTTTTCTTCTCATAAAAATTGACAACTTAGAATTGATTATTTTTTGTTTTGGCGCTTTTCCAATAGCAATTGCGCCGTATGCATTACCTTCACATTCAGATCGGTTTGATCCAATCCACCGGAAATTTGCATGAGACATCCCGGGCAATCTACAGCTACAACTTCTGCCCCTGTGGCATCAATATTGCGAAGCTTTCTCTCCAAAATTGGTCCGGACATTTCAGGGAATTTAATGGAATATGATCCTGCAAAGCCACAACAGCGATCTGACTCATTCATCTCCACAACTTCAACGCCTTTTATATTCGCGAGGATATTGCGTGGTTCTTGAATAACATTCATCTTCCGTCTTAAGTGACAGGAGTCATGATAGGTGACTTTCAAAGGAACACCGTCTCCATCCTCTTCCAGACCGCCTAAGACCGTCAGAAGCTTTGAGAAGTCCATAGATTTCTTACTGAGCTCTTCGGCACGCTTAAGCATGACCGGATCATCAGCAAGCAGCTCTTTAAAGCTATCTATAAGTGCATGAGTACAGGTCGGGCACGCTGATACCACATAATCTACACTTTCAGCATTCATCGCTTCAATATTCATGACAGCCAATTTCCGAGCATTCTTGCGATCACCCATATAGGTTGCGGGTGCCCCACAACAAGATTGTCCTTCAGGGAAAATGACTTTATACCCTTTTTCATTTAATACCTTAACGACCCCTTCACCGATTTTCGGATAGACAAAGTCGATAAGACAACCGCCGAAGAAAGCGATGGTACCTTGGGGATTCTTAATATCTTGATCAATTTTCTTAATTACATCTCGGAAGGGTACGTCAGCGACAGTCGGCAAGCTGCGCTTATCGGTCAAGCCCGATAAGAAGAAGGGTAAGTGGCGAATCATCGGCTGACCCTTAGAAATGGGCAATTGAGCTTTCGAAGCAACCCGCAGAAGGGAATGGAATAATCGACGGTTGGATACAACATCCAAAATAAACTTCGGCATAACTGCCATACCCTTTTGATCACCGATCCGATTCCGAATCTCTAGAATCATACCAGGAATATCCAGCTTACCGGCACAGACTTCGGTACATTTACCGCATTGGAGGCAGAGATTCTGAGGATTTTCGGCATCCTTTTCAGAGTTAAGGAATGCAGTCAAAATAGTACCTATGCCGCCGGTATAAATATGGCCGTAAACATGTCCGCCAACAAGTTGGAAAGCCGGGCACACATTTAAACATGCCGCGCAGCGAATGCATTGGAAGGTCTGCTTAAACTGTTCATCGGCATACATTTTGCGACGTCCATTATCCATCAAGATGATATGGAATTCCTTGTCTTGAACGGACCCGTCCGCATAATAGGTTGGATTAGGGCCTGTAATCATAGTGACGTAGCTGGTCAGCTGTTGAGCTGTGCCATTACGGGGCAAGGTCTGTAAAATATAGCCGGCATCTTCGAATTTAGGAACAAATTTCTCAAGTCCCACTAGGAAAACATGAACCCGCGGCATCGTCGAGGTTAAACGTGCATTTCCCTCATTCGTCACCATCATGAGAGTTCCCGTCTCAGCAACTGCGATATTAGATCCAGAAATGCCCATATCAGCTTCCATGAATTTCTTGCGCATTTCGGCCCGAGCGGTCTTGACTAGCTTGGTGATATCAGGATCATTATGATAGCTAAGGTTATCATTAAATGTATCAGCCACTTGCTCTTTAGTCATATGGATGGCGGGCATCACCATATGGGAAGGTTTCTGTCCTGCTAATTGAATAATCCATTCACCCAAGTCAGTTTCTTGAACGTCAAAACCTTCACTGATCAAGGCATCATTTAGGTGAATCTCTTCCGAGGCCATGGACTTGGACTTAACAATGTTTTTAACCTGCTGCTGTTTCGCTAGTTCGATGATATATTTTTTGGCATCATCTCCGGTTTCAGCATGGAAAACTTTCGCACCTCTTGCCGTTGCTGCCTTCTCAAATTGATCTATCATCTCATCTAGATGCTCAGCAGCATAGGATTTAACCTCAACCACTTTTTCACGAAGTTTCTCAAAGTCATAGCCTTGGTAGGCTTGCTCGCGATTCTTACCATAAACATCACCAAAACGACCTAATGCTCCACGGAGAATGGGATTCTCCAAGGCATCTTCAACTTTCTTTTTAAAATTCGCATCAGCCATTGACTGCACCCTCCCCTGCTTGTTCATCTACAAATACTGCCACAAGTTGTTCCGGACCATGAACACCAATCGTTAAAACGCGTTCGATGTCTGAAGTACGGCTCGGACCGGTGATAAAGCCAACATAGCCTGGAATTCTAGGCTCCTTATGAATTGTCGCCAATGCCGTCATGATATCCGGCAACAGTGTTGACGTTTGAACAAGAGCGATATGTAACGGTGTAAAAGATGAGCAAAGCCGCTCATTCACATCCTCAGCATATTGGATTAAAGTCCCCAATTCAGAAATAGCCCATTTCATTTCCGTAATTCCGGCTCCTACTGTCGGAGTCACTTCTTGATAGCGATCTGTGTATACAGTTATACCCTGGTCAGTTAGACTTCTATCCAAATTCATAGCACCGACCATCGGTGACTTAACCATCGCTACCGTCCCAATTCCTTTATCCTTGAGTATTTTAGCAATAAGTGCTTCCGCCTCCGCTAGCGTTTGGGTTCGATAACACTCGCCAGACACGGCTTGAAGCTTTGTCTGAAAACGCTCATATAAGCTTAATTCTTCCATTTTATACACCCCTTCTTCATTTCTCTCTCTTTGCCCAGCTGTCTTGTATCTATTATATTAATTTGGTCAGGCCACCATGCCAATATGTTACTTCAAAATACAGAAAATTTCAATGACTTTCTAAAAATTTTAATATATTTCGTCATATGAATTATCTCCTATGCCATAAATAAAAAACACGAAGAGATGGACAGCGCCCATTTCTTCGTGTTTCGTTATAGTATTATGGGTAATTATTGAGAGAACCAGAGATTATTTGTATTGATTAGCTAATCTCTTTTTCAGATTATCAGCTACTTCTTGAGGATCCATAGGACGTCTTGCGATTCCGGAATCCATAGCTGCTTTAGCTACTGCTGCAGCAACTGCGGGAGCAACTTCAGGGTTGAAAGTACTAGGAATAATGTACTCTGCACTGAGTTCTTCATCAGTAACAATATTAGCAATGGCATAAGCTGCTGCTACTTTCATAGCGTCGTTGATGTCAGTTGCACGAACATCGATAGCACCACGGAACATTCCAGGGAAGGCCAGAACGTTGTTGATTTGGTTATGGACGTCAGAACGGCCTGTGGAGATGACTTTAGCACCTGCGTCAATAGCTCTTTGGATAGGCCAGATTTCAGGAATTGGGTTAGCTTGGCAGAAGCAGATGGGATCTTTAGCCATGGAGCGGATCATATCTTCATTAAGCACATCAGGAGCAGAAATTCCGATGAAGACATCGGCACCTACTAAAGCGCCCGCCAGATCTCCACTATACTTTTCTGGGTTAGTTGCTTTAGCGATTTCTTCCTTCCAAGGGTT
This sequence comes from Desulfitobacterium sp. THU1, assembly GCF_038181555.1. Taxonomy (NCBI): domain Bacteria; kingdom Bacillati; phylum Bacillota; class Clostridia; order Eubacteriales; family Desulfitobacteriaceae; genus Desulfitobacterium; species Desulfitobacterium sp. THU1. The sequence continues at coordinate 14,828 of NZ_JBBWUA010000014.1, read as the reverse complement.
CATACCAGCTGTACGTCCATCATAAATGGCACCCTTGGTATCGCACATAATAACATTTTTTAAGCCCATGCTCATGAGAAGTTTGATGATAGCGATACCGGCTGCTCCGGCACCGTTAGCAACGACTTTAACGTCTTCGATCTTCTTGCCGACTACTTTTAAAGCATTAACCAGACCAGCTAAGGTTACAACTGCAGTTCCGTGTTGGTCGTCATGGAAAATTGGGCCTTTGAAGATGCCGCGAGCTTTAAGTTTTTCTTCGATTTCAAAGCACTCAGGTGCTTTGATATCTTCTAAGTTAACGCCACCAAAAGTAGGGGAAGTTAACTCAACAATTTCAACGATTTTATCGACATCGTGGGTGTTAACGCAAAGAGGGAAAGCGTCTACATCGCCAAAAGCTTTGAAGAGAAGTGACTTACCTTCCATAACCGGCATAGCTGCTGCAGGACCAAGGTTACCAAGGCCTAGGATAGCAGTACCATCGGAAACGATACTAACGTAGTTGGCATGATTGGTGTAAATATCAAGGTTTTCAATATCAGCACCAATTTCTTTAACAGGCTCTGCTACACCAGGAGAATAAGCAAGAGTAAGATCGTCACGATCATTAGTCGGTACGGTAACTCTAACTTCGAGTTTACCAGGCTTTACTTTATGAAATTCTAAAGCTTCTTCGCGAAGATTCTTAATACGTGTCATTTAGACATCCCCTCTCATGATTAAAACTAATGGATAGTATGTGATTCAGCCAAATAATTTATGAGCATTACGCAAGCTAAAAGCATCACGCAGCTATAAGCATTTCATTGTGTGTAAAAAATGAAACGTTGTTTCGCAAATTTTTAATAATGCGGTCGCTTCATGAAGAAGCGACCCGCAAATGATAATTCTAAGTAGGAATTAGCAATATTGCTAATTATTTACCAGCATTCTTAGCATCGATTTCAGCTTGAGCAGCTAAGATATCTTGTGCATTAAGATATACAGGGGTGTCTACCATTTTTCCGTTCAAGGAAACGGCAGCCTTACCTTTAGCAAGACCTTCTTCTTCGAAGACTTTAACAACATCTTTTGCCCATTGAACATCAGCCGGATCTGGAGCATAAAGGGTGTTGGAAGGTTCAACTTGTCCTGGATGAATGATCATACGACCTTCATAACCCATTTGTTTACCATCAGCAACATTCTTTTCGAAACCAGGGATATCTTTGAAATCAACGAAAGGAGCGTCAATAGCAACGATTCCAGCTGTGCGGCAAGCTACAGCAACTTTAGCGCGAGCGTATTGTTGCTCAACAGCTGCAGAGGTAAGTTTAACACGCATATCACGGCAATAGTCAACTGCACCAAAGATAGCATTAACATTACGTTTGCTAGCTAGGCAGCATTCTCCAGCATTTTGAACACCTTTAGCAGTTTCAAGAAGCATGGAAATCTTAACAGTTCCAACAGGAATGCCACGACGCATTTCTAATTCTTCTAGTTTCCAGTCTAGACGTTGTACGTCAGCTGCACAACCTGTTTTAGCTAAGGTTACTCCGTCTAAGCCAGGCCAAACGATAGCTTCTAAGTCATCATTGGTCATGCCGGTTTCCCAGTTGTTGATACGAACAAAAACTTGAGCTCCGCCTTCACGACCTCTGTGAAGATTTTCCTTGATCATAACACGGGTAGCTTCTTTCTCAGAAGGTGGTATAGCATCTTCGAGGTCAAAGGTGATGATGTCAGCAGGAATTGAGGCAATCTTGTCGATGAATTTTGGATTGTTTCCAGGAATGTACATAATAGATCTCATAACAGCCATGGATATATACCCCCTAAAAATTTAATAATATTTCTAAGGACATGAAGTCCCTAGTTGCAATGTTAATATGGCTCCATACTATGTTAGCTATTCGACAGCTGACCGATACTTAATTGATAGTCAATCTAGTAGCGCTAAGTAACCGAAAAACCAGCCATGTGGTGTAACTTTCCCGCTCAGATAAGCATTCCCCATCTGAGCGGGAAAGTATCATTTAATTAGGATGATCAATTATTATTTGCCTAACTTTTCCTTAAGAATAATAGGAATATCAGTCGGCCTTTCAGCAACGAAACCACCCGCTTGTGTGATAGCTTCCATCTTACTCTTGGCCGAACCACGTCCGCGCTCAACAATATTGGAAGCATGGGAGAATCGTTGTCCTTCCGGTGCCCAAGCACCAGCTACATAGATTACGAAAGGCTTGGTGAATTTACCTGCTGCAATAACCTCTGCGCATTCTTCTTCCTGTGAACCGCCGATTTCTGCATAAACGGCAACGCCTGCAGTATCGGGATCCTCTTCAAAGAACGGTAAAAGATCAGCCATGGAAGTACCCAAAACAGGCTCAGTTCCAGTATGAACAACCGTACTGACCCCAAAGCCACCCTCACGCAGTACCCAAGGAATAGTCCCTGATTGACCGCCGCTGCGGGAGAATACTCCGATGTTACCTTTTTGGAAAAATTTATTAGCCCACTCCACGTTTCCGCCGAGCCATCCGACAACAGCTTCTCCGGGTGTGAGAATACCAATGGATCCAGGTCCGATCAATCTCGAACCCTTGAGATTAGCATAAGCAATCATATCCATAATATCATGGATAGGCGTGCCTTCGACGCAAGGAATAATATTTTTAACTCCTGCATCAGCTGCTTCCATAACAGCGGTTTTTAAACCACTGCCCGGTACGAAAATAACGCTAAAATCTATTTCACCTTGTTCCCGAACAATTTCCTTTACGGTATTGAAAACGGGAACACCATGGATCTCTTGTCCTGATTTACCAGGACTAGTTCCACCAATTAGCTTCGTACCATATTCTTTCATATACTTTGTCCGCATAGAACCTTCCCGACCGGTGATTCCTTGGACAATTACTTTGGTCTCTCTATTGATCAAAATGCCCATTCTTATCCCTCATTTAACAAATTGCTAATTTTTATCCCAATCGATTTAGAAATTAAGCGCGTTTGGCGAGGTATTCATCGAGTCCAGCTACTGGAACTTCGATTGTGATAGCATCATTACCATGGAATTTGCAAGCAAATTCGCAGGAAAGGCACTCTGTACCAAGGCGTAAAATTTCTTCCTCTGTACGATGAGCAACCGATGCTCTACCTTTATCATCTATTCCAAGCAAACCTCTGGCATATTTTTTGCACGCGTCTGCACATGCTTTTGTTTCGCATGTATCACACTTGCTGGTATCGATTGTGATCTTGCAACTTTTTTCGGCGAATTCCAGCACGTTATTTCCCTACTTTCCTTGAGCTTCTTTCTCAGCTCTGTATTCCTTGCTTAGAGCCAAGAGTCTTTCACCAATGAACTTCGTGTCGGTAACATATTGTTTACCATAAATCTCGATTCTCTTACCAGGACCATCAGCAGTCATAAGATCAGCAAGTCCGGTACGAAGAATTTCTAGAGATTCGTCTTCCCTATTTCCACAGAGTAGGAGAACGCAGGGTAATCCATGCTTCTGGGTTGGAAGAATTTCACGAAGAACTTTTACGATAGCATGAGCATGATGCCATTGCTCCTGATTGGCCATCATGAAGCCACCAAGGAGATAACCATCTATATTCGGTTGAGAAAGTACTGATTTTGCAACACGGTAGATCTTTGATGCAACAGGGTTTCCGCTTGTATCTGCATAGTTAGCAGGTTTTAAGCCAACTTGATTGAGTGCGTCAAGTCCCATCATAGCTGAACCACCACCGATTGGGTGATAGCCGATATGGCCTGGGCTCACTTCATCATAACCCATGTTCATCAAGAAGCCTGTACCACGAGCATCGGTCTCTTCAATACTCCAACCGATATAGTCGAGCTCAGTAGGCTCTCCTGGTAGATCGCGAGCGATATCAAAACCGAACTCTGGGTGACGACCAACTGAACTGTTATCGATTTCCATCTTACAGTCAGCACAGATAAGATCACCCTTACCTGTCATAATAAAAGGATTAATTTCCAGGGTCATGCAATCATATTTCTTGTACGTTTGGGAAAGTTTCGTCAAAAATTTGGCAAACTTGCTTAAGTCTTCAGGAGCAACTCCGGCTTTAGCGGCTAAATCCACTGCATCATAAGATTGCAATCCATAAAGAGGATCAACATTGATCTTAAGAAGCTTATCTTCGGGAACACTTTCGATATCCATTCCGCCCTCAAGACTGAACATCAGCATTGGCGAACGAGCTTCTCTTGCACCATTGACGACAAAGGAGCAATAGAACTCTTTTTTGATATCGAGCTTTTCTTCCACAAGAACTTTACGCACCGGTAGGCCATTCACTGTCTTAGAGAGAATCTCTGCAGCAACAACTGCTGCTTCTTCAGGGGTGTTAACAAGTTTAACAATCCCTGCTTTACCACGACCACCCGCTTGTACCTGGCCTTTTACAGCTACAGGTCCGCCAATCCACTCGGCGATTTCCTTAGCTTCTTCGGGGGTCGATGCCGGACGACCCTTAGGTACCGGCATTCCTGCTTTTGCAAGCCAATCTTTACCTTGATACTCTAGAAATCTTGCCATGCATAAATCCCTTCCATAATGTTATTTCTTTACCCAGAGACACCTATGAACACTTGAGAAGTCTCTCACCCTCCCTTGACTCTAACTTAAATCTTCGATTTAGTGTGAGCTAAATGGATAGGTTTAATACAAAGGAGTTGTTTTTGTTTCGTATTGCGAAACGTAGTTTCATTTTCCTTTGTACAGTATTATTATCTCTGGAATTAAGGATTTAGTCAACCCCAAAAATACGCAAATTTGATAAAATAATATATTTTGAATATTCCGTAAAGTATTGTCTGTCTATATAGCTTTTTATCATTAGCCAAGATGTATACTGTGCAGTTTTATAGTCATTTCTTACAAATACTAAAACATGGTTTTATCTTTTAAAACACTAAGTATAGTATTCTCTATCCAAAACCAAACTCCTGCTAATTAAAAAAATTAATTATACCGCCTGAAGGTCAGACCAATAAAAGAGCGCCTTAGCCCTTTGACTTCATTCGATTCCCTTCGTATTTCATCAACATTCCATTATCTACCATGATATATGCGATAGCTTAAATTATTAGAATCATAATATAGGAATTGTCTTCATATAATTTTCCAGGATTTATTCATAATGCTGGAGGTTAGCATGAGTCAAGTGAAATATGATTTACAAGTACTTTATGTTTATAAACTCTATTATTTTTTCTCCATATTCATCTTTTTTATTCTGACGGGTTTATTTTTATGGTGGAGATTTGGTCCTTTACTTGGAGTCTGTTCTTTGCTGATCGGGTTTTGCATAGCCTATCTATTAATGATGCGCAAACGAAGCTTTCCGCCACCCGATAAAAAAAGCACCGCCCAGAAAATGGCGAAGGAAATCACTCAGGGTTCAACACCCCTTGCAATTTCCCATTTTGCTAGTCAGCTATATTTTTATTTTCGTGAAACGAGACAGGCCATTGCCCTATTAGAAAAGTATCAAAATACAAATGATCCCCTTCTGTGTGCAACCCTTGCCGATCTTCTCTTAAGAGAAGATCGACCAAAACATGCCCTTAACATCATCCAGAAAAACCCGAATTTCTATAAAGAGCCTCTTTTACTGATAATTCATGGCCATATTTTGCAGCATATGAATAAATGGCAGGAAGCAATTGATATTTATGAGCAAAGCCTTGATTTAGCACAAAAAACGGGTTTTCCCCATAATGGTACTGATAAGCTTACCCAATTTCTTTTATCACTGAGCTATACAGCTACCCTCCACCATTCACTTGGCGATTGTTATGTAGTCGTACGCGATTATCCGAAGGCGAATAAACACTACATATTAGGAAATATCCGCTTCTTTGATATTTCCCTCTGGAGAAAACTCAAGTCACCCGTTACTTATGTCGCATAATTTTACACAAATTTCACTTATTTCATCATTCTTTATCTATTTTATCTGGTTACTCTCTCCCTTTTACAACACTTTTCACAACCTAAGTTTTTTATAATAAGGACAACACTGAAATAAGTACAGTTTTTTTAATAAACAACCAGTTGTATCATAAATAATAGCATAGAGGATGGTGAATGGTTATGCTGTCAACTCATGAAGATGCCTTAGAATTAATTCGCGAATTCGAGAATTCTTGTCGCGAGGTTCTGGTTTCCCAAGGTATTTGTGAACAAGATTTGGCCAATGCCTATCTTGATCTCCAGTGGAAATTTCTCCACATGCTCCTTGCCGACAAGGGAACCTTATCACTTTCCTTCAACAGAAACCCCATCCGTAATAAGTCCCATTCTATTGCTTAGACAAATTCAAAATCATGGCATTCTCATCACAATTGGGGAATTTAACACAATGAATACAATCCTTCCATACTTTATGCGGCATATCTTCTTTCTCAATCATGGTAAATCCGCAGCGTTCAAAAAATCCAGGTTGATAGGTTAAAGTGAATACCTTGGGACATCCGATGGTTTGTGCATCCTCAAGCAATGCTTTGACGAGACTACTGCCCAGTCCTTTCCCTTGGTATTCTTCCATGACCGCTAAGGCCCGGATTTCTGATAAATCATCCCAAATGATGTGCAAGGCACCAGTGGCCACAATTCTACCTTGGTCTTCTACGACTAAAAATTCTCTGAGACATTCATAGAATGAATTTCGTGAGCGCGGAAGCATGAGACCTTGATCAGCGAAATGATTGATTAGGGCCATCATCGCTTCAACATCGCTTAATATTGCTCTTCTAACATTCATTGGTTCCCCCCCTTTCTACTGTATGATTATACAATATAATTTATAATTATTAAATAGAATCCTTACTTTTATTGAATTTTTTTAGCAATTAATATTTTTTTCATAGGTTGCTTCAGTGAACAACAAATTTTGCTTTAGGGCATACTATTTTTTGCCTTAGAGCATCTTTTTTTTAAATAGATAGGGTGATTCCATACGATAACTTCGTTAAGAATCACCCTATTTTTTATTTTCGCAACTTATCTCAGCAAACCTATCCATTCCCCGGATAATCCCTGAAAGCACCTTCGCGATTGGGACTGCTGCGGCTGACCAATTCATTAAGCCCTTCTGTTTCCCAATTGCTCGGCAGAGTCCAAATATGATAGCGTTCTGGGTGCTTTAACCAAGATAACCAGAGTCTAAGCTCATCTTCCATTTCTTTGCAGGTGAGCCAATGTATTTTTAGATCCCAGCCATTGTAGGACTTGCTTTTGTCTCCGTATAACAGAGTGCTTATTTCTAAAACGCTGGATAAGAGAACAGCTTGACTGGCATGGAACAAAGGCTTATCTAAGATAGGGCAGACTACGCTAAGCTGACTATTTTCTTCAAAGTAGAACCACTGACCTAAGTCTACCACCCAATTTTCACTCCGGTCACTAGGCAGCCACGGCCATTCCTTTGGTAATCCCCACAAAGCTGATGAAATTCCTCCGCCTTGAGAGAGCCATAAGGATAAGCAGTCTTTGGGTTTAAGCTGCTTTGTTTTTTCCTTCTCCTCCAGTATGCCTAGAATGCGCTGAATGGTTGCGCAAAACTCGCTGTTTAATTCTCCAGATGCATCTACCCAGCCTTGGCAGTAAAGACTCTGAGCTAAATCACCGTTCTTCTCCCACTTTACTTTGGTCACTAAGTCAAATTTCCTACCTTTCTTTTTTATCTCAGCAATCTCAAAATTCCCCCAGATAAAAGAAACAGTTTGATGCTTCAACTCTGATCTGACTCCTCTGTCGACTAGCTTTTCAAAAAAGCCTTTTATTACGGTGAGTTGCTGCTGTGCAACAGGATTCAATTCTTGCCTCCACTTGAGCCAATTAGGCCTCTTTTCCCCTATGGCAATTCTTTTTTGATTTCCAAGGGTCCCATCAGGAATTAAGTAGAGGCTAGGAGATATGCGCTCCCTCCAGTACACCGCTTTGACATTGATTAAGCCTCCAATCTTCGATAAAGCATGCAGAAAGAATGGAGAATAATCCGGAGCTACAAAATATATGACCGTTCGTGCTCCATTGCTCAAACGGTTAGCCCAAAGCATACCTGCTAATAATAAATCCTCTTCCTTTGGCAGAGTTTCGCTTGCTATGATTCCTACCCGCAAAGCGGTCTCTCCCCCGAAAAAATAGTGAAATTGTGGAGAAAGACGCAAATCCTTTTTTCTTTCTTTGGAACATTCCTGCCAATTTTGGGTAATAAAAATATCCGGATGCTGCTCCCAGATTTCTAGCCAATTACTCACAATGATCCTCCCTTAATTTTTGTCACATTACATATTTACGCACAGAGTAGGGACATCATGACATCTTAAAGAAAAAAGGGCTCTACCCAGCTCAATATCTCTGCAACAGGAAGAGCTTTTCGGACATGTCCGTCTCGACCATCCATGGTGGTAGCAAAAAACATAGAATTCCAAATGCTTTCAGCTGTGAGTTCAACAACTGCTTTAATGAGAGAATCCATCTCCCAATCATCGAGAAATTTCTCCTGAGATAAACCATTGGTATTAACCATGAGGCAGAATTCCCCACTCCCCGTTCGTGATATTCCTCCGGTTCTACCTACCCCCATCGCCGCCCTTGTTGCCAATCTATTGAGTTGCCAACGGCTGAGAGGTGCATCGGTTATACCTACGAGTATCAGGGAACCGGGAACGTCACCACCGGTGCTAATCTTTAGTTTTATTCCTACCGGGACCCCATTGAGCAAGAAATCCTCTAATCTCCCATAATTAGTTAGAGCCAACATCCCTATTAAGTAAGGCCTCCCTTGTATGGAGACCTTACGGGAGGCACTCCCAATTCCTCCCTTGAGTTGATATAAGGACATCCCAACACCAGCCCCGATATTTCCCTGCAGCATTAGATCATTTGTCGCTCGATTAAGGGCTAGGATTGCATCCCAAGGCTTCACATGGCGACCGCGTATATCATTAAGGTAAGAATCATCACATTCAAAGACAACCAAATTTGGAGTGCGAGCATCGTTACCAATTTCCGGATTTTCCTTTAATAGATAACTCAACATGCCTTGTGCAGCATCATTGACGCTTAAGGTATTAGTCAAAAGTATCGGTGAATTGAGAACTCCTGTTTCTTGAATGTAGGGTACGCCAAGAGACTTGCCAAAGCCGTTCATCACGTGAATCCCCGCCCAGCAGGGTTGACGATATAGATTACCCGGATGAGGGCGAATGGCTGTAACTCCCGTGCGGACGGGACCCTTTCCCGGAATTAATGGACCCGAGCCTTTGATGAGAGAAACGTGGCCGACTAGAACCCCAGGAACATCTGTAATATCGTTTTTGGGACCCGGAGGTAATTCACCCATCCACAGCCCATAAGACCGCGCACTTTTTCTCTGCATTTTATCCCCCCTTGACACTTTATGTAGATCAAGGGAGGAATTAGAACATGAGACAATTGTTTAGAAATATCGCGTTATACAATCTACCCTATTACCTTATACAATCTACCCTATGACTTCGTTCGTTAAGTCCTTCAAAGAAAAGCTGGAGTATATCCTCTATCTCCCTTACTAAATTGCCTTCACCACTCACATACCAATGTAAAAAATGCTGAAGCACCATTCCTTCTAAACTTTCCGCTAAAAAAACAGGATCATACTTCTTGCTTATTTCACCGATGCGTTGTCCGTGGCTTAAAATCCCGATAATTCCATAGTGTAGTCCCTTGTCTAGCTCAGCTTCTTCTCTACTCTTCACCGCAACCCAAGCCATCTCCCGTTCCTCCACCATAAATTCAGCCCAGTTTTTTAGTACATGGTCTAATCTTTCCGTAAGTGAATATCCGGCTTCACGGCCCGTAACAATCAATTCCTGATATTTTTCTCGCGAATATTCTAAAACAACAGCTTCTTTGGTTTGAAAATAATTATAAAAGGTACCTTTCCCCACATCGGCTAACTGGGTAATTTCCTCCACCGAGGTCTTTACATATCCCTGCTTATGAAACAGCTCAATTGCACAATGATAGAGTCGATCGTAGGTCTCTTGTTTTTTACGCTCACGACGTGACAATTCGGACATAATATGCCCTCCCATCAGCAATCCAATTTATAGCTCCTTATTGCTAATTCGCCATATTCCATATTTTCCCTTCTCTATTCGATGGACTTCCGTACTATTTTTTGGATGGTCTTTTTTATAGAATGGTCGATTGAATTGCCAAATCTTCGTCATTCGTTATACAATAGTGTGGTATAAAACTACACTTCAAATAAGATAATGTACTACTAGGGGGCCTAAATGCTTTACCGTGTCCGACAGCTTTATTATGCTATCTATCCAAGGATTAAAACCGAGGAACTAGAATGGGCCATGAGCCTTCTTCCCCCATGCTCCCTTCCATTGTTTGAAAGACAATCGCTACCAGAACAACGACATGCCCTAGATGTGGCTTTAGATTTGCATACTTCCGGAATCCAAGTCTCTCATCTTCTGGTAGCTGCCCTCCTTCATGACTGTGGCAAAATCAAACATCCCTTAAAGATGTGGGAAAGGATTGCCATCGTCCTCTTGCAAAAGTTGCCGCAACAGATTCGGGAGCACATAGAATCGTCTCAATCTCCTCTTTCCCTCTCTCTGCGCACAGCTCACGAACATCCCTCTTGGGGGGCAGAGCTGGCCCAAGAATTCGGTTTAGACCCTCATATCATAGAACTCATTCGCGAGCATCATCATCCTCATAGCAAAGAAGGGCGCTTGCTCTACGAGGCTGATAATCGGCATTGAACAAAATAACAGGCACATGAAAAGAGAAGGCTACCTCGCGGTTAAGCCTTCTCTTTATATTCCTCAATTTTTTCCTGTAGCTTGATAATCTCGCGATTTTTAGAAAATATCCATTTGGCAAAGCGTGTATTATCCCTCTGCAAACGAACGTTTTCTTTTTCCAAGCTATGGATAAGAGCTACCTTTTCTCGCTCTACCTTTTCCAATAGATTCATAAGAACTCTGCGGCTGACTCTTAAATGCTCTACACGCTGTTCCAATTCACCTATTCTTTCTTTAGTCGCCTTGAGCTCTTCGCGAAGATTTGTTATCTCTTCATGAATCTCCAAGCCTCTGACCCCCCTAGCCATAGTCTACATATGTATTCTATGCTGAGGTCGGGCTTTTTAACCCTTTGCAAGCAAAGGAAATCATTTTTTCCGAGGGTGAGACAAAAACTCTTGGACCCGTTGAACCGCTTCTCTTAAAACTTCTGGCTCCTGAACCAAGCCAATGCGCACATATCCTTCACCATATTCCCCGAAGGCAACTCCCGGCACCACAATAACCCCTGCTTTTCTCGCTAAATCGAAGGCAAAGCTTCGAGAATCTTGATCTGTCGGTACAGGAGCCCAAATAAACATCGAACCCTGAGGAGAAGGCATAAACCACCCTGCTTGCGCACACCCTTCAACCCAAATATCTCTTCGTTCCTGATAGGCTTGACGGTTATTAATGACATTATCCTGTGAGGCGCTGAGGGCATATGCTCCTGCCTTTAGAACAGGTTCAAATACTCCATAATCAATGTTAGATTTTAATTCGGCCAAAGCATCAATAACTGGGGCATTACCCACCACAAATCCCAGCCTCACTCCCGCTAAATTATAGGTCTTGGAAACCGAATGAAATTCAATCCCGACCTCTTTTGCACCCGCTACTTGCAAAAAGCTTGCTGGCCGATAACCATCAAAAGCTAATTCGGAATATGCCGCATCGTGGCAAACCACAATATCGTGCTTCTTCGCAAAGTCTACGACTTCCTCAAAGAACGATAAAGGTGCTACGGCAGCCGTCGGATTATTTGGGTAATTGAGAAACATTATTTTAGCTTTACGAGCTACTTCAGGCGCAATAGCCGAAAGATCCGGTAAAAAACCATTCTCCTCGCGGAGGGGCAAAGCAATTTTTTCTCCTCCCGCCAAAATACAACCCGCAGTGTAGATGGGATATCCGGGATCAGGTATTAATGCAATATCGCCCGGGTCGCACAAGGCTAAAAAGATATGGGCCAGTCCGTCTTGAGAACCCATCAGAGGAAGAACTTCCTTTTGTGGATCTAAATCTACATCAAAGCGTTTTTTATACCAATGTGCACACTCTGCTCGGAAACTTGCCGTCCCACGAGTAAGGGTGTAGCCATAATTACTGCCATCCAATACTCCTTCGGCTAAGATCTTTTGAATATCTGCTGAAGGTGCCCGGTCAGGACTGCCGATGCTGAGATTGATCAGTTGTTTTCCGTCTTTCTCTAGTTCCTTTTTTAAATCGTCTAACTCCGAAAAAACCGAAGCTCCTAAACTGCTTAAACGGCGCGCTTTCAAAACCAAACCTCCTCAAAACTCATAAAGAATGAAAGTTAGTTACTCAATGGCCGATTCTTCGTCTTAGAGATGATGAGAATAAGCGATTCTACGCAGATCATCAACTACCCCTAGACAGGTTCCCCATCCACCTATCTGAATACCCGGCTTGCGTTCTTCACCGTGAAAATCTGAACCACCGGTCATAAGCAATCCGGATTTCTTTGCTAATTCTCGATATTTCTTCTCATCCTCACGGGAGTGCTCAGAATGACATACCTCTATCCCTTGCAAACCTGCCTCAACCCAACGTGCAACCCCTCGTTCCAAACCGAAAATACCCGGATGTGCTAATACCGAAACCCCTCCGGCTTGACGTACTAGGTCAATCCCCTCTTCCGGGGTAATTTTATAACGAGGTACATAAGCCGGAGCTCCTGCCCCAATATAACGTTCAAAGGCCTCCTTCACACTTCCCACCACCCCTTTGCTCATAAGCACTTGAGCAATATGGGGTCTCCCGATGGATTCGCCTTTGGATACTTTTTCAACTTCGCTTTTTTGGATTGGCAGTCCCAGTTCTCGCAATTTTTCTATGATCGTATTCACACGTTTCGAACGAGCCTCCCGTAGTTCAGAAAGCTTTTCCTGTAAGATCGTTGACATAGGATTCATCTCGTAGCCAAGGATATGAACTTCAATCCCGTTCCAATCTGTGTTGAGCTCGACTCCTTTAACAATATCCACCCCAAAGAGTTGCCCAGCATGAATTGCTTCTTCCCAACCACTCAAGGTATCATGATCCGTTATTCCTATAGCCTTTAAACCCTTCTCTGCAGCACTTTTTACCAACTCTCTTGGTGTTAATAAACCATCTGATGCTGTAGTGTGGCAATGTAAATCCGCTTCTGGGTATCTTAGTTTTACTTCTAGCATGACCTTTACCTCTTTCCCCAAAAAAACCTCACCAGATTATTTTAACACGGTTGACAAAAATCTCATAAAATTTCTATGAGTAATTTTCTCTATTTCAGTTTGGGAAAACCCTGAGTCAGATAAAGCCTGCACTAAAGCATCGTATTTATTTGCTCCCTCAAGTCCTTTGGGCGTGTTTTCTATGCCATCGAAATCAGAACCCAGTCCAACCGCTTCCACCCCCGCTACTTCGGCAATATGTCGGATATGGCGGACAACATCTTGAAGTCCGGCTTCTGCTTCTTGGGTTAAGAATTGCGGATAGAAATTCACTCCAACAATTCCACCTTGTCGAGACAAAGCCTTGAGCTGTTCATCGGTTAAATTGCGCGGGTGAGGACACAAGGCGTAGGCACAGGAATGGGAGGCAAGAACGGGTTGGGAGCTGAGCTCAAGTACATGCCAAAAGCCTGCTTCATTAAGGTGAGACACATCGATAATCATGCCCAGTTCATTCATGCGTAAAATAACATTTTCGCCAAATTGGGTTAAGGAGCTTTGAGTTTTTTCTCCTGCTCCATCGGCTATGGCGTTTCTCTGATTCCAGGTAAGTCCCATGGCCCGTACTCCCAATTCATAAATTATATCGAGGAGAAACAAGCTATTGCCGATAATTTCTCCACCCTCTACGCTCAATAAGCAACCCATCTTTGAGCCTGAGGGAAGGCGATCTAAATCTTCCCTTTGCTTGATCAGAAATACTTTTTCCGAGTTGCTTTGGATAAACCTGTGGGCGGCATGGATTAGTTCTAGGCCTCTCAATGTCCCTCGTTCGGGCTTATACTGACTCTCAATATATGCCGCCAGAAACTGGAGAATAACTTTCCCTTCTTGGGCCCTTTCTAAGTCCCATTGTCCTCCCTCCTGCGGCGAAGTTAAACTCCTCTTGCCATCAAGATAGTCAAGAATACTATCACAATGACCATCTATCACCCAATAACTTTCCAAACTATACCCCTCCTGTAAAACCAGAAACACCTGTCGCCTAAGCAAACAGGTGTCCTGTCTAGAACATTAAAACACTTAAGTGTAACACTTCAACTCAATCTTGCTTACCGAGGTTCTACGATAAGCTTTATTGCCGTTCGCTCTTCTCCGTCAATTTGTATGTCGGTGAAAGCTGGAATACATATAAGATCGACTCCGCTCGGGGCAACAAACCCTCTAGCAATAGCTACTGCTTTCACAGCTTGATTAAGGGCGCCAGCGCCGATGGCTTGTAACTCCGCTCCTCCCCTCTCACGGAGCACACCAGCTAAAGCACCTGCAACAGAATTTGGACTTGATTTTGCTGAGACTTTTAACACATCCATGAACGACAACCTCCTGTTCGATTCACTTACATATATTCCTAATATGTTAGTTGTATTCTCCAGAAGGTGGAAATAATCCTCTTTTTTTCTTGAAGGATTCAGATTCTTTTAAATATTTTTGCGAAGCTAGATATCCCTAAATTTCCCTCTTACTCCTTAACCCGTTGAATTGCT
>NZ_JBBWUA010000013.1:0-78047 GCF_038181555.1 Desulfitobacterium sp. THU1 | reverse complement strand
GCAGACGTTTGCTTTGCCATACCCAAATTCTCTGGATTAGGCATTTTATGCTAATTCTATCCTTGGTGAGCTAGTTTGATTAGTTAGGAATTCTATGAAAAAGCGAGAAATTTAAAGAAAATCATAAGATAATATAGGGAGTAAATAGAAATAGGTATTTCCGTTGATGACGACACTTTGGATGTCGGTGATTTTTCCTTGAATCTCAAATTCTTCTCGAGGCGCCTCTGGTTCTGTTTCAGTGATGGGTGTTGTGCGATTGGTGAATTTATTGACGGTCTCTTCCACGGTGTTGCCGGTGACGACCTTTTGGTAGTCCTGGGCATCCACCAAGGCATACATCTTGATTAAGCCGGCGGCATCCTTGAGGGACATGAAGTAGGTGGGTTTGCCGTCAACATTAAGCAGGAGGGGGAAGGTCGAGAGATAGCGTTTTTCCTGAACGGCCCCTTGGGCACTTTCCATGGCTGAATACTCTTCTGCAGAGGAAATGCCATAGAAGGTTGTTTCTTTGGTCCGCATATTGACCAGGATAAAGCCGATATTAGATTCGTCCCTGACCACGGAGGTGATTCCCGTATATAAATAGACATCATCGTTGAGTGCTAGATAGTTGTACCCTTCTGTGGTGGCAAGCACACCCTGCTGGCCAAAGATGGAGTTGATGAAACCATTGGTGAAACGACCATTATAGTTCACTTGATTGACCACCAGTTCTGCATCATAGACCCGGTCTACCCATTTGGGAACCTCTCCGACTTTAATTTTTTGATGCTCGCCGGTGCTGGCATTGAGCATGATAACTTCCTTAATATCGGTGCCACCGAAGAGCCCGATTTTATTCTCCCGCACGGAGACGATCCAATAAGGGACTCCTTGCTCATCGACTTCAAAGCTAAAGTCGCCGAAGATAGCGGTCGGATAGTTCATTCTCAGGTAACGTCGAACATTCTCGAAAAACAGTTCGCTCTCTGAGTATTTGATGCTTTTTTCGGGCGTGACCAAATCGACTTCCCCATTGACCATGTCCACCATTATATAACTGGGAAGGCCTTCTTTGGTATTGTTGAGCCATTTAAAGAAACCTGCATACTCTAAGGGCGAGACCCGGACGGGCTTGCCTTGGTAGTTGATTTGAGTATAGTCAGGAGCCACATTGAATTGGGAGACCAGCTCGATGATTTCTCCCATTTTCCGATCCCCTAAGCGCACTGCCGTATCCCGGTCCACGGTAGGGATGCGGTTGATGGGTAATTCGGCCACATCGGTGGCAAAATTCCCTTCTTGCTTTTGCACAAGAGTAGCATAGGCCTTAGCATGGAAGAACGGCAGGGAGTAAACCCACATGATTCCGCCTAAGATCGCTACAAGGAGGGTGGCCATAATCAGGTAGGTGGATATGCTCTTGGTTATCTTCAGCTGTCTTTCCACAAATATTTGATACAGTAGGAATAACCCTGCTCCCAAGGCCAAAGTATAGAATATTAAGGCCCAAAAACTCGGGGACTGCAGATTGAGGGGGATGAGCAGGAAATAATACGAAATGATAACTAGCGCTACCCAGATTATTGTGAGCAATGCTTTTCCGTTTTTCATGAATCTTTCCTTTCTTTCTAAAAAATTAAAACCCTCGGAGATGAAGCGAGACTTCATTCAGTGGGGATTTAACTCCAACAATTCGCTTCTAAATTAATTAGTACGTTTTAGTTTAATTTAGTACGTTTTTGTTTGCTACTTATTTAATACGTTAAGTTTTACAACAAATAAGATTACGATTAAGTTTACCATGCTTTAATACAAAACTCCAATAGCATCCGATAGAAACAGCGAGGCACTATCTCTACTGAGATAATGCCTCGCTTTCACATCCCGGCTTGCCAGTATTCTCTAGATTGACTTGAAACTACTGATCTTAACCACCCTTTGACACCAACCCCTATCGAGGTAGCGGTCAAATACGGGCTAGTCGGGTATTAACCTGTGCATCCTTAAAACCAGGGATATTGACCCATGACGGAGGAATAGAAGAGAATTCTTCCGGCTACTTCGCCAAGAACTACCCCGACGAGGGTGACTCCAGCAACTGCTTGGTAGGCTTTTTTCTTGCTACCGGTGATAAATACGGCGGCGAAGGCCACAGGTAATAAGATACCGAGAACCATTCTGGCGATAAAGAAGCCTGAGGAGAAGGTCGCTGCTACTGCTGCAGATTGCTCAGTAGAGGCGCCGTAGGTTCCGGCAAAGAGGGCTAAGACGGTCACAATCAATACGACGGATCCGATAATGGCCCAACCCATGACTTTTTTCGCCTTTTGACTTGCTTCATCTTCAACTTTATTGAGTAAGAAGGCTACGGAAACGGCACCTAAGAGAATAGCGGTCAGGATAAATGCCGCTGTAGTTTGCCAGGAATCCCAGGCCATTCTTGCGGGTAGGGTATAGACCTTGCTGGTGACGACGATGGCCGCGAGGCCTACGACACTGAGCACAGCTCCGACTGCTTTACGCAAGGGTTTTTCTGGGGTTTTCCACCACATATAGCTATAGACTAGGGCTAATACCCCGACGATGGAGAAGAAAAGGATCTCCATGCTTAACATCGAAGTGCCGAGATTCATGAGGGCTTTGACGGCACTTAAGGGTTGACCTAAGTGGAAAACGGAGAAGATTAACCCTAAGGCGACCAGAGGCAGGACCGCCATGCCACCTATTCTTAGTTGTTTTAGGCTTGCTTCATTACCCTTGGCTGGAGAGATATATTCGATGAGGGTGATCATCAGGGCGAGGCCGATGGCCCATTGTCCCAAGACTGTGAATAATACTAACGGAAATTCCCATGTTTCCATGCAAAATCCTCCTCTCTATTTCTTAAATGCTTTCGCAGGATTGATAAGAATTGATGGATTGGTTATACCGGCGGCTGGCATGCCCGGAAGCTCCTGAACGCCTTGGTATTTGGCTTTTAATTCTTCCAAATCCCCCGCGACGATATTACCACCAGGACAGGACTCGACACAGGCCGGCTGAAGTCCTTGCTCGATGCGCTCTCTGCAATAGCTACATTTGCTGACTTTCCCTTCTTCTGGGTCATATTGGGGAACCCCATAAGGACAAGCCATAGTACACATTCTGCAGCCTATGCATTGACTATGATCTTGATAGACAATGCCGTTTTCCAGCTTCGTATAAGCACCGGTTGGGCAGTTTTTCAAGCATTCAGGGTTTTCACAGTGGTTACAGCCCATGGATAATGTGGCATGTGACGCCGGATGGTCTGTGTCAAAATCCCGTACCCGTCGCCAGCTAACAGCCGGTGCAGTTTTTTGTTCTGATTTACAGGCTACCTGACAGGTTTTACAGCCGTAGCAGTTTTGCATATCATAATAAAATCCTACTTTTGCCATGGTTTACGCCTCCTTCCTGATTTGTACCAAGGTGTTATTGCAACTATGACCGCCGCCCAAGGGCTCGACGAAGTCATTGGTAACATAGCTACTGCTTCCGCCTTGTTGTTCCCACCAGCCATTTTCCAGAGCCACAACACCTTTTTTAATATGAGCCTGGACATTAGCTAGGCAATGGTGCTCACCACGGTCATTGTAAGCGACGACCTTATCTCCGCTCTTGATTCCCCGTGCTGCTGCATCATCGGGATGGATCAACACCTGAGCCTTTGACCTTGTGGATTCACAGATCCAAGGTAGATTGCCAAAGGTCGAGTGAATGGTGCGGTTGGTCTTCCGCTGTACAGCCATCAAGGGATATTTTTCGGCTAGAGCCTGATCCCCGTTGATAAACTCATTGGGGCGAATATAGGTCACTACGGGATTAAAGCCTTTCTCTTTCCACATGGGCATAAATAATTCTGCCTTTTCGGTGGGAGTCCGGAATTTGCCGTTAGGATACGGAATATAAGGTTGGGGCATCGGACACACCGGTCCCTCTTTTAATTGCTCGAGGGTAATGCCTGTGCCTTCCAAGCATACTCTAATTAGTTCCTCCGGATCCTTATCAAAAGCTTCGCCGAAGCCGAGCTTCTTGGCCAGCATCGTGAAAATTTCCAGGTCAGATTTGGCTTCACCGGGTGGTTCAACAGCTTTTTCCATCAACTGCACATAATGGTGACGGTTATTGGCTAAAAGATTGGTGTCTTCAAAAATCGTCGTACAGGGCAGAACGAGATCTGCATATAAGGCTGTGGAAGTCATTAAGCTATCAACGACAACTACGAAAGGTATCTTCTTCAAAGCTTCTTTAACTGCACCTGTATTGGGGAATTGGGTCATCAGACTGGTGGTCATAACCCACATAAACCCAATCTTGTTCGGAGTATCGGCCAAGATGGATTCGCCCAGTTTTGGGGAAAGGATTTTCCCGAATTCACCTTGAGGCTTTGGCGAAGGAATCGCTGCATTCACTTTGATCGTGGTTCCGACTCCACCGGCATCACAAACTCCACCACCGGCTTTACCGAAGTTACCGGTGAAAGCAGCCAGATAGAACTGAACACCCACGGCATAGGAACCATATTCAGTTCTTTGGAAACCACCCATGTTCTGAACGATCATGGCAGGCTTGGCGGTCGCATACTCGTGAGCTAGGCGAACCACTGTCCCCGCAGGTACGTCCGTTTCCTCTTGGACCTTTTCCGGTGTCCAGATCTTGGCTTCATTATAAATGAGTTCAAAAACGGTGTTGTATTGCTCGGCGATCGGGGTTCCGGCGAGACTCAGAGCGGGAGAAATCCCCTCTTGATCATGGGGAATGATGCTTTTGCTGATCTGGTCATAGACCATGTAGCTCGTGTCGTTGTCTTCAGCCTTTACTTGGTTGCCGGTAGCCTTATCCACTAAGAAGGGTACTCCGGTATGCTTAAGCAAAAACTCTTGATCATATAATTTTTCTTCAATAATGATTTTGAGCATGCCCAAGCCAAGAGCTGTATCTGTTCCGGGCAAAATGGTGATCCATTCATCGGATTTGGCGGCGGTCTCACTTAAGCGGGGGTCAATGGTGACCATCTTGGCACCCTTACTCATGGCATCTTGATATTTGGAGAAGTAGGATTGCATGGTGACAGCCGGGTTTGTTCCCCAAACGATGATATATTTGCTGTCTTGAATCGTATCTCTGGTATCTTCGTAACGTGTTCCCAGCATGGGCGGCATGGTTGTTGTCACAACTTGACAACATAAGGAACCAACAATGGGAGTAGATCCACCAATATAGTTAAAAAATGCACCAGCGATACCATTGGTCAAGGCTCCGAAGTTACCGGAACCACCTTTATACGTGATCCCTTGATTGCCCAGCTCACTTTGGGTTTCTTTGATTTTGGTCACGATTAAATCGGTCGCTTCATCCCAGCTGATTTCTTTCCATTTGCCTTCACCTTTTTCACCGGTTCTCAGCATGGGCATTTTAGGTCGATCAGGGTTATTGACCCACTGAGTACGGCTGATTCCCCGTAAACAAGCTTTCGTCTGATCATCACCGGTTTCCACTTTAACTAGTTTTCCGTCCACCACATAGCCCTTTAAATTATGATGGAGACATTCCATAGCACAGCTAGAGGTGAAGGTCTTGGCATTGGATAGATCCACTGGGGCGCCTTCAACCACATCCGGCATCCCTGCTGAGAATCCGATTCCGCCCACAGCAGCTGTGGCAGCTACGGCACCGGTACCTTTAATAAAGGTACGTCTTGAAAAACCTGGTGTCTTTGTCTTCGTTTTGTTTTCATTGGTCATGATTTTTTCCCCTTTCCACTTAGGATTTCCTTAGGACTGTTCTTTTTGTTTTTTGAAGCATGCTAGAATACCAAGCAAAATGGTCAGCACCCCTCCACCGCGTATCCAGAAAGCAGTTTGGTGACAGGCCATGGTCTCTTTCAGGCAGATGCCAATACCCAAAAACGATTGATAGGTCATGACGATGAAGAAGATACCGATGGCAATGATTATAGGGGCATGAGCTTGCTTAGTTATTACGGCGGATATGGCCGCGACCAATAACAGGACAGCCAAGACAGTCGTTGCCTGGCCGGTGTAGAAGCATTTCATGTGCACTAGGTTGCCATTAGCCAGCTCCAGCAACCCCTCGCAAACAGGTGACCAGATGTATAATGCACCTAAAACAAGTAAAGCTACTGCAATCAAACCCCACATCAGCATACTTTGGATATGGTCCTTCATCCTTTTCCACCTCTTCCTTGAAATACTGAATTATTCATCATTCAAAATATAGACAAGTGATTTTGGGGTTACGCCAGTCTCGATGATTTTAATGACGGTGTAATCTGTTGTATCGATAACAAGAACTGTGCCATCCAAAAGATTTGTAATATAAGCGCGCTGGCCATCTTCGGAAAGTGCGATATCACCCGGCTCTCCTGCTAAGGAGCATTGGCCGATGATTTCTCCATCAGCCGCTCGTAAGCTTATTAGTTTCGCTCCGTCACTGGCTTGGGTTATCACATGGATGATTTGTCCATCCGGGGATAGAGCCATGCCCACCGGCTTTTTACCGATCTGCAACTTGTCTATTTTCTCACCCCCCTTCAAAGACAGCTTTAGAATAGAATCATTGACTTCTTCTTCGTTACCTGCTGCCGAGATATATAAGTTCCCTGCCGAGCTGTCGAGAAAAAGGTCATTGATGCCAAAGGTTGCATCAAAGGCTTGAACCTCTTTTTCTGATTGGAGGTCGATGACCGCGATATCCCATGTACCCATGTTCCCCACATAGATCTTGCCATGGGCTTCATCTAAGACAAGAGCTGAAGGCTTGCGACCTGCACCGAGGGGATCGCCAAAAATATCTGTACAACAGTCGGGGGGCTCGATTCTCTCTTCAAAGCCAAAGGTATTTAGGGGTATGTAGCCGACCATGGAACGGAGCCTGAGGTCAATAATGCTGACCCGATTCAAGTAGTAGTCCAATACATACAAGGTATCCCCTGCAGCATTAATCGTCATGGCCACAGGCTGATTGCCCATGGAGATTTTCGCTTCGATTTCCCCGGTGGAGGTGTTGATCTGATACACGTCACCTGAACCGCTATTAGCCACATAAACCTTTGTTTGATCAGGGGATTTAATAATTGCTAGCGGTTTGGCACCTACCGGGATTTTTTCAACGATGTCACCGGTCCCCAAATGGATTACCGCGATTTGGTTCGTCGTAAATTGTGCAACGAACAAGGCCTCGGGAGGCAGCGCGGTCTGCTGCGCCGGCGTTTGATTTACTCCGGTCTGACCTGCAGGAGTTTGTGACAGTGTGGCCTGATCTTTGGCTGAGCTAGCAGCTTGACCACAGCCTGCTAAAAAAATCGCCAGCATGACGATGATGGTGCCGATCACCAACCCTCTTATCCGCATAGCACCAACCTTCCTTCTTGTAGCCGATAGCGTTGTTGGGCTTGCCGAGCCCAATGGTAATTATGAGTAACCATTACGACTGCCCCACCTCCCTCGACAACTCCCGCGAGCAATTCCATCACTTTACCGGCCCAAAAATCATCTAAATCATTAGTGGGTTCATCGGCTAAAATCAAAGGAGCATCATTGATTAACGCCCTCGCCACCACTAACCTCCGTCGTTGTCCTACACTTAATTGATGGGGTAAGTGCAGGTGCCTATCGCTTAAACCTAATTCTTCTAGGTAGTGAGCGATCTTTTTTCCATCGGGCTTGTTTTTGCCTAGACTTTGCACAAAGCGCAGATTACCTTCGACGGTTAGGGCTTGAAAAAGATTTGTCTCTTGAAAGATGAAGCCCACCATTCGCCTGCGCAGCTCTGTGGCGACTGGGTCCGGCAGCGTACTTAAGTTCTGGTTTTGGAGGAAGACATCCCCTTGGGTAGGGCGCAAGAGCCCGCTCATCAAGTAGAGCAAGGTGCTTTTTCCTGTTCCCGAGGGCCCTTCGATCGCCAGAAAGTCTCCTGCATTGATCGTTAGGGAAAGCTCATGGATGGGGCAAACCGCGTCACCTACTTCATAGGTTTTGCTTACTTTTTCTAATCGGCAAAGCTCCATATCAATCCAACTCCCCTCTGGTCATTGCCACTTGAGGATCCAGCCGCGAACTCTGCCAAGCCGGGTACACTGAGGCTAGGAAACCCAGACCCAAGGCGACTGCAATTCCCAAGCCACCGCTGAGCAAGGCCGACCCAAGAGACCATTGCCCCATGGCTAAATCCAGTGAGCTTCGTAAGGAGGTTAAGACAGTCTGAACGCCCAGTACTCCCAAGATGCTGCCAAGAACACCTCCTGCACCCGCCATGATCCAGGCTTCGAGGACAATCAGCTTAAATACATCAGCTCGTTGCACACCGATGGCGCGCATGAGGCCGATTTCCTTCTTGCGTTCCCGGGCCAAGGCACTAAACCGTCCGATCAGGGCGAGGCTGGCCACGAGGAAGACCGCTAACCATAAACCTAGAACTAGTTGGCCGATGATATTCATTTGAGAGCGCATGGAAGAGACAATCTCGCTTGTCGCTACTGCTTCCACCGTAAGGTCTAATTCGTTGATCTGGGTAGCGACTTCAGTGGCTAGATACCCTTCGTCCACCTTGATCAGGATCGCTGAAATCAAATGATCCGGACTTTCCTTGCTCCAAAGGGTTTGCAAATAGGGACTATCCTTGGCTAGCTTCCTCGCCACATCCAGATTCATAAAGATGGTCTCATCCATACCACTGCCGGTCGGATATAAGCTGCCAACTACGGTAAACACTTCTCCCAGCACCGAGGCTTGGTTGCCCAGAAAGGCCGGGACATCGCCACCGATGATGATCTGATCGTCTTGTAGCCGTTCAATGTTTTGCTCGTCAAGCCAAGGCTTAAGAATAAAATCTGTTTCCTGATCATAACCCACCAAACGGGAAGCACCCCCGAGGGAGCAACAGCTCTCGTCTAAGGACTGGGTAAAAAATTGAGAAGTCAGCCTGCCCACCCCTTCCACTTGACTGATCTGTTCTGTGAGCTCTTCTGACATATAGATATTGACCGGTTCGGCTGTAAAGATTGTCTGAAAGGCATCGGCATTACTCTTATTGGGGAGCACGATAATGTCCGCGCCCAAGCGGGCATCGCTTAATTCCAGCCCTTCCTGCAACGTCGTCAGCACAGAAAAAGCCAACACAAACGTAAGAACTGTTAAAGCAGTTATCAAAACCGTAAGCATGGATTGACCTTTACGCCTTTTTACATTTTCCAATGCCATGAACCACATTGCACAACCTCCTTTACATTTTCGTGAAATAAATAGCAAGTCCACTTGTGAAGCTATGCACATCATTTAGTAGGTACCAGCACGCCTAACTCTAGACATGTTTTATTTAACAGCACTATATAATTTAGTAAAAAGGTACAGTTTAGTTTGTTCGAAAGCAGAATCAGTATGTTGGAGGCCATTTCTCTTCGTGAAAGTAAATCTTTTCCTTATAGTTGTAAGGATCCTTTGTTTTGTACCTTTACTAACTTAAACGTATGTTTTCAAAATTCCATTCGCCGTTTTCTAAAAAAATACAAAATATTTATTATTTCTAGTATTTTCAACATATATATTCATATTTAGCCATTTCAATCTGTACTTTGCTCAACAATCTGGCATATAATAGCCTTATATGATGAGCTACTTATTAAGGGAGAATATGCTAGGAGGTGTTACGGAAATGACTGATTTTTGCACGAAAGACAATTGTGAGTTGGTTTTATTTTGTGAGAAAAGAAGCATTGACGATAATACCCTTGGTGAGGATAGCATTTTTCAAGTTTTATATAAGATTTACAAACAGCCTATCTATCGCTTTTTCGGCCAAAAACTCAATAACGATTACTCTGCGGCCGAAGATCTAACTCAAGAGGTTTTCACTAAGGTTTATCAAAATCTAGCTAAGGTCAATGACTTTTGCGGCATAAAAAGTTGGATCTATGCCATCGCTAATAATACATATATCGATTATTGGCGCAAGGATTTAAAAAACTCTAGCCGCAACGTTCCTTTAGAGCTTGATTCCGCAGCCTTACCTACGGATAATAATTCTCCCCTGCATAATTTGCTCGATAGCGAAATTAATTTTGATCTTAATGAAATCTACCAAGCTCTTCCCCCCAAATATCTTCAGGCTATTTTTCTCCATGAGCAAAACTACACCTATGCTCAGGCTGCCAAAATTATGGATATGAGCCTCTCTGCCTATACTTCATTATTAAATCGAGCGCGCCTGAAGACAAGAGAAGTCATGATCTATAACCTGTTTCGTGTTAGCAAGGATACTCTAACCAAAAAGGAGTATGACACTCTTAGTCAATGGCTTGGACCCATTCAGCTATTTTATGGGGTGACTGGACCAATCAAGCAAGGAATGCTGAAGCATTTTGACACTTCTGCAGATACTTATAATGAACTTTTTTATCATCATTACCATAGTCTTATCGATGACCTTATCCTTCGGAAATACCCATTAAGAAAAGGGCATGTAGTTGCTGATTTTGGCATGGGTACAGGCATCTTTGCCAGCAAGCTTTCCCGGCATGTGGCTAGGGTTGATGGCTATGATTTTTCCAAAGAAATGTGTGATCTCGCGGAGAAGACTTTCCGAATTAACCAAGTGGATAATGTGGTCTGCAAAAACGTCGATTTCCTGAAAAGAAATGCCTCCGCAGATAAATATGATTATGCCTATTGCCTGACTGTGCTCCACCATCTCACCTATCCCCATAATGCTGTTAAGAAAATGGTGCGCATGCTGAAAGACGGTGGCGGGCTAATCATCTCGGATTTTGCAAAGCATAATTGCGCTGAGCTCGTCGAAGTCAGAAGCGACTTGTGGTATGGTTTTACGAAAGAACAATTCGCCAAGTTTTTAACAGACGCCGGTCTCAAAAACGTTTGGGTTGAGATCCATAAGAATGCCCCGATGACTTTTATGTCTGAATCTGGCAAGGCCATTAAAATCCCCACCATTATTGGTGGGGGCGAAAAATAAGGAGCTAAGGGTTACTGATCCCTTAGCTCCATTTTTATTCAGGGAGAATTTTTATCCGAATTACAATTTCACTGGGGGCAGTATAACCTGTTACCCAGAAATTTTACCGACAATCTCCTCTATGGTTACCTTGTATACCAAGACGGGTTGAATCTCTGCATCAGTAAATGGATACTGTTCTCCTCCGGCTTGATAATGCTCAGCTATTTGGCCTAATCCATATTTCTTAGCAACGAGATCATCCACTAATTCAGCCGTTCCATGAACAACGACGGTCAAGTAGCGCGCACTCCAATCACACGGTTTTTCATCTTCGATGATGCTGATATCTTGCTCGAATTCTAGGCAGACATGGTTATTAGCCTTCAGTATTTCGACTTTTTCACCAGTTCTAGCTGAATGAAAATATATGTTTCTTCCGTCGAAACCAAAGCTTAGGGGAATCACATAAGGGCGATCCTCTTTAACTAAGCCAATTCTGCAAACGGTTGCTTTATTAATTACGCTATGGAGAGCTTCGATGTCCGATATCTGTTTGTCTTTCCTTCTCATACATTTCTCCTCATTCTTAATAACTTTCCCATACTTTACAGTAACCCCTCATTCACAATATTCTTCATGTAATCTATCCATGACGGTGGTTTTGCCTATCACCTTACATGGGTTACCCACCGCAAGCGAGTTTGTTGGGATATCCTTTGTTACAAGCCCGATAGATTATCTCGGGGAACCAGTTTAACTAGCACTATTTCGGGTCTACTATAAAATCTAATGGGCAATACACTTTCACCCAAACCACAATTGATGATCATATTCGTGGACCCCGACGTGAATTGTCCATAATCGTATTTGGGAAAAAGCCCTTGCCCTGGGGCAACAACCGCGCCAACCATAGGAAGTCTGACTTGGCCACCGTGAGTATGACCTACTAATACTAACTCGATACTTGACTTGGCCGCAGGCATAAAAATATTAGGTGCGTGGGCCAGCAAAACCCTTGGTTGAGAATCTGTTATGCCATCAAGGGCTTGGTCTAGCCTATCTCTCCGGAGATATGGATCATCAACCCCCACTATCCAGATATGGGAGTTCCCTTTGGAATACTTTAGCCCCTTGTTTTCCAATATCTCGACTCCATGCGTCTCCAGTACAGATTTAATTTTAAACTTATGTGACCACTCGTGATTTCCGGGTACAAAGAAAATCGGTTTAGAGCTTAATCCCTTAACCAGCGACAAAGTTGGTTCTACATCAGGATTGCTCTTGTCAATAAAGTCTCCTGTCATTGCTACCATGTCAAAACTCTGTCTATTAATTAAGTCTAGCAGCTTGTCTTGTTTATCTCCATATTCTTTGGAATGTAAATCTGTCAAATGAAGAATTGTAAAGCCCTCAAACTCTTTAGGCAAATTACTCACTGCAATGGTATAGTGTTTTACGGTTATCGAATGAAGCGCAAAGTAAAGGTAGGATAAAAACCCCACCCCTCCAATAATAAATGTTCTACGGGATATCAGCCTATTCGCTCTTCTCATTTTCCTATCCCTGTTTTTAATAACTCTTTATTATCAAATAGTACTCGACCATCTTTATCACTTACAATAACATTGATCAATTCCACCCTTTCTTCCGGAAAGGGAATAATAAAGGCATTCTGATTGTCAACCAAGGTAGTTGTAGTACTGTTATTGTCATAAGAGCAGTTCACCGTGTAAGCATTCTTTAATATATCGATATCATTAATGATTACATAAGAATACCCAATATTACCTATCTCCGACATGCCACCTCCTGAACCAATGGTTACGGGTACAAAATCTGAGTTATCTCCTCCCCCGCCTCCACCTGCATAGATATTTCCGTCTTGATCAGATGACAGATAGCACGCTCTATCGAATATACGTATACTTTTCGGGGTAAGCGCTTTTTCTAGAACACTCTTTCCCTCAAGTTTAGCTTTATATAGCACTACCGTGAACTTACCAATATTCTGAACGGCCAGTGGCGAAATGTTGTTTTCCTCTAAATATTTTTGGAGCTGAGCTTCTGTGAGCGCAGAATAACTCTTTTCTTTTCGCACGGTATCATCTAAGGAAAAATCCTTACCTTGTATGGTGTCAGTTTTAACGATTGCCCAGCCTTGGTTGTAAGCTATGGTATAGAGATAATTGGTTCCGTCAGCTTTTTTTGCAAAGATGTAGCCATTCTTACCATCCTGATTCAGATAAACGCTTTCCTTGATATCCCCGTAGTCCTGGTTATTTCTAACCTGAGTCAAAACCTTCGCCATGGTAGTCGCATACTGTTGCTCTTTATGATTCAGTTGCATTTCATCCATCAGATTCAAATCTTCTAAAGAAAGATTGAAAGATTCAGCAATATCCTGATCTACTTCCTGCTTGAATTCGCTTAACTGGGCTGCTGTTTCTACCTCTTTCGTACATCCAGTAAAAAATATAGACGATATGATGATAACGATAAAGAGAAAACTATAGTTCTTTTTCATTAGAGCCCTCCTACTAATCACCCTTCTCTTTTTTGCCTTTTAGGTCTTTAAAATCAGTCTTTAACCTTTCTTGCAGAATAAGTAAGGAATATGCCAATTACAAGAAACAATACTGCAAGGTGAAATACCAAGAATCCAATAGACCACATGCCTAGTACAGAGAGAATCATTAAGAAAATAACGATAATCCACACTAATGCTCTCTTTCCTTTCCATGCGCCTATAGCCCCGATAGCAGATATCAGAAACAACACGATAGGCCAAAATAGTATCGCCTTTGAGCCGGGATGTTCCAAAGCATACTGCAGCGCAGTTATTGTTTCGGGGGGAAGATCAGCCCGTCCTCCCGTATATTTGAAACCAAACCACATCTGATAGCCCAAATAAATTGAGAGAAGCGGCGCACAAACGGCTAAAAGCTTAGTCAATTTTTTAACCACTTTAATCGCCCCCTAATCAATCGTATTACTGATCTTGGATGAAATCTTCAACACAAAAACATACCTGATCAGCCATCGGACTTAGAAGGATTAAATGACCTCCTTCATGAAAATATCTAATCTTTTTCTTTTCCGAAGACACGTGTTTATAGATATAATCCACGCTCTTTCTCCTTACTGTGTCATCATCTTCAGCCTGAATGATGAGGAGTGGGCAGTTTATCTTTGCTAACTTTGCCTTGGTTTGGCGCAATAATAACAGAAACTGTATCATTGCTAAAAAAGGTGAGTTGCCTTTGGCTTTTATATACCTCTTGATATGGTTGCACTTCTTGCATTTTATGTCATCCACGAGATTAAGAAACACTCGGAATAAATTCCAATAGAAGATGGGCGTATTGATTGTTACAATGGCCTTGATGTTATGTTTACAGGCAAGATTAAATGCAATCAGGCCTCCCATGGAGAACCCTATTAGCAAAATCTCATCCCCGGCTTCCTTCAACCTTAAAAGTTCACGTTCTGCGGAATCTATCCATTCCGTATAAGTAGCTTTTTTCATATCTTTTTTGGTCGCTGAATGACCTTTTAATGTAGGACAAAATACCTCATAACGATGACCCATCAGATGATCGGCCAAAGGCTGGACTTCGTGTACTCCACCACCAAATCCATGAATTAATAAACATTTTGTTTTCTTATTACCCATTGAATTCATATATTATTGACCTCTACACTTCTGTTCGTAACTCATCATGACTTATGGCTTTCTCATCAATATCCTATTTGTCCTTCAGTATTTCCTGTATACACACAAGTTTTTCTTCAATTATATTAAGTTTTCTAATCTGCCATACGATAAATGCAATTAAAGCAATTGGCACCAAAATAAAGGGTATAAATACAGCACCAATAGCAGCCGTGGGAGTAATAACCGCAGGGAAAACAACCATTTATAGCACCTCACTTTAATTCTTTTTGTCGCTTTCTAACAATTCAATTATACGATCTAGCTTCGCTATAATTTCCATGTCTTTATTTTGTTTTTTTCTTATAAATGCAAAGATGTAATATAATCCCGCAAATAATAAGTGAGACGATCAAAAAAGATATTACTTGGACAATTAACGTAAGGTCGAAATGAATAGGATTCACTAAATCACCTCCCTAGTTTTTTCGTTCTCATATGATTATTCCATTTATACTATTTTGATTTGCCTAACTGTAGAAATTTCATTGATACTAATATTGCAAAAACTGTCCATGGAATAAGTGAAGCAAGTGAGAAAATAAGACCAATAGTTCCTGCAGTCGAAGGAATCATCATAAGTACTCCTGATAATAATCCGATTGCAGCAATCTTATTGCTATAAATAGAACTCTTAAACATTACACAAGAAATAATAATTAAGGTAATACCATTCAGAACGTAATAAATATCAAACGCTGTTCCTCTCCAAGAAGAAAGCATGGTTTGACCCGTAGCAAGGAATATAGTTTTCGCGGTTTCTGAAGCGGCATCGTAGTAAAGATTACTTATGGATAACATCTCAAATGCTTTATTTGATGACAAATAAGCAGATATTCCTAAAAGTCCTAGTACGAGTGCAATTATCATCAGACTTTCATTCTTTTTCTTTAGTGAAAAGTAGAAAGCAAGGTACATGATTGCTACTATAATATTATTAATTATGTAGAGTAGATCAAGATGAATTAAACCTAAAAGCCAACTCTTATTGAATAATTCGAACCAACTTTCAATGGAATCCGGAAATGGAAAAACTATAAAAATTGCAATCTGTATTGGAATAATGATAAGCATAACTATTGTTGCATACCCTGCGATTTTGTAAAGGTATCCCCATTTCTCGGGATTAGCTTCATCAAATAGGCTTCTATCGACCTCATTCATAAGATACGACCTCCCCTAAATCATCTCTCTTCTACCATTATTAGACCTAGTAATTGCACATAAAGTAATCATTTCCTTTTTAAGGAATTCTTCATGAACCTTGCTTTTCCTTCAAGCAAGAGAATTACAAACCACATCCATCATCCTCTATTCGCGATACTCTCTGTTATTTGATTCCGTACGACCCCAGAGCAAGAGGCCGCTAGGATGGCGGCCTCTTTAACACAACTCACTATAGCAAGTAAAGTTCGGATTTCTTATAAATTTTGCCGGATTAATCTTAATGAACTCTTTTGACCTTGAAGATTGCAATCTCCGGTTGATCAAGATATTCCCATTGCCCTGTTACCCCTTCATGACTAGCACCTATCTCAATGTGTATCATAGCTATTCCACAATCCAGACGTTTGGAAATGTGATATGAATCCTTAAGGTCATCGACTGAAATCTTAATAGATTCGGTATCAACCGAAAATCGCCATGGTTGTCTATTCACCGCCGAAGGTGCCAATCGACCTAATTCTATGGCTGATTTTACCCAGGCAGGCCAATCTTCTTTGAAGCCCTGAAGGCATAGACCT
Organism: Desulfitobacterium sp. THU1; assembly: GCF_038181555.1. Classification (NCBI taxonomy): domain Bacteria; kingdom Bacillati; phylum Bacillota; class Clostridia; order Eubacteriales; family Desulfitobacteriaceae; genus Desulfitobacterium; species Desulfitobacterium sp. THU1. The sequence goes on along the minus strand of NZ_JBBWUA010000013.1, from coordinate 61,613 downwards.
TCGAGGTCGTTGCGCTTATGCCCAGAGGCAAAACCGGACATAATTTTCTCCTCCAAGCTGTATTGTTCAGAAGCATAACCTAGTGGAGAAACAGCCATTACCCGTTCATTCTGACTAATTTTTATATGCTGCATCACCACTTCCGGCTTAAAAAAGCCGCCAACCCAGCAGGTTGCTAAACCCAGTGAAGTAGCCTCTAATATGAAGCACTCCCCGAGATAACCCACTTTTTCTTGAACATGTGAATCTTCGACATTGCCAATGAAAGCGACGTAGGCTGGTGAACCTTTAATTTTTCCGTAAGAACCTATAGCACCTTTGAACACTTCATCTGGACTATGGTTAACTATTTGTACCTTCGCGCCACAGAACTCATTATTAAGGACATGTGTAAAATCAAGGAGCTGGGTTAATACCTCAGGAGCTAAGGGTTTATTGTTAAATTGTCGCCTAGATCGACGCTGAAAAACAGCAGTATACCATTTTTCATCCGGAATTTGCATAAAATCTTTCCCCTTCCTAAACCATCCCAAGAGGCAGCCAAGGACGGCGGCCCTGCAATAACCTTAGTAGTTTAAATCATTGCTTAATTCTCCTTTGTGACCATCATTGTATTATGCTTCATATAAAGCATTAGCAATATAGCAAACCCAATAGAGCTTATAAAAAATGGGGCTTGTATACTTATCTCTTGGAAAGCAAGACCACCGATTATCGGACCAATAACAGCACCAATATTAGCTCCCATTGTTAATTTGCCTATAGCAGTTCCTCTAATCTCTTCTGCTATATCTTCCACATAAACTCCATTTAATGTTATCTCAATCAACGTTATAGCAATGCAGTAAACTGTCCATACTCCTCCATATAAATAAATATTATCCGTATACGGTAAAATTAACAAACTGAATATTAACGTACTTAAGCAAGCAACTAAAATCTTTTTACTTCCAATAGTATCACTAATTCTTCCGAGCTTAGGAGAAGCAAACGCGAGTATTACAGTAGGAAGTAAAAATGCAACACCAATCTGCAGCAAATTCGAATTAAATCTGCTTTGTAAATATAAAACAAAGATTGCAGAAACTATGCTTGTGAAAATTCTAATAGCTAAATTAAAAATTATTATTTTATTCTTTATAGACGGTAATGAAATGCTCAAAAGACTTTTATTGAGCATAGGTTTTGTCTCATTCAAGGTAATTATAGAATAGATGACAGCTATTATTGAAGCTATCGCACATATCATAAACAAAAGCGACCAACCATCTACTAGTTTCGGAGTATTAAGAACATAAAAGCAAAGTATTATTCCTAATAAACCTCCTTTTTCAGAATAGCTATCTAATTTACCAAAATTGTGTGCATTATCTTTCATATTCAAATCAGCAATCATGCTATATGAAGAAATGCTAATAAAAGCAGAGGCTATAGCTTGCAGGCCTCTGCCCATATAAATCAATGATATCGTTTCTGCATTAGAGTAAATGAAATATGATAACGTATAAAATACTAAACCAAGGACAAAAACAGGCTTTCTCCCGGCTTTATCAGTTATATAGCCTATTAAAAGGCGCATTATAACAAGCCCAAGTGAAAACACAGAAAAAAGTCCAGTTACCTGCAATGGAGTTAACCCCAAGGCAGATGTATACATTGGCAACAAAACGTCATTACAGTTAAAGGTAAAGATACTAACAATAACGGCAATGATAGTTTCTTTAAAGGTTCTTCATTATGAATCATAATTTTAGCCCACTTTCATAAAACTAAAATTAATTGCACTTTCTTACAACCTATGACAACCTTAACAGAACAATTTTTAGTTTGGCTGCAATTCTTTTGACAAACGTCGTGACAATATTACACCATGAATAATTACCAACATACTACATACCATTGCCATCACTTCAGCTGACTGGTCACTTGCTGTTAATAAGTCAAATCCACCATGCCAGATAAGTACCGGAATTACGCTCCAACCACTCCCACGGCAAAGCCAAGCAAGAAGTATTGAGCCATAGGCAAGGCTAATTGCCCAACCAAAAATGCCAAAACCCATTTCCATGTAATTGAGGTTGAAAAAGAAAGCTGGCAGGTGCCATATTATCCAAACACCTGCAACAATCAATGCACTCTTTAGTAATGAATAGCGTTTGTATAGTTCAGGAAGCATATAGCCCCGCCAACCTGACTCTTCCCCTAAGCCGAATGTCAGTATCCATACCAGAGAGGTCTGCCAGATATTGAAATTCGGAAGCTTCTCCGTAAGCCCAAACCTGCTCCAGTCAGGCCAGTGTCCTGTTACAATTGCGTGGGTAAATACCGAAGCCAAAGCATATAACAACAACAGGCTAAACACAACTGTCATCCACCGCAATTTAAAGCGAAACGAATAAGCTCTTTTGAGCCACTCCTCTATTCCCTTCCACCCCGATGAAGTCGCCGATGAAATAACCGCTCCAATAAATGGACCAAATGATCCTAAATAGAATTGTCCTGGTACAATTGGAAGATTCATACCGAAACTCCGATTCACCAACAACGGGAACCATATCAACCATGTCACACCAAATGTAACCAATATGTAGATCACAATGTTTCTTTTAGTTTTCAAATATCCTCTTCCCTTACTTTAATTCAAAAATGCTATTAATAATGATTCAATGTATATTCTTTAAAACCTTCTCCGAAATAGCTATGTCTCATAACGAAGTATATTACTCCACGCACTACTTTAAGATCTCATGCACGGGACAATTTTTTATTACCATATATTGTTAACGAACAATTGATTTTTAGGAGGCCAAATAAGTTATGGCAACAAAGAATACAATGACCCCATCGGGAGGTGTTTTCCAATCCCATCGAGGTGGTCAAATAGGGTTTGGAAGCTCCTCCATGAGTCCAATGACAATTCAGCAACAGATAAGTCAAGATGCACAACGGCAGGCACAGGAACGTTGGAAAATACTACAAGAAACCCAGACGAAGATCTTCGAAACAATGCAGGATGTGACCGTTCACAGGGCACGTACAGGTGATCTTGCTCGTAGGGCGTGGGAGCAATATATTCGCCATTAGAACACTTTACTCTATGAATTTTTAAAATAGGAGGTCTTATTAAAATGGCAACAAGAAATAGCACAACCCCTTCAGGTGGAATTTTTCGATCCCAGCTGGGCGGTTTAATAGGGTTTGGACCGACACAATATATGGGACGGGGACGTCTGGAGCAATTCGGACAGGATATTATGCTTCATGTACCTGGTGCAAGAACACCAGTACGCCAAGATCCAAGACCGGTTACGGAATTTTTAGGTGAATTAGGGTTTCTCAGGAGAGCTCAAATCCAACCTAGAGCAAATGTACCGGGGGGTGCATTCGTTCCAGGAAGAACACAATTGCCTCAACATCCTCAAGCGGCACAACCACCACATCAGCCGATGCACTAACATGGAATCATCTATTCTTAAAATTGTTTAGCAAAAAATTGTTGAAAGCTCAACTCCTTTATATAAGGAATTGGGCTTTTTTATTAGGTAACGTTTCATTTTAGATCGTATCAAGAAAATATTTTTGGTAGCATTCATTTTGGTCCGCAAATGTTAAATAGTTCCGATAAACTTGTGATTGTATATGTACTTTTAATTTCTTCAGAGCATTTTTGCGACTTTCTATTGATCCAGCAAGTATCAATTCCTGATAGAAGACCGCCTTTTATATCGGTATTTAAGGAATCCCCGATAATAAGCGCTTCGCTTACATTAAAATCCTTAATATGACCCATCACATAATCGAAAAATTCTTTTGATGGCTTTTGAAATCCAACGCTTTGGGAATCAAATATGTCTTCAAAAAATCCATATAAGCCTGACTGCTTCAATCGCTTTATCTGAGTTTTTGTTATGCCATTTGTGATAACAAACAGTCTATGCGATATAGATAAGCTCTGACATAGTTCCAACGCTCCGTCTATTAGCTGATACCCATTGCCCAGAAGTTCTCGATATTGATTTTCCCACTCCGTACCATCTACAATTTTGCCCATTTTCAATAGGGTCTCTGAAAACCTTGAATTTAAAACTTCATCTAACTGAACATCCCCATTTTCATAATCACTCCACAACCGTTTATTGACGGAATCGTATATTCGAAACAGCTCATCCGAAAAAATATAACCATGTTGATGGAACAATTTTTTTAACGAATCAATTTCGTGAACACTAAAATCTAATAATGTATCATCTAAATCGAATAGTAGTATTTTATAACTCATTATTGCTCCCCCAAAATACAAATTAATCATCTTGGTTAGTTTCGGCAATACAGTGTATACGCTGTAGCATCCCCCAAAGCATTACTAATCTACCCTTTCAACCCTTTCCATGACGGGTTAAGGTCCGTGGCCCCCAAACGACGATAATGATAACTGCTACCAAGGCAGAGATTGATCCAGTAACTCTCGGATCGTAGTAAGAGCCGTTGACCGGAAACAGCTGCCATGTGACGTTGATCGTCATGTGGAAGATCGCTGTGGCGAAAACGCTCTTGCCGGTGTTGTTATAAAGCCAGACCATAATCACGCGCAGTGCTACGGTACCGAGTGACCACCAAGCGATCCACACCACTTCTCGGTGAGTCTGCGCTAACCCTATGTAGTGATACACGGCCCATATCAATCCCAAGACGATGCCAGCCGGCAGCGCGCCTAACCGATCTTGCATCGGATCGATGATGTATCCGGACCAGCCTAGTTCCTCACCTAAGGCGCCAATAAAAAATACAACGCACATAATCAGCGTCGGCAGAACCGCTATCATCGGGGCAGGAACCGGTATTTCGGTTAGGCGCATTAGGCCAAATGACAATATCATAACCACAGGCATCAACAATAGCATCGGAGCGTACCATATCTTCTCCGAAATCCGTTTGTAGTCAAATGCCTGAATTAGAAGTAACTTCGCTCCCGACTCCCTATTCTCCCGATATGCAAGAATGAGAGCAGCTAACCCTGGACAAATGGCAATTAGCGCTGCAATGGGGAGGCCAGGCAAGATCTGAAGCCCTGTCATCTCACCGATCACCCAAAATGGAATGGCAAGAGTAAAAATCAATATGAAAAATGCTAAGGGAGATCTGCCTCTACGTTGTAAGTCATCCATAATACTGCCCCCTATAAGTCAGCAAATACCAAAACCCTGTACGCAAATAGACTTCAGGTCCCAAGTAGCCTACTTCAGTCAAAACCAAAATATCTCCGAAAAGTGGTTTCATCCCGCAGCGTCCTAACCGCATGCATCATCCTCTAGCAAAAAATGCACCTTACTGGATAACAAATAATTTTGGTCTTAGTGGAAATAATAGTGATTAGTGTTTTTAGTTATAATGACTATTTCTATTATGGAGGAATTTAAATGAAAAAATTTATTTGTACTGTATGTGGTTATGTCCATGAAGGGGCTAATCCACCAGAAGTGTGTCCTATCTGTAAAGCAGGTGCAGACAAATTTAAAGAGATGACCGATGAATTTAACTTTGCTGATGAGCACAGAATTGGTGTTGCAGATGGATGTAACGATGAATTACTCGAAGGATTAAGAGCTAATTTCATGGGTGAATGTACTGAGGTTGGAATGTATCTTGCGATGTCCCGCCAGGCTGACCGTGAAGGCTATCCTGAGGTTGCTGAAGCTTATAAGAGGATTGCTTGGGAAGAGGCAGAGCATGCTGCGAAATTCGCTGAACTTTTAGGTGAAGTAGTGGTTGCTGATACCAAGTCTAATTTATCTGCCAGAGTTGAAGCTGAATATGGCGCTTGTGAAGGTAAAAAGAAGCTCGCCACAATTGCTAAGGAAAAAAATCTGGATGCCATTCATGATACTGTTCATGAAATGTGTAAAGATGAAGCCAGACATGGTAGAGCTTTTAAAGGCTTACTTGAAAGATACTTCAGCAAATAATAAATTGTTTGAATTCATATAAAGGAAGTGTGTATTTATGCAAAAAATTAATTGCAGTGTAACAAATTGTTCACATAATAAAACTGGTGTTTGTTATTCAAATAGAGTTGATATTGGAGGCGTTACTGCTTCCACTGAGAAAGGAACTGTGTGTGGTTCATTTTTAAATGAATATGAATACAGTACTTTAACGAGCAATACGAATTCCTCAGGACCCTGTGATGCTCTTACCTGCAATGTCATCAGTTGTAAACATAATGATAACAAGCTTTGTCATTTAGCTTCTATAAATGTGGCAGGAGCAGAAGCTCATATATATACTGAAACAGAATGTTCTAGCTTTGACGCTAAATAAACAGGGTAAGTTTTATTCCTGAGCGCCTAATTGTCCTGTCAGCAAAGAGGGAACCAAGGGGTTCCTTTTCTTTTTCTGCCATTCTATCTTCGAAGTATTTCCCGTCCATTCACTCTTCTTCCCTCCTCCTTTTAATGACCCAAATGGCGCATAACGTTTCGAGGAGTCTCGGAGCGTCCTGACCACATGCATCTTTGCAAAGTTTCGGCAATTCTCTGTTAAATGAAGTTGGTCGACCCCTCAATCATCCAAAAAATCTCACTTGCATTTTATGATTGTGCTAGTTCCAATAACTTCCTTGTTGTATTTGCGTTTCGAATTGTAATACTTTGATATGCCTTTGTTCCGACTATCTTTGACCACCGGGTTCTAGAAAACGTTTTTAATGGAGCTGACCAAAATATAATCTCTTTATAAGCATAAAGTTGTTCATACTCTGGCTTTATATTTCCTACATCTGCAATAATCTCTTCCGCTGTAGCTGGTTGGATTACAAATATGGCATTATGTTTTGAGTTTGGATCATCCCCCCACCAATCTGGCACATGCTCTAATGCCTCTTTTAAGGTATGAACATCAATCACTGCTAAGCCTATAGGAAAATTAAATTTCTTCTCCATGATATCAATACAATAATTTGATAGACCTATGATACTTTGTTCTTCACTGTCAAAGATGACATTTCCGCTATTTATATAGGTCCGCGTATTTAGAAAACCTGCATCCTCGAAGCAGTTTTTCAAATCATGCATAGGGACTTTGTTTTTTCCTCCAACATTTATTCCTCGGAGCAATGCAATATATCTCATAATAAAACTCCTCTTTAAGTCTTTTGCGACAGTAAAATTTGTATATCAATCCGCGCCAGGACGGCGCAGTCTTTGCGACCAATTTCTTATTACGTCCGCTTTAATTATTGTATGTGCTATTAATATTGAAAACTAATTGCAGGCAGTTATGCCACGCCAACCGCTTACATCGCATTGGCCATAATTATTATCACCCACAGCCGTCACCGTTCCGTCAGATTTAAGACCAATGGTATGACGACAACCCGCTGCTATGGTATCTTTACCTTTATATAAATGCATTACTACCTCCAGTGCGCATTTCTCCAATTACCATACAAGTGCGTCAAAAGTCACCACTAATCCCATATCCGCGCATGGGCGCGCGGCCTTTGCGTACGGTTTCGGATAACGTTTCGAGGAGTCCCGCAGCGTCCCAACCACATGCATCATCCTCTAGTTGCGGGACTCCTCTGTTAAACGACGTTCCGGTTCCCCAGAGCATCCTCTAGAGCAGACCTTAAATCAGGAAATATAAACTCGAATCCAATATCACTAATTTTTTTGGGAATAGCCCTTTGACCATGTAATAACATTTCAGACATTTGGCCTAAGACAATTTTCAATACAAATTCGGGAACGGGAAACCATGATGGTCTCATTAAGACTTCTCCTAGAATCTTTGAAAAATCTTTCATTCTTACTGGTGCTGGTGAAGTTCCATTTACAGGACCAGTAATCTCGTCATGTTCGATAATGAATCTAAGCATTCTAATAAGATCTTCAACATGAATCCACGGTAGCCACTGGGTTCCTTTACCTAGAGGGCCGCCAACGTAATACTTAAAGGGCATGACCATTCTTGTCAGCGCACCTTGGCTGCCTAATACTACCCCAGTACGTATAGTAACCACTCGGTTAAATTCATTTTTGACCTTATAAGCTTCAGCTTCCCATTTCCGACACACTTCCGCAAGAAAATCCTGTCCAGGACCTTCGCTCTCCGTTATTCTTTCATCCAGACGAGGTCCATAGTATCCTACGGCTGAAGCGTTTATTAGAACTTTAGGATTCATAGTCCAATCGTTAATGGCATTAACTATAGAACGAGTAGTATTTATCCTGCTATTCAATATTTCTTGCTTAACTGAGTTAGACCAACGACGGTTGCCAATTGATTCTCCTGCAAAATTAATAACTACATCAAATTTGTCAATATCATCAATTGAAGATAGAGGAGATTTATTATCCCACTCAATTAAGGCAACATTACTTTGAACTTTATCTACTGAGATTTGCCGTTTTCTTGTTATAACGGATACTTTATATTCCCTAGAGATTAACTCCTTGCTTAATTTCCTTCCTAGAAAACCTGTTCCACCAAAAATCAAAACATTCATATTCATACCTCCTGAAAGTCTGCCTAACATCCCGAGGAGTCCCGCCGCGTCCCAGCCAGATGCATCTTTTCCAAGTGTCGGCAATTAGCTGGTTTATTCGCTGTGTGGCCGCTTGCTTCACAGCTTAATCCAATACCTTGAAACGAGCTTCCCAGAATTATCAGACACTACCTCATTTTCAAGTATGCCGCCATTCTTCTCGATAATCCGAGCCGAAGGAACATTATCGCTATCGCACGTAACCAAAACTCGATCTAAACCGAATTCTCTAGCGCTAACAAGCATTGACCCCAATAGCATTGTTCCATTACCCATCCTTCTTTTTGAAGGTGGTACTACATAGCCAATATGCCCACCTTCTTTTTCTAAATGGGGTACTAGATAATGCCTCAATCTACTCAGACCACAAATTTCATTCTTGTCATTAATTAGCCACAATGTCGTCATTGGCACATGGCCTTGAGGAAGACCCTGTCCGCAAGATTCACTTCGCAAGGCATCAATGTATGATGCAAAGGCAAAGCCATCTTCTAGGACTTCAGAGTATCTGGCTTCACCAGCTAGCCGAAAATCGCGTGCCATTTCGAAAAATTGTTCCTCCATGCCCAACTCAATCTCAACCAGATGAAGCATACATTACCACTCCTCCGATTAACTATTTTAAATCGTTTTTTTGGCCACATGGCGCATATTGTTTTCGCCATTCCCGCCGCGTCCCAACCACATTCATCATCCTCTAGAATAATTACAAGTGACATTTTCCTTTTCATGGGACATTCACTTTTTGTCGATACAAATGTAGTTAGTATTTTCTTTCAAACATTCTCCACAGACTACCTACTTCCTCTTTATTTTCCTGTATTTTACATGAAGATTCCTTACCTCCATATTAACCCATTCCCGGCGAGACATAGAAGAAGGGACAATTCATTTGGTAATTGTTATCCCAAATAAATCGTCCCTTCTTTAATTCTAAGCTTGTAAATTCTGAATCTCTTACCTCTCTTACCTCTTACCTAATACTACTCTTACCCATAAGATACTTATCCACTTCACGGGCTGCTAGCTTACCTTCTTGAATCGCCCAGACGGCAAGGCTTTGGCCGCGGCGGGCGTCTCCGGCGGTGAATACTTTTTCCATGTTGGTTTCAAAGTCTTTGTACTCCGCTTTGAGATTGCTGCGGGCGTCCCGCTCAAGCTTCAGCTCATCGGGAATAGTGTCTTCTGGACCAAGGAAGCCCATGGCCAAAAGAACCAAGTCTGCTTCCCATACTTTTTCACTGCCGGGCACTTCTTGGGGAACTATTCTTCCTGATGAGTCCTTGATCCAATTGATGTCTGCGGTATGGACCTCCTTCACCTCACCTTGCTCGTTGCCCACGATCTTTTTAGTATTGATAAGATAATGGCGTGGATCTTTTCCATAGAGACTGATCGCTTCTTCCTGACCGTAGTCAACTTTAAGCTTTATTGGCCATTCGGGCCATGGATTGGTGGCCTCAATACGCTTGAATGGGGGCTCTGACATAATCTCAAACTGATGAACGCTCTTGCAACCATGGCGGATGGCCGTGGCCACGCAGTCTGTCCCTGTATCTCCTCCACCGATGATGATAACTTTCTTACCTCGGGCACTAATGAAATTATCCTTCTGATTGTCATCCAACAGGCATTGAGTATTGACCTTCAGGAAATCCACTGCAAAATGAACGCCTTGTAACTCATGACCTTCTACGTTGAGCCCTCTAGCCTTGGTGGCACCGGTACAAAGGACGACCGCATCATATTGGTTCACCAGGTCTTGGGCAGGGATATCCTTGCCTATCTCGGTATTGAGTACAAATTGAATCCCGGATTCCTTCATAAGATTGATACGCCGCTCCACTACGGTTTTCTCCAGCTTCATATTGGGAATTCCATACATGAGGAGTCCTCCGGGGCGATCTGAGCGCTCATACACTGTGACTTCATGACCTACGGCATTGAGGTAATGAGCCGCTGATAGTCCCGCGGGGCCGGAGCCCACCACAGCCACCTTTTTGCCGGTGGCTTTCCCTTTTCTTGGCTTTATCCAGCCTTCAGCAAATGCCTTCTCGATAATCTCATACTCTATGCAGTTGATGGTGACAGGCTCCATAATATAGCCTTCCGTGCAGGCTCCTTCACAGGGTGCCGGGCAAACACGGGAGGTGAATTCTGGGAAGGGACTGGTACGGCTTAAGCGCCGATAAGCCTCTTCCCATTGCCCTTTATAGATCAGTTCATTCCAATCAGGAATCAAATTGTGCAAAGGACAGCCCGAGACCATGCCGTTGAGCATGACCCCTCCATTGCAGAAGGGAACACCACAATTCATACAACGGGCGCCTTGGGTTTTAATCACCTCAGGATCCCTAGGTAGTTTAATCTCCTGCCAATCCTGGATGCGTTCTTCAGGAGCACGCTTCTTGGGATCGACACGTTCATATTCTAAAAAACCGGTTGCTTTCCCCATGTCTATCCCCCCTTATTTAGCCGCTTCCAAGGCCTTGAAGCTCTCTGCAAAGGCTACCATGAGTGCTTCATCCCCTGAATATCCGTCTTGACAAGCCTTACGGATGTTGGCTAGCATCCGTTTGTAGTCCTTCGGAATCACTTTAGTAAACCGAGTCGCATAACTTTCCCAATCGGCGAGAATTTTACGCCCTTGGGGACTATGGGTATACTCCACATGCTTTTGAATCATGACTTTGACTTCCTTGAGATCCTCATCGGACTCGATCTTCTCTAACAGAACCAAGGACTTGTTACAATAAATCTCCTCAAAGTCCAAGATATAGGCAACCCCACCAGACATTCCTGCCGCAAAGTTGCGCCCAGTTTTGCCTAGAATAACGACTTTTCCACCGGTCATATATTCACAGCCATGATCACCTACCCCTTCGACCACGGCGTGGACGCCGCTGTTTCTGACGCAAAAGCGCTCGCCGGCAATCCCATTGATGTAGGCTTCTCCAGATGTAGCCCCATAAAAAGCTACATTACCGATAAGGATATTTTCTTCAGGAACAAACTCCGAAGTCTGCGGTGGATAAACAGCGATTTTACCGCCGGAAAGTCCTTTACCCAAGTAATCGTTGGAATCTCCCTCTAGCTCTAGGGTCAAGCCCTTGGGTACGAAGGCCCCAAAGCTTTGCCCTGCTGAACCCACAAAGGTCAGTTTAATGGTATCTTCCGGTAGCCCTACCTCTCCGTACTTTTTCGAGATCTCGCTGCCGATAATGGTTCCCACGACCCGATCCACGTTCTTGATCTTTAGTTTGGCGCGAATCTGCTTTTGGCTTTCCAGAGCAGGCTCACAAATCCGTAACAGCTTTTTTATATCTAACGATTTTTCCAGCATGTGGTTTTGGGCTTGAGTTTTATAACGAGTCATGTTGTCACCGGCATAAGGTTGATAGAGAATTTGGGAAAGGTCCAGATGGGAGGCTTTCCAGTTCTTGATATTCTCTTTTGTCTTCAGGCGGTCTGTACGTCCAACCATTTCGTTAATCGTTCTAAAGCCTAGCTTAGCCATGATCTCCCGCATTTCCTGAGCGATAAAGCGCATGAAGTTTTCTACGTGCTCGGGTTTTCCCGTGAAGTTCTTTCTTAACTCTTCATCTTGGGTAGCGATGCCTACGGGACAGGTATTTAGGTTACATACCCGCATCATCACGCATCCCAGGGCAATCAGAGGCGTGGTGGCAAAGCCGAATTCCTCAGCACCCAACATAGCAGCGATAACCACATCCCGTCCTGACGAGAGCTTACCATCCGTTTCTACCACAACCCGATCTCTCAGTTTATTGAGGACTAGGGTCTGATGCGTTTCCGCTAAACCGAGCTCCCAAGGCAATCCTGCATTGCGGATACTGGTTCGGGGGGAGGCGCCCGTTCCACCATCATAACCGCTGATGAGAATCACATCGGCTTTTCCTTTGGCTACTCCAGCAGCGATGGTCCCTACGCCCACTTCAGACACAAGCTTGACATTAATGCGAGCATCACGGTTAGCATTCTTCAGGTCGTGAATCAACTCTGCTAAATCCTCGATGGAGTAGATATCGTGATGAGGAGGGGGAGAAATCAGATCAACCCCCGGTGTGGAGTGACGAGTCTTAGCGACCCACGGATAGACTTTACGTCCTGGCAGCTGTCCACCTTCACCGGGCTTTGCCCCTTGAGCCATTTTAATTTGAATTTCTTGGGCATTGACTAGATAATGACTGGTTACTCCGAAGCGTCCCGAAGCCACCTGTTTTATAGCACTGTTTTTGCTGTCCCCATGCCAAAGGGTATCAGGGTTGTTGTTCCCTGCATCATAAGGCCCAGTTTTAAAACGTTCCGGGTCTTCCCCACCTTCACCGGTGTTGCTCTTGCCGCCTAGTCGGTTCATAGCAATGGCTAAGGCCTCGTGGGCTTCTTTACTGATAGAGCCATAGGACATGGCTCCCGTCTTAAAGCGTTTGACTATAGAATCCACAGGCTCCACCTCTTCGATGGGGATCGTATCCCCTACATTGTATTTGAAATCTAAAAGGTGTCTTAAGGTATAGACTTCCTCTTCATTGATCTTTTTGGTGAACTCTTTAAAGAGAGCATAATTGCCTTCTCGGCAGGCCCTTTGAATCAGATAGATGGTTTTAGGATTATAAAGATGCTTTTCTCCATCTTCCTTGCATTGGAAGTAACCACCGACTTCCAAACTATCGGCATAGAGAGAGTTCTCATCGTAGGCGCTTTCATGACGCATTAGGTTTTCTCTAGCAATTTCTTCGAGACCGATTCCCTCTAAGCGTGAAGGTGTATAGGTAAAGTATTTGTCGATGAAGTCTTTCCGTAAGCCCACAGCTTCAAAGATCTGGGCACCATGGTAACTGTGCATGGTGGAGATACCCATCTTGGTGAGCACTTTGAGCATTCCTTTGACTGAGGCTTTGATGAAGTTTTTGATCCCTTCTTTGGCACTTAGCCCATCAAGTAGTCCCTTAGCTCCTAGGTCTTCAATGGTTTCATAGGCCAGATAAGGGTTGATAGCTGTTATGCCATAACCCAGCAAGGTGCAGAAGTGGTGCACTTCCCGAGGCTCTGCGGATTCCAGCACGATTCCTAAATTGGTGCGAATCTCTCTGCGAATCAGGTGATGATGCAGTCCAGAGGAAGCTAAGAGAGCTGGGATCGCCGCATATTCCTTATTCACTCCTCGGTCAGAGAGGATGATGATATTGGCTCCCTCCGTCATGACTTTATCCGCTTCCCTAAAGAGACGATCCAAGGCTCGCTCCATGGCCTTGGCTCCCCCTGCTATTGGGTAAAGTATGGATAGCGTCACTGTTTTAAACCTCTCATCATGCATGGTCTTAATAGTGGTAAGCTGTTCATTAGTCAAGATGGGATGCTCAAGGAAAACCGATGCAGTTCCCTCCCGATCCGGATCGAGAAGATTGCCGGAATTACCTAAGAGCAGACTGCAGGAGGTGATGATCTCTTCTCGAATGCCATCGATAGGAGGGTTCGTCACTTGAGCAAAGAGCTGCTTAAAGTATAGATAGAGCATCTGTGGCTTTTCCGACAAGATTGCCAGCGGAGAATCCATGCCCATGGCGCCCACCGGGTCTACACCTTCAACGGCCATCGGTTGGATTGTTTTCGTAATATCTTCAAAGGTATAGCCAAAGGCTTTCTGCTGCTTTATCAGGTGTTCACCTGCTTTTATTACTACCTCCTTATCCCTTGCAACCTCGGCATGAACTGAAGCTGCCAATTCTTTCGTGTCTACGTTTGAGGATATTGACGGAGATAAAGCTGGTCCTATATCTGTCAGTTGGCCTGCCTGTATATTTGCTAATTGGCCTGTTTGTAGACCTGCCGTTTGGCCTGTACGTATATCTGTCGATTGGTCTGCTGTTTGGCCTTTGTGTACACTTGCTGATAGACTAGCTGGTAGACCAGTAGACAGATCTTTGAGCTTAAGGATGTGCTTCTCGATCCATTCTTTATAGGGTTTCCTCTGGGCTACACTGGCCTTGATTTCTTCATCTGAGATGATTCGCTGAGCCTCAGTATCAATGAGCAACATTTTTCCGGGCTCTAAGCGACCTTTATATTGAACATTCTCTGGCTTGATATCGATAACCCCCACTTCGGAGGCCAAAATGACTTTATTATCCTTGGTCACATAATAGCGGGAAGGACGCAGGCCGTTGCGATCCAGCATTCCGCCGATAAGCACCCCGTCGGTAAAGCCCATAGCAGCAGGACCATCCCAGGGCTCCATCAAAAAACTGTTGTATTCATAGAAGTCCTTCTTATTCTGAGGCATGAACCCGTTGTTCTCCCAGGGCTCAGGAATCATCATCATCACCGCATGGGGAAGTGTCCTTCCGGTCAGATGCAGAAACTCTAAACTATTATCAAACATCGCGGAATCACTGCCTGATTCATCCACAATGGGATAAACTTTGGTTATATCCTCAAACAAGGGAGAATCAATGCATTTTTGACGGGCCCTCATCCAGTTGACATTGCCTCGGATGGTATTGATCTCTCCGTTATGAACAATATAACGATTCGGGTGTGCCCTTTCCCAGCTGGGGAAGGTGTTCGTACTGAATCGGGAATGAACCATTGCTAAAGCCGAGGCAAAATCCAGATCCGAAAGATCTAGATAAAAATGACGCAGCTGTTCTGCCGTCAACATTCCTTTATAGACGATGGTCTTGGCAGATAGGCTGGCTACATAGAAGGTGCCGCCTTTGTCTTGGCATAGAGGTAGAATGACTTTCTCAGCTCTTTTCCGAATAGTATAGAGCTTCCGTTCAAAATCCATCTCATCCGTAAGCTGAGGATTCTTTTCGATGAATACTTGGATAAATCGTGGCATGACCGCTTTCGCGCCTTCCCCGAGGGTAGTTTTGTCGATGGGAACTTCTCTCCAGCCAAGGATTTTCTGTCCCTCTTCTGCGACGATCTTTTCAAAGGCCTCTATTTGGATTTTCCTAAAATCCTCATAGCGATGGGCAAAAATCATTCCCACCCCGTAATTCCCTTTTTCGGGCAGCTCAAACCCCAGCACCCCGCATTCCCGTCGGAAGAAATCATGGGGAATCTGGGCCAAGATTCCGGCGCCGTCACCTGTATTTTCATCGGCCCCGCTGGCCCCTCTGTGACTTAAATTCTCCAGTACGGTCAAGGCTTCAGCGATGATATCATGTGACTTTTCTCCTTTAATATTGACCACAAATCCCATACCGCAGGCGTCATGCTCTAAGGCTGGATCGTAAAGACCTTGTTTTTTTGGCAGACCATAATTTTTCATATCAATCACCCTTTTTCTGGAGTTTTCCCTAAACATCAAGGAGCCAAAAAGAAAAAGCGCTCAAAAAGACTTGCACTTATCAGGTACATGTCTCTCTGAGCGCCTTTGCTCCGTTTTTCAGTTAAGCATAACTTATCATAGTATGGCTTAGCATTTCAACCGTTTTCGCCAATGTATACAATATTTAAAGTTGCTGAGAATTTAGTCTCCTAATAATTTAACCCTAACTTTGCCCTTTCAAGAACTGCTATATCCAGCTTCTTCATTTTCAAAAACGCCTCTGTGATCCGTTTAACTTCTTCTTCTGTTCCCCTTGACAGAGTTTCGTTCATATTCTCCGGTACGATCTGCCAAGATAGGCCAAATTGATCTTTAACCCATCCACACTGCTCCGCCTCAGGAACAAAGGAAAGCTTATCCCAGTAATAATCGATTTCCGCTTGGCTATCACAAAGAATCATCAAAGAAAAGGCTTCATTAAAACTAAATTCCCCGCCAAAGCCATGGTCCATTGCGATAAGCTGACTTCCTAGGATATTCAACTCACCGTAGTTTATTTTTGTTCGCACATCCATGGACTCCCCCGTCTGATAATAGTTTACAAAACCTTGATCAGATCCTTCAAAAACGGAAAGGTAATATTCAATGGCTTCTTCAGCTTTACCGCATACCTCTCCGGCAAATAACAAATTAAGCCTTATTCTTCGATGTTCTTCTTTATTCTCAACCAGCATGAGTTGCCAGCTAAGGCCATATTTGTCTTGAATCCAGGCATATCGTTTGCTGAACGGATACTCACCCAAAGGCATGAGATCTGTTCCATCAACAGATAGATTATCATAAAGCCTGTCGACTTCTTCCGGATCATTGCAAGCTACCATTAAAGAAATCGATGGGTTCAGGGTAAAGTACGGACCGGCACTGATTGCAGAGAACCTCATTCCAGCAAGTCGAAAATCGACCATTACGGAATCACCCGACGGAGTATCGGGAATTGTCGTGATATTAATGATCCCTGAATCCTCAAAAAGCTCAACATACCTTTGAGCCGCTTCAACGGCTTCTTTGTCAAACCATAGATGAGGAATTATTTTCTGCATGGTTCTTCCTCCTGTTTCTTTTGAAATAGTCACGCTTCTTTCGGCACTTCCGCTTTGGCATTTTCAATATAGACACTTCGCGAAGGAAGAGCTACAAATATACCCAACTCCTCTAACAGAGCCATAATCTTAAAGTTAACATCCTCTTGAACTTCGAGGAATTTCTGCCAATTGGTAGTGTTAGTAAAAAAGTAGACTAAGATATCTAAGGAGTTATCACCGAAGCGTTCAAAGTTTACCAAAATAGTCTCGGGATGAACTTCCGGATGTTCCTCAAGGATGGTCCGTAAGGATTTGACGCATTCTTGGAGCTGTTCAGCTGTCGTTTGGTAACTCACTTTGAGCTGAAAATTGATTCTCCGCTTCCCCATCTTGGACCAATTGGTAATAGCCTCATTGCTCATGACGGAATTGGGGATAGTCACCACAGCTTGAGCAGAGGTTCTTACCTTAGTACTTCGAAAGCCAATCTCTTCGATAGTACCCTCCACGCTGGGGGTTTGAACCCAGTCCCCAATGTTGAAAGGGCGATCCAGCATAATGGTCACACTACCGAATAAGTTTTTAGCGGTATCTTGAGCAGCCAGAGCAAAGGCCAGACCGCCAAGTCCTAAGCCTGTCAATACACCGGCGATTTCCGTAAACCAGACTTGAGCGATGGTGATAGCTCCTAAGATAATAATTACCGCTTTAGCCCCTTTGCTCAAAAAGGAGATCAGCATATCGTCAAATTTGTCGTTAGTGAGAAGGGCTCGTTTTTCAAATATAGCTGTAAAGACATCTGTCGCTCGGTAAGCCGACCAGAATAAAGTATACAGAACTAAAGAGCGAATAACTCTGTGGACAAATACACCGATCTCCGGGGGCAGGAGTAATACTTGTGAAGCGATCTGGAGGCCAATGATGATAAAAGCAAGCTGTACTGGTTTTTCCAAGGCTTCCACAGTAGAATCATCAAAAGTACTTTTAGTCTTTTGGGTAAATTTTCGCAGTAAGACTATGATCACTTTAGAAAATATTTTTCTCAGCAGAAGAGCCAGAAGCAGAATTAATAGTGCTGCTCCAATTCTCTTTAAACTAGCGCCATAAATTATCGATTCCCATTGTTTTTGTACATCAAACAAGAAATCCATCTTCTGCCTCCTCTAGAGATGTTCGTGCTAGCAAATGCCGTTTACCCAATTACACTCTAATAGTATATCAGCCGGAACTAGATTTCTAGCTAATCTAGCGATAGTTTCCATTAATTATCCTCACGTCTATGAACCAAAAAAGAGAATGCAGTTAGAAATAACTCCCTTTGCATTCTCCTCAGCTATTTTTTTGCTATTGTGGCCCATTGCGATATATATATTCTTTAGCTGTTTAAAAAATCAAGTGCAAATTGCACATGCAATGCTGCACCATATTTCAAGTAATCTTCATCAAGCTTAAACCTTTCATGGTGCGGGAAATAGATCGATTCCTTTTCTTTTTATATTGTTTTATGTTGCTTTTATCTGGAAAATTTATTCTGACTGCTTAATTTTCTAGAGGCCTAATAAAAAAAGAAAACCTGGAATACACCCACTAATTGTGGAATATCCCAAGTTGTCCTTTTTGAACTATGCTTTTTTGTGAAGTAGTATGGCCATGGTTATGGTTATAGTTATAGCTATTGCTATGCCCAAATCTACGTGTTACAGCTTAAACAACATATCCGCATAACTGGGCAGAGGCCAGTATTCCTTATCTACCAATTCCTCCAGTTGATCCACGGCTACCCTGAGGTCATTCATGGTCGTGAATACTTCATCCCGATAAAACTTGCCTTGCATAAAGACCTCAGCAATCGCTTGAGCCTCCTTTGACTTTGCTTCTAGATTTCGGAGGCTTTCATCTACAGCGACCATCAGATTGGAGACTTGGCTTAAAAGCCCTTCCTGCACAGAGACAGGCGCACTGGAAACCGCTTTCACTGCAGAAATTCCGGCAGCCAAACTTTGAATCATTTTCAAACCGGCGGGGATAATTTGACGTTTCGCCATATAGAGCATGGTTTGGGCTTCAATATTGATCATTTTGTTGTATTGCTCAAGGAGAATTTCATAACGGCAATGAAGCTCTGTTCCGCTGAGAACACTATGTTTCTCAAAGAGTGCCACTGCTTTTTGTGTGATCCAGGCAGGGATAGCATCCACAGTAGAACGGATATTGGGTAATCCCCGATGTTCGGCTTCTTCCACCCATTCTTCAGAGTAGTTGTTGCCATCGAAAACAATGCGAGAATGCTTGATAGCAATCTCTTTGAGGAGCTTCTTCAATTCAGCGTTGAAATCTTCTGCCTGCTCCAGTCGATCCGCCATGCAGGAAAGGGCTTCGGCTACTATGGAATTCAGAACGATATTGGGTCCGGCAATGGAAATGGAGGAGGGAACCATCCGAAATTCAAACTTATTGCCGGTAAAGGCAAAGGGAGATGTGCGATTCCGGTCGGTGGAATCCTTTCTCAAAGCAGGCAAGGTGGTAACCCCAATGGTCATGCGGCTTTCGGATATTGAGCTTTTTAAACCGCCGTTTTGCAATTGAGATAGAATATCGCTCAGTTGATCGCCTAAGAAAACAGAGATGATAGCCGGAGGTGCTTCATTGGCGCCTAAGCGGTGATCATTGCCGGGATTAGCAGCAGAAGCTCGGAGTAAATCCGCATGCTCATCCACAGCTTTGAGCACTGCACAAAGGAAAGTGAGAAATTGAGCATTTTCATGGGGAGTGGAGCCTGGGTCCAAGAGGTTCTTCCCTGAATTAGTGCCTAGAGCCCAGTTATTATGCTTGCCGGAGCCATTGACTCCTGCGAAGGGCTTTTCATGCAGAAGGCAGACCAAGCCATGGCGGTTGGCAACTTTTTTAAGAACATCCATAATGAGCTGATTATGGTCAGTAGAGACATTGGTCAGGCTGAAAATGGGGGCGATTTCGTATTGACCTGGTGCCACTTCTTTATGCTGGGTTTTAGCTGCAATGCCCAGCTTCCAGGCTTCCACATTCACATCATGCATGAAGGAAGAGACCCGCTCATTGATGCTGCCGAAGTACTGGTCTTCCATTTCCTGGCCCTTGGGAGGCTTTGCTCCGAATAGGGTACGGCCTGTGAGGAGAAGGTCCATTCTTTGTTCATAGTAAGCTTTGTCAATGAGAAAATATTCTTGTTCAGGGCCGACCGTACTGGAAACACGGGTGGTCTCTTCATCCCCAAAGAGTTTCAAAATTCTCAGAGCTTGCTTGGACAAAGCTTCCATAGAGCGCAGCAAGGGAGTTTTATTATCTAAGGCCTCCCCGGTATACGCACAAAAAGCGGTAGGGATACAGAGGACAATGTTGGTACCCTCTTCCCTTAAAAATGCCGGTGATGTGCAGTCCCAGGCTGTATATCCTCTGGCCTCAAAGGTGGAACGTATCCCACCATTAGGGAAGGAGGAAGCATCTGGCTCCCCTTTGACTAGCTCTTTACCGGAGAATTCCATGATCACGCGACCATCTTGGGTCGGAGAAATGAAGGAGTCATGCTTTTCAGCGGTCAAACCGGTTAGAGGCTGGAACCAATGGGTATAGTGTGTCGCTCCCTTTTCGATGGCCCAATCCTTCATGGCACTGGCTACTACCTCAGCAATACCGGAATCTAGGGGAAGACCATTGTCAATAGTATTTTTTAAGGATTTGTAGATGTTTTTGGGTAGTCTCTCACGCATGACGCTATCATTGAAGACATTTGTTCCGAAGATTTTCATTTTCGTTCCCCTTTCCTTTGCAGCACATAAAAAGGCGCCCAAAAGGACGTACGTTTGTACAGTCCATTTGAGCGCCTTTGCTCTTCTCTATGAGAATTTATGACTTAAAAATAACATAGTACGAGGGTTGTTTTCAACAGTTATTAGCAATGTATACAATATTTATCGACTCGGCCTATCTCATAACCTTTTTTACTAAGCTTAACTTATTTTTAAAGGGAGGATACCTTAAAGGAATATCCAGCAAATTAGATCTTTTCATAATACTTTTTTGATGTGAAAAGGTATCAAAACTCGCCTTACCATGATATCCTCCCATTCCACTTTCACCAACCCCACCGAAGGGCATATAGGAAGTCGCTAAGTGCACAATGGTATCGTTGATACATCCTCCACCAAAGGAGATATCCCTAAGGATCTGTTCTTCTCTTTCCTTTTTAGTAGTAAAGAAGTATAGTGCCAAGGGTTTGGGATGTTTATTGACTTGAGAAATAACCTCGCTTAAGTGCTCGAATTCCAGCACCGGCAGAATGGGCCCAAAAATCTCTTCCAACATGACTGGACTGTCCCAGGTTATATTATGAACAATGGTTGGGGAGATTTGATGGGTTTCTTCATTAAATTGTCCCCCAAAGACAATTTCTTCACCTATGATAAGGCTTTGTAATCGCTTAAAATGCTTTTCATTAATTATCTTTGGATAATCTTCATTTTTACTGGGATTTTTCCCGTAAAACTCAATCACGTATTCTTTCATCTTATCAATAAGTTTGCTCTTGATACTACTGTGAACCAGGAGATAATCTGGGGCTACGCAAGTTTGTCCTGAATTCAAGAGCTTTCCCCACATAATCCGCTTTGCTGCCAAGTCAATATTTGCAGTTTCATCCACAATGCAAGGGCTTTTACCACCCAACTCCAGCGTTACAGGGGTAAGGTGTTTGGAGGCTGCTTCCATGACTGTCTTACCAACCGCTACACTTCCTGTAAAGAAGATATGATCAAATTTCTCATCCAGCAAGGTTTTATTAGCTTCTCTCCCACCGCGTACTACCGTAATAAATTCCTCTTTGAAATTCTCTTTTATGAGCTTCTCGATCACTACAGAGGTATTGAAGGAATACTCAGAGGGTTTAATAACCGAGCAATTGCCTGCAGCGATGGCGCCAATCAATGGTGCCATCGCAAGCTGGAAGGGATAGTTCCAGGGAGACATAATCAAGGTTATACCATGGGGTTCAGGGTAGGTGAAACTTGTGGCTAGGAATTGGGTTATCGGTGTTCTTACCCTTTTCCTTTTCACCCATTTCGGTAGATGCTTTAATGTGTAACTCAATTCTTCTAGAACAATCCCTACTTCCGTAGCATAGGCCTCAAAGGGAGTCTTATTTAAGTCTTTATGCAAAGCCTCCCTGATTTCTTCTTCATTTTCAATAATTACCTTTCTTAAGACCCTGAGCTTCTCCATACGAAAATTCAGATCTTTGGTTTTACCCTCTTCAAAGTATCTTCTTTGTTTAAGGATTATTTCTTTAACATCACTCATAACCACACCTCCCACGGAACTTTTTTCAACTCATCATCTATATCTTTACTCTTATTAGGTCATAAAGCTTGATCAAGTCTTCTCTCGATAGAATCCTCGGTACTGGATAAAGTGGATTGGCCTCATTAAAGGCCCGATCACTCATCGTTGGGATATCCTTCTCCTTAATCCCGCCGATTGTTTCAGGAATCTCCATGCTTTGGTTAAGCTTCTTAATCGCATCAATAAATTTCAAAGCCTTTTCCTCTGTAGTATCCGTCTTTTCAGAAATTCCGATTAAATCGGCCAGTTCTGCCAAAGGTTTGTGGGCTGGCTCCCCGTAGTATTCAAGCACATAGGGTAAAATCACAGCATTAGCCAGACCATGAGGTGTTCCATAAAATCCGCCTAAGGGATGGGCCAAGGCATGAACATATCCAACATAAGCCCGGGTAAAGGCAATCCCAGCATAAAAGGATGCCTTCTGCATATTTTCACGTGCCACAAGATTTGCCCCGTTAGAATAGGCCTCAAATAGATTATCGAAAATCAAGTTTACTGCTTTTCGGCTTAACTCCTTAGTTTCTTTGGTGTTACTTCTGCCGATATAGGCCTCTACTGCATGAGTAAGAGCATCTAGGCCTGTCGTTGACGTAATATGAGGTGGCAAACCTACGGTAAGCGCGGGGTCTAATACAGCATATTTAGGGATAAGCACCAAATCATTAATTGCATACTTCTCGTGCGTTTCCTGATTAGTGATTACTGCTGCAATGGTGGCTTCGCTTCCCGTTCCCGCTGTTGTTGGAATAGCAAACAATGGTGGGATCTTTTTTAAGACCTTGAATAGCCCTTTCATTTGGGGGATCGTCTTCTGGGGACGGGCAATACGCGCTCCCACTCCCTTTGCACAATCCATTGGGGACCCGCCTCCAAAGGCAATAATCCCCTTACATCTGTTGCTATAGTATAGTTTTAGGGCTTCTTCAATATTATCAATGGTTGGATTAGGAACGGTTTTATCATACACACAATACTTGATATCATGATCCTCTAATCCTTTAAGTAGGCTATTCATTAACCCTAGGGAAGAAATTCCTTTGTCCGTTACGATGAGTACACTATTGATTTCATTATTTTTAATAAGTCTGGGGAGCTGGCCTAGGCTGTTTTTTCCCTCAAGCAACTTTGGGGTGCGCCAAGGCATAAAATAGGTACCAAGCTTCAACACGCTTTGAAAGGCTCTACAATATAACTTATACATTTCATACCCCCATATATCTATACTATCATCTTTGCTCGAATACAGTAATAGATGTTTCTTTGCTTGTGCCCTGCGGAGTATACTTACGGACATAGGCAAAGGTATAATTCCGTCAAAATTATGAGGAATTATACCTTTTTTACTGCAACGAATGCTTCCCTAGCGTAAGATGTTTACCAATTTCTCACATCTAAATCCTTGTACTTAGGCAACAGGCGGGTAGGTAATTTCAGAGCGTCTTTTCTGAAAGGTGGTGCTAGTATGGTTCCATCGCAGACGATTTCCAGTACGGTAGGTTTGCGAGATGACAAGGCTCTTTCTAAAGCTGGTCCCACTTCCTCTGGATCACTAACACGGATACCTTCTGCACCCATGGCGATGGCTACTGGAGCAAAGCTTTCTGGATTGAGAATATCAGCGCCGATAAAGCGGTTGTTGTAGAAATCGATTTGATTTTTCTTTTCTGCACACCAAGCCATGTTCCGGAAGACAATAGCGACGACTGGTAGATTATGTTCTACAGCGGTACTCACTTCATGGAGGCTCATTCCCCAAGCTCCGTCTCCGACAATGGCTACTACAGGAGCATCTGGATTTGCCATTTGGGCACCTAATGCTGCAGGATAAGCAAATCCGGTGTTACCAAAAGTCAAGGCAGCGATATGCATCCCTTCGCCCTTAAATCTCAGGTAGCTATTGGCTGTAGAGGAAACATTACCAATATCCGTAGAGACAATTGCATTTTCAGGCAATACCTTTTGGATTTCTAAAAGAGCACGGCGAGGATTGATAGGATCGCCATCTACCATAGCTAAGTCAACGATTTCCTTATCCCAAGCATCCTGACGACTCTTAATGACTTTTAAGTATTCTTCATTAACTTTAGGATTAGAGATTTTTGCTTCTAAGCCTTTGAGGATTTCCTTGGCTGCTTCTTTAGCATCAGCAATCAAACCTACTTCTACTGGATGGGTTCTGGCGATATTGCGAGGATTAATATCTACTTGAATGATCTTGGCACTGTCTGGGAAGTAATTGATGTCATACTGAGGTGTGGTACCGAAGACAGAAAGTCTAGTTCCCAAAGCAAGGATAACATCTGCCTCAGCCACTGTATTCATGGCTGCTTTAGAGCCCATATAACCGATAGGCCCTAACCACAGGTGATGATCTGAAGGAAAGGCATCGTTATGGAGATAGGTGCAAGCTACAGGAGCAGTGAGGAGCTCCGCGATTTTAGCTACGATGTCCTTGGATTTGGTATCGACAACTCCGCGACCGGAGATAATGACTGGGCGCTTTGCGGAAGCTAAGAGCTCGACAGACTTAGCGATGGAAGCCAAATCTCCGCAGCCCCGTTGGGAAACACGATATTGATGGGGCTCGAGGATCTGCTCATCAATTTCACCATAGAAATAATCCCTAGGGATATCATAGAGTACAGGGCCCCGCTCCGCATAAGCAATGCGGAAAGCAGTCCGCAGGCAATCGGCAGCCCGGGAAGGATGGGGTACGCGAATGGTTTCCTTAGTAATAGCTTTGAAAATCTGAACGGTGTCTGCTTCTTGGAAGCCGTCCCAGCCCACTGTTGGAGTCCCAGCTGAGGGGCAGATAATAACCATAGGGGTATGAGCCGAATTGGCTGCTGCCACAGAGGTGACCATATTGGTGATACCAGGGCCATTTTGGCCAATGAGCACTCCTGCACGGCCTGTTACACGGGTATAAGCATCTTCCATATGTCCGGCGGATTGTTCGTGACGAACGGGGACGAATTTAATCCCGGCTGTGGGGAAGAGATCTAGAAGATCCATAAAAGCTGATCCTACGATACCTGTTACATGATCCACACCTTCAGCCAATAAGGTTTCGCAGATAGCTTCACTGGGTGTCATTCTTACTTTTTCCATAGTACTTTCCTCCAAATCTACTCCAGCATATTCTATGCTTTACTAAGATAGTTACATGAAACTACCTATGAACTTAACAAGACTCAAGAGTCTAATTTTTTGCTGCTCTTAGTAGTATTGCTTAACTACTTCCAAAAGCTTTAAGGCTTTATCTACACGATCTACTTTGACTTTTCCGGTCATTAGAGCCACTGTAGTGTTGAGTTGGTTTTTGAGTAATTTAGAATAATCGTCATCAGAGATAGTCAGAGTTAACTCCGGTGTATGAGGGCAATCTTCATAAACAGTGATTTTTGCATCCTTAATCACCATTTGGATGGGGCCACTTTCTTTTAGGTTAACTTGGAAGCTCAGATCCTTTCCTTCCATATGGCCTGAATCTGTATTCATTTTCTCGCAAAATGCATAGATTTCTTCTTTTACGCTCATTTCAGTGTCCTCCAATTACAGTAGTAGTTAAATGCTTTGTAATGTTGCATTATAGATTTACTTGGTTTTATTCAGTATATGTGATTACTCACATGCTTTGGGGTTTAGGTAGTGGACTGGGACAAGGGACCTATTCCCCTGTCCCAAATTTGAATAACTGTACCTGTCCCCTTAATTCACTCTTATCTGCTGGGGGGGCCGAATTGGGGGTCGGTGATGACGTTGACGCAGGACATTTTACCGGAAGCCAGAGCACGGTCGATGGCGTTGCCTACTTCTGCTGGGTCTGTGACGAATTCGCCGTAGCCGCCATAGCCTTCCACGACCTTTTCGTAATGGACTTGTTCCATGAGTTCCACACCCACGAATTTGGCTTTGCCGCTGGCCTTCTTAGCCTCAGAGCGTTTAATCATGCCCCAGAGACCATCGTTAAGGATAATAGTGGTGATATCAAGTCCATACCGCTTCAAGGTATCGAATTCTGCTACTCCATAACCGAAGGCTCCGTCTCCAGTGATCATAATGACCTTCTTCTCTGGATGAGCCAGCTTGGCGGCGATGGCATAACCCATGCCCACACCTAAAGGACCAAAGCTAGTTGCAGCAATAGAGAGCATTTGTCCAGGTCCATAAGCTGGTAGTACTAAAGTAGCCCAAGTAGCTGTATCGCCACCATCGACGACGACGATGGTTTCTTCATCCACCCTTTGTGCAATTTGGCTCATCAAATGAACTGGATGAATAGGTGAATGGCTGGGATCACACATTTGGCCAAAGAGACCGGCAAATTGTTGTTTTACTGCACCAAGGAATCCTGTCCATTGGGGACGACTTCCGGCTTCGACACCTGCGATGAGCTGCTTCAGAACTTCCTTAGCATCGCCGTGGATACCCACTTTAACGTCTAACTGATTGTACAACTCTGCAGCATCGATATCGATGCGGATGATTTTTAAATCTTTGCGGAAGTTTCCTCTGCCCAAGGTAAAGCCAGGTTTAGTGCCGATAACGATGGCTAGATCTGC
Source organism: Desulfitobacterium sp. THU1 (assembly GCF_038181555.1). Classification (NCBI taxonomy): domain Bacteria; kingdom Bacillati; phylum Bacillota; class Clostridia; order Eubacteriales; family Desulfitobacteriaceae; genus Desulfitobacterium; species Desulfitobacterium sp. THU1. The sequence continues at coordinate 34,748 of NZ_JBBWUA010000013.1, read as the reverse complement.
TTCTGCCAAAAGGGCTTGAAGAATGGGGTGATCATAGCCGGGGCTAATGAACAAGGGATGTTTATCAGTGATGCATCCTCTGGCTGCGTTACGGGTTGCAAAGGGGATGCCGGTTTTTTCTACGAAGGCTTGGAGTTCATGATGAGCTTGGGAGAACCATACTCCAGAACCAGCGATGATGACCGGTTTCTGAGCTTCTTTAATCAGTTCCAGAGCAGCTTGAATGCTGGCAGGATCTCCTTGGGGCTTGCTTTCAGTGATATATCTTTCTTGGAACTCCACTGTGGAGAGATCCACTTCAGTTTCCATAAGATCTCTGGGAACCTCGATGTAAACTGGTCCAGGTTTGCCGGTGGTGGCATGAGCGATAGCTCTGCCCACATATTCTGGGATCCGTTTGGGCTCAGAGACCGCGCGAGCATGCTTAGTCATTTGACTGAGAACAGCCATTGAATTAAAATCTTGGAGTTCGTTACGGTCATTTTCCGTAATCCGAGCTTTACCGCCGAGAGCAAAAACCGGGAATCCTCCTACGTAAGAGTTGGCTAAGCCAGTAAGCAAATTGGTGACCCCTGGGCCGGCAGTTCCTGTGCATACTCCGAATTTACCGGTGGTTAAGGCCCAACCTTCCGCTGCAAAAGCAGCTGTCATTTCATGGCGGACACCGATAAAGGGAATACCTAGTTCTTCGCAGCGTTCCATAGCAGGATAGATATGCCCACCTGGGATACCAAAGATATATTTGGCACCTTCTTTTTTTAAGACCTCAGAAACAAGAGCTCCTGCTCTGCATTTTCCTTCCATGTGTAAAACCTCCTCTATTATAATTAATCAGTGAGAACAGCACATAGTTTGGGTTTGATAATATATATTTTGGGAAAAAGTATTCTCTTTACTTGGAAATAGCCTCTGAGCTCTCTACACTCACAGCACTCTTCTTGCCTGTTTCCGGCAGGAAGAAAAGAATTAACATGAGGGAAATTAGAGGTAAGGCTACGGCAATGGCTGTGGCGTGACCAAGACCTAGCCAGATAGCCATAGTGGTTACTGCGGTAGGGACAATAATCTGCCCCATACGACCGACGATGTTGTTAGACCAAGCCATCGCATTAGCACGGATTTCCGTTGGGAAGAGCTCGTTGGTTAAAGTGGAACCTACGATTAAGAAAGAGTTAACAAATCCCGCGGAAATGATGCTGCAGATAAGTACCGGGTAGAATCCTGTTAGAGTAAAGGTCAATACACTAAAGACACATCCAACGATGATGATAATGGTAGCAGCCCGCTTACGTCCGATGACATCCATCATTTTGCCATTCATAGCAATGACGAAGATTCCGGTGAGGGTTTGAAGAACAAGGCCTAAGCTTACCATGTTGGGAGTCCAGCTTAATTCACTAACAACTCTGAGGGAGAAGAAGTTCAAAGATCCTTTGACTCCGAAATAGAGGAATACCCATACCAGACACATGACGACCATATACTTGGTAAAAGGACTCCGCCAAGGACCAAAGAAGTCTTCTTTCTGAGGCCGAATGCCTTTCTTCTTCTCTTCTTGCAGATTTAGAAAAGCCTCTGTTTCAGGTAAATTCTTTCTCATAAGGTAAACAGGAATTATGGGAACAGCACCTACTACATAAAGAGCTCTCCAGCTTAAACCGAAACTGGTGAAAACGGGAAGCAAAATACCAATCAGCAAAGCTCCAAATACAGCTGTCAACTGGAATCTTCCCACAGCTTTTCCTCGATGTTCTGTAGCGAACTCCTCACAAAGGATTACATAACCTACAGACCAACAACCAATTAAGAAAATCCTAGCTACGAATTGTAAAAAGATAAATACTTGGATATTTGGTGAAAAAGCCGTGACTAAGGAGCAAATAGAATACATATAGACACAAGTTAAAAAGACTTTACGCCGACCGATGGTGTCCGCCATCCGCGAAACAAAGAAAGCTACCATGGTTCCAAAGGCAATAATGGAAAGTGCATAACCAGACATCTGAGTGCTCAGGTTAAAATCTGCTTTAATATAGGGTAAGGCAATATTGATCAATGCATCATCAAAGCCTTCGAAAAACGCTCCCAAGATGAGGATGGGCCATAGGGCTTTTTGACGCGGGCTTAAGACGAGTTTTGTGCTCATTTCTATTTTCCTCCCGAGTAAAACTTCCTAACTTCAGGAGATATTTAGCTACGACTTTTGTTGAGAATCCCTTTCACCTCTTATTTATTAAGGTAAGTATTATAGAGTTTGAGTTGCTCTAGGAGACCTTCCTGCCTTGCCATCGCATCCTCTTCGGAATACTTAAAGAAGCCTTCTCCTGTTTTTAAGCCCAATTTTCCTTCTTTAACTTTTTCTGTGACTATTGATGGAACTGTAGTTTCATTGCATAGATCCGGGAAAATGACATTATAAGCAAAAGCACAGGTATCCAAACCAATGTAATCCATGGTTTCAAGGGTTCCCTGCCATGCGGATTTGAAACCGATGCAAGCCGTATTGGCAATATCCAGGTCCTCTAGAGAGATAATTCCTTTTTCATAGAGGGATAAGCCTTCCCGAGCCATGGCTGTCTGCATACGGTTAGTGAGGAATCCTTTGACGAATTGATTAACGACAATAGGTTTCTTCCCACATTTCTCCAGCTCTGCTCTGAGCCAAGCAACCTTTTCGGGATTGGTTTTGTCATTTTTAACGATTTCCACTAAGGGTATGATTTGGGGCGGATTCATAAAGTGAGCCACGAAGAAGTTCCCCGGGCGAAAATTCGGGAATATTTCCGGTAAGGGTAAAGCCGAGGTATTGCTGACAATAACTGTATCTTTAGGGCAGAACTGATCGAGACTTCCATAAATCTGTTGTTTTAAGCTAATCACTTCGGGTATAGCTTCTACCACCAGATCCGCATCCTTAACGGCTTCTTCTAAGCTGGTCATCGTTTGGAAATTGCTCATAAGGGCTGTGACATCCTGATCGATGATACCCTTGGCCACCATCAAGTTAAGACTATTACGTATTTCCTTAGTTCCTTCCGCTAAGGCTTCCACTTTAATATCTGTCATAATTACACGATGTCCACCCATTAGGAATACTTGGGCAATACCAGGTCCCATAACACCCGAACCAATAACAACTACGTTCATTCCTTTTGCCCCCTTTTAGTTATGAGGTGACGGCGCCTTGTGACCTCTTATATACATTGTAGTCACTTTCACTTGTTCTGGCTAACACATAATTTAGAATATTCTGTGGGGGGCCACAAATTTCATTTGTGCCCCTCCAGCCTAAATAATTAGAGGCAAGTTACTAACGAGTCTTTGCTAAGGGATAAAAATGTAAGAAAAAATCCGAGAGAGTCTCTCGGATAACTATTCAAGGTTTGCTCATGAGCTATAAAACTTTATCAGCACTGATAATCTTGCGTTGTTAATTTAAGATGGTTGATGAATTCCTTACTGATCTCAGTTTGTGAATCAACATTAGAATACACCAGCCCAATGGTGATATTATTGTGTTTTTCGATGGCTATAGGGACTACTTCCCCCTTCTTAAAAATAAGCTCCTTTTCTAAACCAATTCCGGTAACAAAACCCACCGCCAAACCTTCTTCAATCATCTTTTTATAGATCTGCATACTATTTGATTTCTGAATCTGTATAGAAGAGGGGTCCTGATAACGCTTGATAATATCCAGAATCCATCCATAGAGATCTTCAGATACGATCAAGTTTTGTTTAAATAGTTCAGTATGGGATATCACACGCTTTTTCTTAAGTGGGGACTTTTTTCCGGCACAAACATAAATCTTATCGTCAAGAATATTTTCATAGCTCAATCCCAGTTCGTAGATGGTCTTAGAGAATCCCTGATCCTCGCCTGTGCGAAAGATAATACCAACGTCACTTTTCCCCTCAGCTACATTACTCATAATTTCTTGAGGACTGTGTTCCTTTAATACCACATTGACCTGGGGGTGCAGCCTATAAAAGGAAACCAGGATATCCGGGAGGGTCATGTAAGGAACCACATCAATGCGCAGGCTACCTTTAAGGGCTTTTTTGGCGAGCTGTTTCTTATTAAATAGAGAATTCAGCTCGTCAATCTTAGTCAATATCTCCTGTGCTTTATTGACAAATTCCTCCCCTTCCCTGGTAAGGGATACACCCTTATGGGAACGTATTAAAAGCTCAACATTGAACTCCTTCTCCAAATTACGAATGGCAACGCTAAGATTTTGTTGAGACACATGAATCTGCTCCGCAGCGATAGTTAGGGATTTATTCTTGCTCACCTCAACAAGATAATATAGCTGCTCAATGCGCATAAACACCCTCCATCCCATCATCCATAGTGCTCCCGCACAATCCTCCTGCTGCTCCTTTGCCCCGTTCAAGCTTAACAGGATTGTAGGATAGATCCAGGCTTCTCTAATCTTGGGTAGTTTTACTTACTCAACTCCAGCATGCGTTCGAGAGCCACCACGGCATCCTTAGCTATTTCCGGTTTGACGCTAATTTGATTGACCACCTTACCCTGTTGAAGGTTTTCCAAAACCCACAGAAGATGGGGCTGGCTGATCCGGCTCATCATCACGCACAGGCAAACGTTTTCATTCAAGCAGATGACGGTCTTATCGGGATTTTCCTTGGCCAAGCGACTCACTAGATTGATCTCTGTTCCCACCGCCCAAACACTGCCAGCCGGAGCTGCAGTAATTTGACGAATGATAAAGTCGGTAGAGCCACTCAAATCAGATTTTTCTACTACCGCATGACTACATTCCGGATGGACAATCACTGTAATGCCTGGATACTGACTCCGGACATAATCCACATGAGCGGGAGTGAATCTCTGATGAACACCACAATAGCCATCCCATAGAATAATCTGTGGGGCAACCTCCGGCAACTCAATATCCCAGTCCTCTCGATGCCATTGGAACATATCCTTTTCCTCTAAACCCAGTTGAATAGCGGTATTGCGACCGAGGTGCTCATCGGGAAGGAAGAGCACATGCTTACCCTCAGCAAACAAAGTCTTCAGGATCTTCAGGGCATTAGAAGAGGTACAGGTTAATCCTCCATGACGGCCACAAAAGGCTTTGACCTCCGCTGTAGAGTTCACATAGGTCACAGGCACGAATTCTGCATGGTATTTGGCAGAAATTTGCTGCCAGCATCTCTCCACATCTTCTATCTCTGCCATATCAGCCATGGGACAGCCCGCATCTAAATCCGGCAAGATGACCTTCTGCCCAGGCGCACCCAACATATCAGCGGTCTCTGCCATGAAATGCACACCACAAAAAACGATGAACTCAGCATCCTTTGCTTGGGCAGCCAATTGAGAAAGCCGCAAGGAATCTCCGCGATGATCGGCATAGCGCACGACCTCATCCCGTTGATAATGGTGGCCTAATATGACTAGCTTCGAACCCAACGCTTCCTTCGCTTGCCGAATCCGTTGATCCATTTCCGCCTCACTAAGAGAAAGATACTGCTCCGGCAGAGGCTTTTGACTCGTATACATATCTTAACTCCTCCGTTTCCACACCTATACTGCAAACATCTCTACGGTTATTCATTTATTTAACCAAATGACTGATTATCTGTCAACTTCCCCACGGTTTAAGGCAGTAGATTAACCCTTCTCAGCCATTAGCTAAGGTAAGCTTTTTAAACTTAGCCTTAAAGGTTGTGCCTTGACTGCTCGACTCAAAGCCCAAATCACCATTATTGCGATGAGCAATACCCATAGAAATTGCGATACCTAAACCTGTGCCACTTTCTTTGGTGGTGAAGAAGGGGGTACCGATTTTTTCTTGAATCTCTGCAGGAATCCCTGGACCTTGATCCTGAACCGCCAAGATCACATGATTCCCTTCCTCGTAAGTGCGAATGATGATACATCCGCCTGTCGAAGTAACCTCCAAAGCATTGCGTACGAGATTAAGCAGCAATTGGCGAATTTCATTTTCATTCAAGGATAAGCTCGGCAGCGGATTTAAGTTGAGCAAGATTTCCTTGCCAGTGTTATTGGCATCAGCCTGAATCATGGGGAAAATCCGATAAATGATTTGATTGATGTCCTGCTCCGTGTTATGAACTATATTGCTTTTCGCCAAGGATAAAAATTCGGTGATAATCATATTCGCCCGATCTATTTCAGAGATCATCAGCTCGTTATACTCATTTTCCTCGGAGTTCGTCAGTTTGGAACTACGCAATTGCAGAAAGCCCTTGACCGTGGTAAGAGGATTTCTAATTTCATGGCTAATTCCCGCCGCCATCTGGCCAATCAGGTTAAGCCGTTCTAGACGAGCCATTTCTTGCTGCTGGATCCTCCGCTCTGTAATATCTCTAAAGAAGACCGTGATTCCGCCTTTAAAGGGATAAACGCTGAAAAGGTATATCCTCCCATTAACTACTATCCCCTCCGCTTCGAAATGGAGCGGCTCCGAATAGTTGAAGGCCGAGGCAAATAACTGATGGGTTGTTGAGTTTTGGAAGCCCGGAATAGCTTGGAAAATGCTTTTCATATACAAATCTTTATCTGTTCGATTCAGGTGCTTCTTGGTCACTTGATTGTAAAATAGGATACGCCATTCGACATCTATAGAAAGTAACCCGTCGGAGATTCCCTCCATAATTCGAGTCAATCGATGCTGAGATTCCAGCAACTCTTCATTCATACTGCTCAGCTCTTGAGTATAGCTCATGATCTTATAAAAAACCGGTTCTAGCTCCGGCAGCTTAGAAACATCCCACAGGGGCGCAGACTCAGGATGAACAATAGACTCACTAAAACGCTCCAGTTGGGTTTGGATGTTTTTTAAATGCCTATTAATTAATAGGATAATAATGCTTAAAAGTGCAAAAATGAACACAAAAAAAATATTAACACTGGAAAAGGAAGTGAAACTGAATTCCGGGTGATCGGCAAAGGCCCAAACATACCCTATCAATAGATGATCCTGATAAATAGGAATGCTTACGAGACTCAAATGCTCAATCTTCAATTGCTGTATACTATTATTTTCACTTAAAGCAGGCAGAATCTTATCCAGCACATACTTAATCTGTTCCTCTTCGGAAACGATCCAATCCATCCTGCTATCATAATAGGCGACTGAATAAGAATCTGTCCCCTGCAGTAAGGGTTTTATTTCGGCACTCAGTTTCTGCATGTCATTATTTTCTACAAGCTGTGAACCGGCGTTATCATCGGCAAGTTTCTCTATGTATTGACTTTCAATTCTTTCCTTGGCCTCAATGGCTACGCTTAATAATTCATAATCCAACTTAATCGATTCCTTCTGCCAAAAAGTTTGGCCGAATAAGAAAATTAGAATCATACTGAGAATGAAAACACTTATTGTAATATTTAATAAGGTGGATTGAATAATTGATCGATTAGAATGTCCTCTACCCATTTTAGCCTCCAAACCTCAAAAAGCTGGGACAAAACCCAGCTTTTTAAGAGAACTCTAGATTATTTCTGCAAGGATTTCGGCGTCTTGGGTTGGTAGGCCCAAATACCGCATGCGAACACAGATGTTGCGCTGGCTAGGACCATCAATGATGTGGCGAGAGCTGCAAAGATTGTTTTTCTCACTTTATCCACCTCCCCCGTGATTAAATAGCGGCAGCAAGGTTAAGGATTGATAGAGTATCCCCAAACTCAAGCTGACATTTAGCAACCCATTAGATGATATTAAAACAATAATAAAACTTACAATAACAAATGCGATGGATAAGCTTTTTAAATTTCTTTTTAGTTTTGCAGAGTGAATCGGTTTATTCTCGCTATCGACCGGTGCTAAAATGCCGACGATGATTAAGGCAATACCTATGCTTGCCCAAAGCATAAGATCAGTAACGAGGTGGTACTCCACCAGCTTTTGGGCCAACACGCCAAGTCCAGTGTACAGGATTGCCCCGAAGATCAAGCATTTGGTAGGAGTATCAAAATGTGCCCCACCCGATAATCTGCGGAGTATAACGCCAAAGACAGCTGCAATAAGTGATGCCTTTAAAGCATCGACTAATAAGGAAAAAAGAATCAAAAGTAAGACACCTATCACCGAATAGAGTGAAGTTTCGATGGCATAAGCAACAATCTCTTTTTTATCTTCATTAAATCCCAAATCTTTCGTGATAATATTAGTCAGTTCGTTACTCATCCCATTAAGGCTTATCATTTCTCTCCCTCTTTCGCTTAACTATAAAGGCAGTTAAAAAAAGCAGGATGACTTGGGGTTCAGTAAATAATATCCTTTTCATTGGATCGGTAAAAACAGCTTCTTGCGATGTATTAAAAATGGCCAGAAGAGATGAAATAGAAATAAGCTCAAAAACGCTGAGCGCTACAATGCAGAGAAGAGTAGAAATCAAGGATGTGATTACTTCTTTGCTCTTCAGCATTAAAAATATGAACAAAGAAAAAATAATCGCAAGCGTATGCGTTCCAAAGGGCATATTTAGGGACCTGATGATAAATGCAGTTAAGGCTAGCAATGTCCCTAAAGGAATAATTTCTTTCCAACGAAAAGGAAGCTTCGCAATCGCGTATGCCAATGCTACAACTCCAATTTGTTCCGGAATACCTTGAAGCAATAAAGAAAGTATCGGAATATCTATACAACTCACCTACTTCGACTAAATTATGACACCTATGTAATTAAAACAAATAAAAACAATCACATTTCTTAACTTTCTACATATTTGTTGAAAATCCTTCCAAGGAAGTGAATATAATAAAATCTTTAATTTAGAAATTTTAAGAGTTCTAAAATCTATTGGGATTCAATAAGTCGTGCGACTAAAGTCCCAATAAGCAGCGACCAGACTGGCGCACTAATATTAAAAATCGTTATGTTGGAAAAAGCAATTACAAAGGTCAGAGCCGCACTTATTTTGATCTTAGGGTTAGAAAAACCCGTCGATAAGCTATTGCCAAACACCCCTAACAGGGCAAAGCCTACGAGCAGTGAGATAAAGGGTTTGGGCAAGACTTGGATCAGCGGCACCAGCTTCCAGGCAAATAAGCCAAAACCAAGAAGAATGACCCCCGAAACCACCGCCCCCATATAGCGCTTTTCCTTAGGACCGGCCTCTTGATCAGAGCAAATGGCAGACATCATACCCGCCACGTTGGCCGACTGCCCCCCAAAAAAACTGGCGATGATCGAGAATATTCCACTCAAGGCAATGACCTTATTGACAGGTGGCTTATAATCATTTTGTTCCAAGGCTCCTAAGCCAACCGCCGCATCATTACTCAATATCAATAACGCTAAAGGAATGGAGACCGATAAAAAGCTAAGCGGATTAAACGCAGGCATCTGTATGGTTGGTAAAACCACATCGGTGCCAAAGGTGATTCCCGCCAATGGCTGGGTCAGAAATAATAAGAGCGTCGCGGTGAACACTCCTGCTACCATAGGAGGAATTTTAGTTTTCCATTTGCTGAAGATAAGGAAGGCTAACAAGGCCCCTCCCCCAATCAAGGGCATCTTCGTGATGGAGGTAATGAAATTCACCATATAGCTAGTAATCATACCGGCCAGCATCACAGAGATGATCTCTTTCGGAACATAATCAAGGAGCTTGGAAAAAACGCCTAATACGCCAATACCTAACATCAATAGAGCGGAAACAATATAAGCACCTAAGAGATCAGCATAACTAAACTGAGCTGTCACAGTGGCCAGAAAGGCGACCCCCGTAATGGTGTTCGCCCCCACAATCGGCATCTTATAATACCAGGGGATGATAATACTGAAAAGCCCCCCAAACACGTAACAAGAGAACATCCACATGACAGCCTGTGAAGTTGTAAAGTTGCCATTTGCAGCAGCCTCTAAAATGATGGCTGGCGGTCCCGTGATCGCAATCAGTGCCGAAACAAGTCCCGCTGCTATATTGCGTAGATTTAAATCCTTAAATCTATTCTTGCTTAAGCTTATCCCCAATTCTCCGCATCTCCTCTATAATACTCGCTCGATATTATTCGTTTGATATTATTCGTTTGATAAATATTATCTTATAATCTTCTCTTGAACATATTCTACTGATAACATTCCTTTGACAACTACTTCAGTAAGACATGCTAAATTATATTATAGTCCAGAATAGAATCATTACTCAAGAACAAATTGGCTTCCTGCCCACTCAGCAAAATCTATGCTTGCTTAAAAGCCGTTGACTTGCTTATAAAGCTTTTTAAAGTTTTCTTAAAGGCTTTTCCTTAGTTAAGTCATTTACTTAGTGAAATCTTACCAATTACTTTTATTAGCCTACTTAATATTGTCTTCAGTTGCTTCGTAAACCTAACACTTACTTAGTAAAGCTTTATAACTCATTAATCAAATTTTTATATATCTATCTATGGAATCAAAACTTTTTAAGCTACAATGTGTATTAATAATAAGTGACACAAAAAATATTCACACGCCAATCCTTACTCCAACCCGAACCCCGGTGTTAAATTCATATCAAAGTTAAAAGGATGGTCCGAGCTTTGGATGCTTCAGACGCCACAATCCTAAAACTATATAAGAAAGATAAAAATCAAGGGTTGGAAATCCTTTACGATCGGTATAAGAAATACATTTATACCATCACTTACCATTATACCGGTAATAAGGAGGACGCTTTGGATTTAACTCAAGAGGTCTTTCTGTCTATTTTTAAGGCCCTCGACAGCTTCGAAACCGGTTTCTCGATGCTCCCGTGGATAAAGCGCATTACCATCAATAAGTGTTTAAACCACTTAAGGGACAAGAAAGATGCCTTATCGCTTAACCAACAAGGTGAAGATGGCTACGAAATCCAGGATCTTCTTCCTGCTAGCACCAACACCGAGGAGTCAACGCTCTTTCTAGATACCAAAAAACTTTTGACCACAGCCATATATGCCCTTCCCCCTGAAGAACGCATGGCAATCCTCTTGAGACACATGAAGGGTATGAAATATGAAGAGATTGCTAAGAGTATGGGTGTCCCCTTGGGAACGGTGAAGACCTATTTACATAGAGGGCGCAAGCACCTGAAAGATGATTTGAGCATAGGTGGATTATGGGAGAGATAACGATAAGAGGTAATTATGAGAGGTAATGACGGATTATGGGAGAGATCATGATGATATGTAATTTAGATAAAAATCTGCTGCAGGATCTGCTGGACGGCGTCATCGACCCAGTCGAAAAGCTATTTGTCGAAGAACATCTTAAAGCCTGCTCGGAATGCCGGCAAGAGATCAACGAGCTGAAGCTGCTATTCTGGGATCTTAATGACAAATCCTCTTATGACCTCGAACTTCCGCTTGAACTTGACCACATAAAAAACGCCCTGCTTGAGCAGTCCCTAGAACCCGCTTCCCAAAGCACATTCAACTCCCTCATGGAAGTGCAACGCAAAAACATAAAGTCTGCCCGTAACAACATGAAGTCAGCAAGTAAGTTCCTAGATTTTGTTCCCGGTATCAAGGCAGGCAACGCTCTAGCCAAAGAAAGTCTCAAAGCTACTCCTTCCGCTCTTAAATACGTATCAAAAAGTTTGCTAAAGACCGGAAAATTATTAAAAGCCAAATAACTGTTTTCAATACAAATATCAATCTGAATTTGTTCATCCACTATCCGCTCATCAGCTTATCCATCATTCTACTAATTATTTGTTGGAATAGGTACAGCTATCAGGAGGTGATCTATATTGCTCCTATCCATTTTGGGTTATCTTTTGCAGATTATCCTCTACCTGGTATTAATCATAGCCATTCTTCTCATTGCACTTATTTTGATTCCCTATCAGTATCGAGTGACCGGTGAAAAGAACGATGAAACCTCTGTCGAAGGCGCAATTCTCTGGCTCTTTGGAGGAATCAAAGTTAATTTTCGTTATACCAATAAAGAAAAAGCAACCACTATCCTTACCCTATTTAAATGGATCAAATTTTCTTTCCAGCCAAACTCAACCAATAGAAGAGCAAAAAAAGCAACAGCTACTACAGCCAAGCAACACATAACTACGAAACAAGCAAAAACGTCCGATGCGATTCTTACCGAGTCTATGAAGACCGATATTAAGATGATCACTAAAAAGAATACTGAAGCTCATAATTCTGAAGCACTAAAGAAGGAAAAAAAATCGCACCCCTCTTTTGCCAAAGAGCTACTCAACCCGAAGATTATTAAAAAGGCACTCCTGACCCTTAAGAAAGTACTTAAGCATTGCCAGCCCCAAACCTTATCTCTTTCTGCAAAAGTCGGCTTTAGCGACCCGATGGTTACAGGCCTACTCTATGCTTTGCTCAGCCAATTTTATCCCTTCTGCCAAAAATACAGCGTTCAGCTCCAGCCAGTTTTCGATGAAGAAGGCTTGGAAGGAAATTTTTTAATTGGTGGTAGACTATGGTTTCCCACTCTCCTCTATTTAATTCTGGGATTCCTGCTCGCCAAGCCAGTTAGAAGTATATATATCACTAAGCTTTTCAACAAATTTAGGAAAATAAAAGGAGGTCCTCACTATGTCCCTACAACTTAAAGAAAACATGGATTCAATGTTTGAAAAACTAGAAAACTTCTTCAAAACTAAAACTGTCGTTGGTGAACCCATCCAAGTCGGAGAAACAACCATTATCCCCTTCATCGATATTACCTTCGGTCTCGGTATCGGCGGCGGCAGTGGTAAAGATGAGAAAGGCAACGATGGCGACGGCGGCGGTGCTGGCACCGGTGCAAAAATCAGTGCCACAGCGATCCTTGTCATTCGCGGCGATCAAGTAGAACTCCTTCCCATCAAAAAAGCCGGTGGTTTAGAAAAACTCATCGACATGGTCCCCGAAATCATGGAAAAAGTCAACGATCATAAAAGCGGTGAGTAATCACGCATCAACGCATCATGCATTAAAAGGAAGTAGAGTCACTCTGCTTCCTTTTATTATTTGTGGTCTTTTCATTATCTTTTGCAATCTTCTTTTGAATAATCTTCAGCAATTGTCCTTTGCAACTATACATCGGGCTAAAATTCTACAAAATCCCCAAGTCACGCATAATTGTTAGGAAAATCACCAAAACAATGACCGAAAATAGTGCATATAGACCGTTCCAGTGAATACTCACACGCAAAGGTGATTCCCCAACAATGCTGGATACGGCGATCACATTTGCTGATGAGGGTGAAATCGCTGTGCCAATCGACCAACAGGCCGCCAGAACAAGAGCCAAATACGTGGGCGTAACCCCATAAGCCGCGGCTTGCACCGTTCCCCCCAGAATCGTCACTGTGACAATGGGATGAACACCTAATGCAGAGATGCAAAGTGAGCTACCAAGAATCACCAAGGTCAAGAGTAGCGCATTTGTTCCCACCACGTAGGATAGCATCTTCGGAACATAATCCCCTAAGTGAGAATAATTGATGCTATGAGCCAATAAGCCGGCCCCGATAAAAAGAATCATCTCATTTTTAATGGCCGGCAAGCGATGATAGAAGTAATCCCCTTTGAACTCTTGCCAAAATACCGGCAAACGCTTAATCAGCAGCAACCAAATTAATGGATAAATCAAGCCTGAGATTGAAACGATAGCAATAGTTGAGATTCCCGTCACCCAGGAGATGATGGCGATTCCTGAAATCAAAACAATAGCAAAGGCGCAAAGTTCGATGATTTTTGTTAGTTGATGGCCCTCACCAGACGAATTCGATTCCCCGGGGGTAGATCCTTCGATAGAGATTGACTCTTCAATAACTCCGTGTCTTGGAATCGTCCTTCTCTCTTCAAAAATCGTCATCACATAACCAACGATTCCTATTATAATCCCGCTAGTGATGGCGAAGGGAAAAAACATAGCCCAATTAGAACCCGTTAGCTGGACAACTAAAGCAATGCCTGCTGTCGTTGGGGCCCAAATGGTACAGGTACTAAAGCCTCGACTGATGGCTGAGCTGAGTAGCTTATGGTTTGAACTTAGTCTACTGTTCCGACAGATTTGATAGACAAGGGGCACAACAGCTATGTTGACCAAGATCCCCACGAAGGCTGATAGAAAGCTAACAAGTAAATAATAGCGACTATTGGTCTTAATATATCGTTCAAAAACTCCTTTGAGAGCTTGAGTATATCCCCCATGTTGAATAGGAATTGCCAATAAAGGGACCATAACAAACATAACCACAAAAAAAAGATTGCTATGCAAGGCCTCTCGCCAGACACTCAAAGGAGCTTTAGTATAAAGCAACAAAATACTACTGATCGTAAAGGATGCGTAACCAATCATTCTCGAAGATCCTGAAACCTCCTTGAAGCTCAAAACAAGCACAATCAGTAACAGAACAAAAATTAAGTCTTCAATGGTTGGAGATTTTATCGCTAAATTGCCCAAATAGGCGATACTAAGAGCGAAGGTCAGTATACTGCGAATATGAGTAAGAAGCTGGCTGTGAAAGCTCATTGAACCCCATCCTTTATGAATTCTACACATTTTCCCCACCTAACTATAACAGGTTGAACCTATTCTTCAACAGATTCTTTTCATAAGCCTCAACATTGCATGTATACATGGATTGAGCCCTCTCCCATTCTTATTTTTCTTCACAATATCATATATAATATAAAGTAAGCTTCCCGACAACAGCCTACAGAAAATCTCTTGACAAATTTTAGGTGGCAACTCATAATATATATAAAGTTGTCTGTCTATCTATGTAACAATACAATACGTCTATCTCAAAAAACAGAGGAGTTGTGCAATGGAAAATTATGAAGGAAAACAATTTGAAGAAATAATGCTAGATACTCTATGTGATCTCACCATTGAAAAGGGACCGATTGATCAGGAACTCTACAGCAAGTACGAAGTCAAGCGAGGTCTTCGTGATTTAGACGGCAGAGGAGTACTGGTTGGCTTAACAGAGATTGGTGAGGTTCACTCCTATATAATTGACGAAGGGGAAATGGTCCCCGTCCCAGGTCGCCTCATTTACCGAGGGTATGACATCGAGGATCTCTCCCGGGGTTTTATGGAGGATAATCGTTTCGGATTCGAAGAAACAGCCTACCTTCTTCTCTTCGGCAACTTACCTAACAAACAAGAGCTGTTGGATTTCCATCATCTTCTCGATATCTATCAAAAGCTCCCCGATAATTTCGCTCGCGATATGATCCTCAATGCACCAAGTAAAGATATTATGAACGGTATGGCACGAAGTGTCCTAGGTTTCTACAGCTATGATTCCAATCCCGATAATACGTCAATAAGAAACGTACTTAAGCAATGCATTCGCTTAATAGCTGCTTTCCCTTCCATAGCAGTCTATTGTTACCAGGCCTATACCCACTATCATGGCAATGAAAGCTTGGTCATCCATAGTCCCCAACCAGAACTGAGCCTTGCCGAGAATATTCTGTACATGCTTCGCCCCAACCACAAATATACACAACTTGAGGCTAGGCTTCTCGATCTGGCCCTTGTCCTCCACGCGGAACACGGTGGCGGGAATAACTCCTCCTTTGTTACTCATGTCGTCACTTCGACAGGGACAGATACATATTCTGCGATAGCCTCCGCACTTGGCTCTCTTAAAGGACCCAAACATGGCGGTGCTAACCACAAAGTCATTCAGATGTTCCAAGATATTAAAGAGAATATCTCCGATTGGCAAAATGAAGAACTGCTTACCGAATACTTGAACCGAATTCTTAAGAAGGAAGCCTTCGACGGCTCCGGATTAATCTACGGCATCGGTCATGCGGTCTACTCCATCTCCGACCCAAGGGCCGTGGTGCTTAAGCATTATGCTTCTAAGCTTGCCGCTGAAAAGGGCTTAGAGAACGAATTCCAACTCTACGCTAAAGTAGAGGAGCTAGCACCTCAGATTATTGCTAAACACATGAAGATTTACAAAGGCGTTAGTGCCAATGTGGACTTCTACTCGGGATTCGTTTATCAAATGCTTAATCTTCCCCTAGAAATGTTCACCCCTATTTTTGCCCTCTCCCGGATTGCCGGTTGGAGCGCACATCGGATTGAAGAAATCCTCAATGGGGGAAAAATCATTCGCCCCGCCTATAAGAATGTCGTTCCCCGTCAGAAATATGTTCCTTTGAATAATAGATAGAAGTTATTTAACCCTGGATAAAAGGCATCCAGCCTTGAATAAGAGTATTTAGGTTAGAACACGATTGATTTGCTTGACCAAAGAAGGGCTGTTATGCTAAGAACGATTTTGTTCTGATTTGCATAACAGCCCCTTTTTATCCCATTCCCACTATAGTTCCACTTAATAGCCGACAAAGAAACAGCCATGACATGGGCTGTTTCTTTGCTTAGATATTTAGAGCGACTAAATCTTATCTGCCTTCTTGGGCAAGTAATTTTATTAAGTTCTGCGAGACCTGCTCAGGATCGACCTGTTTTTTTGCTACACCGCTCTCCATGGCTGCTTTTGCTACGGCAGTGGCAACAGCAGGAGCCACCCGGGTGTCGAAGGCTTTCGGTATGATATACTCTGCATTGAGCTCTTCGGGGCTAACGATCGAAGCGATTGCTTCGGCAGCGGCAATTTTCATAGGTCCATTGATTTCTCCCGCTTCGGTGTCAAAGGTCCCACGGAAAATTCCGGGGAAGGAAAGGATATTGTTGATTTGGTTGGGATAATCGGAACGGCCAGTTCCCACGACAGCCGCTCCTGCTTCTTTAGCCTTTTCAGGGATGATTTCGGGAACAGGATTGGCCTGAGCAAAGACAATCGGATCTTTGGCCATGGACCGAATCATTTCTGGTGTCACCGTATTTCCGACGGAAATTCCGATAAATACGTCTGCACCCTTCAATGCTTCCGCAAGGCTACCCTTAACCTTGGAGCGATTCGTCTTTAAAGCGATTTCCACCTTATACTTATTCATGCCTTCGCTGCGACCCTCATAAATGGTTCCCTTGGTATCGCACATGATTACATTTTGGAGACCACAATCCATCAGCAGCTTAACGATAGCCATACCAGCCGCACCGGCTCCACTGGTCACGATCTTAACATCTTTTAGATCCTTCTTAACAATTTTCAGAGCATTGAGCATAGCCGCTAAGGTTACAACAGCTGTCCCATGCTGGTCATCATGGAAAACAGGACCATCGTATACTGCTTTTAACTTCTCTTCGATCTCAAAGCACTCAGGTGCCTTGATATCTTCCAAATTGATACCTCCAAAAGTGGGCTCTAGTAGTTTGACCACTTCCACAATCTTATCCATATCCTTAGTATCCAAACAAATGGGAAAGGAATCTACTCCGGCAAAATTTTTGAACAGAAGAGATTTCCCTTCCATTACAGGCATGGCAGCACGAGCACCAATATCCCCCAGACCGAGAACAGCGGTACCATTGGACACCACAGCCACACAATTAGCCCGATTGGTATACGTATTAACCAATTCAGGATTTTTAGCGATTTCCAGACAGGGCTCAGCCACTCCTGGGGAATAAGCTAAGCTTAAATCATTGTAGTCACGGCAGGGGACTTTAAGAGCGATCTTAATCTTACCGCGATGATCAGCATGAAGTTTTAGTGCATTTTCTCTTAAAGACATTTAAGACACTTCCTTATCTATTATTCTAATAAAATTTATACCTTGCCTTAGTAATATTTACTTCTGTCCTAGCTTAGCGTCTATCTCCGCTTGATTCGCAAGGATATCGAGAGCATTGCTATATACGGGGGTATCCACTAGCTTATCCTTATAGACGATTGCCGCTTTCCCCTTAGCAATGGCTTCCTCTTCGAAAACCTTCTTAATCTCTCTCGCCCATTGTACATCTTCTGGGTCAGGAGAATAGAGACGATTAGCAGCTTCTACGAGACTGGGGTGAACAATCATCCGGCCTTTATACCCCAACTGACGTCCTTCGGCAATATTGCGTACATAAGCTTCTTTATCCGTATAATTCAGGAAAGGGGCATCCAGAGCTATAATACCGGCAGCACGAGCCGCAACAGCAACATAACCACGGGCGAACTGCTGCTCTTTAGCTTCAGGGGTCAGCTTAACCTGCATATCACGGGTAAAATCTACTGCTCCAAAAATTGCTGCGGCGACTCGGGGGCTGGCAGCGCAAGACTCATAAGCATGAATGATACCGATCGCTGTCTCAAGAAGTAGGCAGACCTTTATGCTTCCTACTTCCAGGCCATTCTTTCGTTCCAGCTCTTCAAGCCTCCAGGCTAGGCGCTGTACATCGCCTGCGCCGGCAACCTTAGTGAGATTGATTCCTGTAAGGCCTTCACACACTGCGGCTTCCAAATCATCATCGGTCATATTGGTCTCCCATGCATTCACCCGTACCCACACCTCAGCTCCTCGAGAGCCTGCGTGTTTAATATTCTCACGAACCATTTTGCGAGCTCTGGGTTTTTCCAGGGGTGGTACCAAGTCCTCCAGATCCAAAATAAGAGCATCCGCCCCATAGGTTAAGGACTCGTCTAGGGCCTCCTTATCATTCCCGGCAACAAAAAGTACTGATCTCATAATCGTCATTTTTACTTCCTCCTTACAAATCAGAATTTTCATACGCTTGTTATGCTTTCATTGTAGATACCTCATGGCGGTAAGTAAAATACCTAATCTGAATACGATATATTTACAAACTGAATAAGTTCTGAATGTCACTTTTCTAAAACAGCGCGCTTCTTTTATGCCTTTGTCGAATACTCAATATTCCAAATAATTATTTTACTCTCTCTGAAATACTCCTTATTCTATAGATGAACCCCTTATGGTGATTGCTTTTCCGCTCCAGTACCTATCGAATACTTCCCTGTTAACTAATGAGATTAAGGAGGATGCCCTATGAATGAATCCTTTCGTAAGTATATGAAAGTAGGCCTAGTTCATTTTATGGCCTATCCCAGCACCGCCCAAGGAGAAGGGCCTATTCTGGAAACTCTGAGAACAATCGCTCTCGATGATTACTTCGAAGTAGTCGAAATGACCTGGATCAAGGACCCTGTCGTAAGAAAAAAGGCTAAGCAGATCATCGAGACCTCCCATATGGAATTTTCCTATGCAGGGATGCCCCGACTCTTGACCACCAGGCAGAACCTCAATTCCCTCAACGAGGAAGAAAGATTAGTAGCCCTCGCTAATACTAAAGAGGGTATCGATGAAGCCTATGAGATGGGTGCAAAGGATTTTGCTTTCCTTAGCGGAAAATATGAAGAAGCTCAAAGAGAAGAGGCCTATCAGGCACTAATTCGTTCTACTAAGGAAATATGTGCCTATGCTAAATCTAAGGGTGATATGAAGGTCGCTATAGAAGTGTTTGACTATGATGTGGACAAATGTTCTCTCATCGGACCTGTGGAATTGACTAAACGCTATGCTAGCGAAATATGTCAGGAATACAATAATTTTGGGTTAATGGTTGATTTAAGCCACCTGCCTCAGCTTCGGGAAACACCCGAGGAATCTCTAATCCCTGTAAAGGACTATATTATTCATGCCCATATGGGTAATACTCTGGTTAAGGACAAATCCTCTCCCGTTTATGGAGATGAACATCCGCGATTTGGCTTCCCAGGTAGTGAAAATGACGTTAAAGAACTTGTGGAGTACCTCCGCGTCCTCTTAAGGATTGGTTTTCTTAACAAAGAGAACCGGCCGATTGTCAGCTTAGAGGTCAAACCCTATATAGACGAGGACCCTGAATTGGTTATCGCTAATGCGAAGAGAGTACTCAAAATGGCTTGGGATCAGGTTTGAATCTTTAATGCATTTAATAATCTTCATAAATTGATTTACTTCATACTTGAATAACTTCATAATTGATGAGCGAGACCCCGTTAGAGGGGAATCCCTCTCTGAATGTTAGTCCGGTGTTAATGCTAAAGAAGTAGAGTTTATGTTCAATAGAAGAACTTAAACTCTACTTCTCTTTTGTTTCATATCCAAATAACCTATGGAGTGAATGACTATCCCTACCTTACTTCTCCAAAAACAGAGCCAATGTACAGTAAGAAAGAAGGTTAGGAAGAGTGAAACTCCCGAAGTCAATGGAGAAAGAAATTCTTCAGCAATCTTTTGGCTGGCGATCGTATACACTTGGAATGAAAAAATGAATATCCCCCACTCGATTTTGATTGGCATCTTCTTTGTCCACTTGTGATAGCACCACGGAATAAGGGTAAATCCAATAATCCAAACGCCGAAGCCCCAAAAACAGCAAGCCAGTAACTTAAGGAGTTGAGCACCATCCACCAAACCCATAAGCTGCAGGTTTTCAGCAAGATTAAAGATTATGCCTATGGCCAATCCCACAATTCCGAGGAGGTAGACCAAAAAAGAGTTGAGCTCAGCAGAGGTAAGCGACTGTTCAACGATCCGGGTAACGAAAGTTCTGTCTCGTAACGCTTTCCGAAAGGATATCTTCCTATATATAAAGAAGGAAACACCGATTGCTGATAAAATCCATAATGAGAATAGTAGAATACACACATGCGAAGGGTTGAAAAAAGACATCACCTTTGGCATCCATGGATAGAGGATATTTGTCCAGCTCCCCATTCCAACAATGATCGCTAAACAAACAAAGCTTCGATACTTCAAAGAACATTTTTTGGGCATAGCATTAACCCTTTCAGAATGATCGATCCATTCAACCAAGTTCAGCCTAGAGGATTTCGAAAATTTGCATTATAATTAAAGGCATTAATCTATTGCAATTTTTTATCCATCCCATTGTGAAACTAATTGCTGAACAAATCTCACAAATATTATATTCTTCAGATTTTTCTCACTTCTAATCCCCATTTTAATTATCATCTATGAACATGTAAAATACTCGTTACGAATACGGTGTATTCGGACAAAGAATAAACGCAAAGGTGGAGGGATACGTGGAAATACGGCATTTAGAATATTTCATCGAAGTTGCACGTCACAAAAGCTTCAGCATCGCAGCTGAAGTAACCCATACCTCTCAGCCCTCAATCAGCAAAGCGATTAAGGATCTGGAGGCAGAGTTGGGAAAAACCTTATTCTATCGCAGTACAAAGTATGTAAAACTGACAGACGCCGGAGAGCTTGTACTTGACCAAGCTCAGCAAATTGTGGCTGCCTTCAGAAATATCAACACTCAATTAGAAGGTCTGGCAAAATTACAAACAGGAAAGATCCACATCGGACTCCCTCCGATTACGGCTGTTACAACCTTCTCTCATATGCTTGGTGCTTTTAAAAATGAGTATCCAAAAATTCAAATTCATCTTTTCGAGTATGGACCCAAGAAGATCGAAGCTTCCCTCCTCGACGGCTTACTGGATTTTGGGATTTTTACGCCGGAAAGCCCTGACCTCTTTGAATGGATTTGGTTCGAGCAAGACCCTCTCAGCGTCATTATGCACCCTACCCATCGCTTAGCTCCATATGACCTCATTGATTATAAAGATTTTGAAGGAGAGCAATTAATCCTCTACAATAACGACTATAAGCTTCACGACATTATTATTGCTGGGTGTAAAAATGCAGGAATTACTCCAGAAATTGCTTTTGAAACCTCGCAACGTGAGCTGATGACTCAAATGGTGGCTGCTAAGCTGGGGTTAGCTCTCCTGCCCACTAAAATATGCCAGACTCTGAACCCCCAGTCGATTACCTACCGCCCCTTTGCGGATACGAATTTATGCTTGCAATTGGCCTTAACCTGGAAAAAGGGGCGTTACCTTCCTCATGCTGCTCACGAACTATTAGCCTTTTTAAAAGCAAATTATCACCTTATAGAATCCTACTAACGATAGATAATTACAAAGAAAACTTGGCTGGTGCCAAGCCTTAGCGAGGGCAGTTACCTAGTTGCCCTGTACAGGAGGAAAGTATCAACGAAGTTGTACTTTCTGACAAAAAAAAGAGGGGAGGTTGCTAACTACATAAAAAGCAGTTAGCAACCTCCCCTTTGTTCACTTTAATGTTCTGAACTATCATTATGCTGTCAAAGCAGCCCTGATCTTCAATCTTGAGTGAGGGCGGAAGAACCGTATTCAGACTTACAGATAGTTGAACAGGCCGGCTCATTCTTAGCTGCCTCAGGAATGGGAGTACCGGTAAAGAGCTTCCCACTTATTGCTCCCCTTGCTGTATTCACAAAAGTATATCCCCAAAGCAGAACCAGAAGCACAGTTAAAAAAACAGTGTAGCCCGTTGTTAGAGGGGTCAAATAGATAGAAGCAATCTTTTGGCTGGAAATCGTATACGCCGCCAAGGGGAAGATATATGCCCACCAGCCCATGCTAAAGGGAATTCCACCCTTGCGCATTTGATTGATACTAATAATCGCGATAATGCCCACAATCCAGATACCAAAACCCCAGATCACTGCGGCAATTAAATTTGCTAAATCCGTGTTAGCTAAAAGGCCAAGACTATGAGCATGCTTTGATTGATCGATGATGGCACTTACAGCAAGCCCCACCGCACTGACGAAAATACCAAAGGAGGGGATCGTCTCTGCAGGAGGAAGAGGATGGTATGCTAAACGGACAAAAACTATGGCACTTATAAAGATAAAAAGGAAAAAGCCGATACCGAATAAGGCGGTATTGGTGATGAGTACGGAGACACCCCAAGAAGGCTTCATTTTCATTGTAAGCTCAAGGACAGGATTCCCAATCAAAGACACAGCCATATTGGCGATAGGAGCCATAATCCAGGAAAAATTGATCATCTCCGGCTTGGGGGTTTCTTCTGCTCGCATGAATCTAAAGGTGCTATAAAAGGTAAAGAAAGTGACCCCGATGATGGCAATAATCCAGACACTGAAAATCAGAGAATAGGTTAGCGCCCCACTTAAATAATGACTCCAGATTAGATAGATATTTGTCCCTAAAATTGTAGTTGCAACAGGCATAGTTACGAAAAAGTTCCCCGCCAAGGGATGATTCAAATCCCGATAAGCATAGGGAAAATACTTTGTCCAGCGGATCACCCAAGGAACCAAAACGAAGAAATAAAGTACATCAGCTAAAGCCGCTATGGCTATACCTAGAAAGTGCCCTAGGGGAAAGACATCTTGCCAAAGATATAATATATTGGCTAGTCCGCCGGTACCCATGATGACGGCAAACCAGGCAGGCGCTAAGTACTTAATAGGATGACGTTCTTGCACGATGAAGCGGCCCCTTTCAGTGAAACGTTGTTTCATTATTGTCAACACATCTATTAGAACACAATTTAGCACTTAATTCAAGACCATTTCTGTTCTTACAAAACTAAGCAGTCGCCAGAAGACACAATCCTAGCACTCGTTCGGTGTTGACGGGCAAACAGGCGAAGTAGCTAGCGAGGCAGCTGGCGAGGTAGCTACCAAACTGCAGATATTTAGTAATAAGTAAACGACGAAGACCTTAGCTACATAGAAGTCTGTCAGTATAACACAGGAACAGGTGAAAGCTCCACCTGTTCTTGTGTTATATCAATTATTTAATTGCAAAAACCATCTATAAACTTATTTGAGTTAGTTATTTTACTTTACACAATCTATCTTCAACAAAATCAAATGCTTTTATTTTTCCACGACGTTATTCTTGTTTACTTTGAAGAACTCCCCTTTTTTCATTTCCACATGCCCAGAAGCATAGGGTTCTCCTTCTATAGTAAGGTTTACTTCACTTACTCCATAATAATCGCCTAGAGTATTAACAATGCTTTGTAGGATCATTCCTTCATAGCCTGCTCCAGCATTCATTTCTGTGACTAAGTTTTTGGTAAAGTCTACATAAACTCGTCCATCTTGATTGAGATAAAGGCTCTTAATTTTAACATTCTCTCCAATAAGCTTGCCATGATTAGCGGCCTGCTTTTTGAATTCCCCTTCAAAAACCTGCTTCGTTATATCGTTGGTCTTAAAGGATAATTGTAGTGAGGTGGTATGGATCTTTCCGTCATCTATGTTGGGATAATAGGCCCTAACATTTTGCACCAAAGGGGTGTTCTTCTCTAACTTGCTTAAGGTGGACGTCACTTCAAACCCATCGGTACCTTTAAATACTGTTTTGACCAGCCCCACATTAGGTGCATAATAGTCTATAACTTTGCTATCATTTCCTTCCGTGGTCACCTCTACAACTTTATAGTTCCCGGAAGGCGTGGAAAGGGCTGCATCCACGTTGGTAATGGTGCGTTTGCGGTTATCTGCTAAGGTCCAGGTTGTCCCTTTTGTCAAAGGCTCCTTCAGAAGAACTTCCCCGTTTTTATTTAGTTTTGGACTCTTGGTCAAATCCTCGCGGTAATAGGTCTCTCCTTGAGCTAACTGCTGGACTATTTGTCCGGCATCCAGTACTAACACGCGTACCATCTCAGTGCCACCATTATTCGTCCGCAATTGCACCCTGTCACCTGTCGAGTAATCGACATAGATGTCATAAGATGCATACTCGTTGCCTTGGCCTTCATACACATATCTCGTATTTTCTTGGTAAGCAAGGTAGTAAGCAAATTTATCCTCCTGCGCTGGTTGCTCAACCGGGTTGTTGCCGGTAGGGGGATTTTCTTGAGTTGTACCACATCCCCCAAGAAGAAGGAGTGCACCAAGCAAAGTTATTAAGCCGATGATTATAGAATATTTTTTCAAATTTGTTACCTCCTTAATTAAACTAGACTTCGATAGAGAGGAATCCACCCGCTCTGAACGTTAACCATCCTTTGATAAACAACCCAATATCACCCTTATTATACCCATCTAACCGAGCTTTGACTATTAACACATGATCTATATATTAGTAGACTCACATTAGCGAAGAAATCTGATTCAAAAAAGGACTTTAAGCTATAGGAAGAGAAATAGAGTAAAAATTATGGCAACTCTAGATAGTGATGACAGGAGGAAATCGCATGCAGATTCGCTTACCCTATGGTACTTCATATCTGGAAACCACGATTCCCGATGATCGATTAGCTGGCATTTTAACCTTAGACAACTATGCTCCAGAAAAAGATCCTCTCGCCTTAGTACAAGATGCTTTAGCAACCCCCATTGAAAGTCCCACTCTTCAAGAATTGGCTCGGAAAGCTAAAAAAATTGTAGTGGTGACCAGTGACCATACGCGACCTCTGCCCAGCAAGCAGACTCTTCCCTTTATTTTAAAGAATATCCGAGAGGGCAACCCTTCTGCAGAGATTACGATCCTAATAGCAACCGGTCTCCACAGAGCCCCTACAGACCAAGAGATGGTGGATAAATTCGGAGCCGAGATTGTAGCTCAAGAGAAATTTGTTATTCATAAAGCAGATGATTATTCGACTTTGCTTAGACTGGAAAATCTTCCATCAGGGGCACCCTTCTGGGTTAATCGTTTGGCTGTGGAAGCAGATTTGTTGCTAGCCGAGGGCTTCATTGAGCCCCATTTCTTTGCAGGCTATTCCGGCGGCAGAAAAAGCATCATGCCGGGCATCTCCGGTCGGGAAACCATCTTAATCAATCATTCCGCCGGATTTATCGACCATCCCAAGACCCAATCCGGAACGATTCAAGGTAACATCTTTCATAGAGATATGGAGGATGCCGCTCGTCAAGCGGGTTTAAAATTCATCCTCAATGTTACCCTTGATGAAGAAAAAAATATCATCGGAGCCTTTGCAGGGCATCCCGAAAAGGCCTTTGCCCATGGTGTGCAATTTACTGAAAAGCTTACGAAACTGACCTCTAAGCGTGCGGAGATTGTTCTGACCAGTAATGGCGGTTATCCTCTTGATCAAAACTTATACCAAGCAGTCAAAAGCATGCGCACAGCTGAATATGTAGCCAAAAAAGGTGGTGTAATTATTACTGCCGCTTCTTGTATCGACGGGATCGGCGGTGATACCTTCCATAGAATGCTGTTGAATCCAGGAGGAGCAAGAGCCATACTGGAAGATATCCGTGCTACCGAACCTACCGCTACAGATCTTGATCAATGGCAAGTCCAGATTCTCGTGCGAATTCTCCTAGATTATAAAGTCATTGTGGTCACCGAAGGAGTTAAACCTCACGATCTTCAAGCTATGGGCTTGGATTGTGCCACAACCCTCGATGAAGCCTTGGCCAAAGCTTATGACTATACTCATCCGGAAGCTGATATCATTGTGATTCCTAACGGAGCGGGAGTTTTTGTCGAAAGTATAGAATGAGAGTCCCCGCAAATGAGGGCTATAAAGAATGCAAAGTGCTGTGATAGACGTAAAAGTCTTACACAGCACTTTTATTAAGCTCGAACAATATTTATTTATCCCAAACTCATATTTTCTCGATCCATAACTCATTTATTAACTCGCATCTTCTATCTTATTGCCTCTTAATCATCTGTTATTGATAGTCGCGACAACTGTATGGGTCGTTCCGTTGATCACGGAAATCGTTTTACTCCCCTGATTCGTAACGTAGATCCGATTGTTCTCCGCATCCACACGAACCGCTGTGGGAGACGTTCCGACAAGCACTGTAGCAATTACAGCATTGGTCGCGCCATCAATAACTGAAACGTTATGGCTTCCTTGGTTAGCCACGTAAACTCGATCAGTGAGTGGGTTTTCCCCAACTCCCATCGGGTTAAGGCCTACGGGAATAGTCGTGATGTGCATATGGGTATATTTATCCAAAACGTCTACACGATTATATTCCGGGCAAACCTGGTAAAGTCGATCTCCTAGGATATCCTTCCCCTGCTGCCTACCTTGCCCTACTAAACTATTATCAACTCGGCAAACTGGGTAAGTTGCGATCATGTTCCCCACTCTGTTTTTTCCCCAAACATTGATCCCCACATCGTCGGAAGTGGTCATAAACCGAAATTCCCAAGCATCGAATTGAGCATAGTGCTGGGTATCCTTCACTTCACCCGGAATCAAGGTCATCGAATCCATCACATACTCTATTCTCGCATTTCTTTCGAAATAGTAACCTCTAATTTCAACCACAGCGGGTTGGGAACTTGCATTCCGATACCTAACGGATAGTGTAGCGATCTGTCTCAAGCCCGCAACCACCGGATTACGAATTTCTCCTGTTGTCCATACGGTCATCATCCCACCTCATTTCAATCCCCTAACCACTCGGGGAAAAGCTCTGTTGCTCTTTGCTGAACGATGCGAATGCATTCTGTGGCAGGTTTCAGACTCATATTCTCTCCATGCCATCGATAGGATATGAGAGGTTCCCTAATGAAACCCGAGGGGAAATGACGAAGAAAACGAAACCATAGTTCATAATCATGAGCTTGGGGCAGTCCTTCATCGAATGGTCCCACTCGCTCTAGGGCTGAACTCCTCATCATTACCGAGGATCCGTTAATAAAGCACCCTCTATGCAAATTGACCACCATTTCTTGCCGGGTAGGGTGGAAGTCAGACGTCACTGTATATTTATTCAAACCATTTTCATCAATAACAATAAAGCTCGTATAGCAGAACCCCACTTCAGGGTTATCTTCCATTAGTTGAACCTGCTTAATCAATTTCTCTTTTAGAAACATATCGTCGGCACTCAGCCAGCAAATATAATCGCCTGTAGCTCGCTGGAGTCCATGATTAAGGGCGTTTGCTGTCCCACCATTGGACTTATTGATTACTTGAATACGATTCTCATATGCTTGCAGTCGTTGAGCAGTGTCATCTGTAGAACCATCATTAATGACGATGATTTCTAAATTGGGATAGTTTTGACGAAGAACACTTTCCACAGCCCAGGGTACATAGCGGGCGTGGTTATAGGTGGGTATAACCACACTCACTTTAGGCATTGCCATCAGCGTCCCTCCCCGTAGATTTTCTTCATCCACTCGACTGTGATGGGAAGACCTTCTTCTAAGGCTATCCTTGGATTATGATCAAGATCTACAATGGCTTTCCTGATATCCGGTCTTTTACTCACTGTATTGTGTTTGTCTTCAGGAAGATAACGAACCAGCTCCGGGTCGCCTTGAGTGTGTTTGAGCACAAGATCGCTGAGTTCCTTGACACTGCGATATTCAGTTCCGCCGATGTTATAGACTTCACCAGCCTTAAAGTTATTGCCGACATTGGCAATAGTGGGAATGAGGTCATCCACATACATAAACACGCGATGATAACCTTCGTAGACCTCATAGGGGATTCCCTTGAGCGCACGATAAACAAAAAGACAAACAACACTGCGGTAAGGGTGGTAATATTCCCCCGGTCCATAGGCATTAAAAAGCCTCAATCTTACGATGGGGGTTTTAAATTTCTTCTCAAAGTTCATTATCTGAACTTCGTTGGCCCATTTGGTTAAAGCATAGTCATTATGCTGAATGATAGTCTTCTGTTGAGGGAGATCTTCAGTCAGCAGGGGTTCCGTGGCTTCCCCATAGATTTCTGAGGAACTGGTAAAAATGAGCTTGAAGCTCTTTTTTAACTGCCATTCTAAGATATTGCGAGTTCCGATCACATTGGTTTCCCAAAGGGTATCATAATAGTGTTCACCGTTGATGCGACCAAACTCAGCCGCTAAATGATAGACCTCATCATAATCCTGTTCAAACACCCGCTCCAGTTGACGGTATTTGGAAATATCAGCCCGAAAGTAATTATCTTCCCCAGCATGCTGAAGATCTACTTCCCACACTTCGTGCCCCCGTTTTTGTAGTTCCTTGACTAAACGAGTGCCCAGAGTTCCTTTACTCCCTGTCACTAAAACTTTTGACATACTCACTGCTCCTCTTTTCACTTATTTCAGCGCCTTGCCCCGCTCCAGGACGATACAATTCTGAGTGATAGCTTCGTCATTCTTTGCCACAGTTTTGAATCCGGCAGTCTCCAGCTCTTCGGGTGTGAATAGAGAATCTTCTACCCATACGATGTGACCCGCTGCTTCTAAAGCTCGAACTAATTCCACTCCGCGGCTATGCTTGAGATCCTTGACCCCTGTTTTATAGCTTACTCCTTTGATAAGAACGATTTGATCACTGCCCACCTGCTGGAGAATTCTATCGCGATACTCTTGATCTGCTTTAGCTGCTCCTTCCAGCAGTGGCGAAGGGCAAACCTTCCGCAAGAAGCGCATATCCTTCGGCAGGCATTCTCCACCGATTCCCCAGTCTGTTCCGAGCAGTTCTACATTGCTCTTGCTATTGACAGCCTCCCTTAACACCTCAAAGTCTAATTCGTTATCAACACAATACCGATAAAGCTCCTGAGCAAAGGCCACATCCACATAACGTTTGACGTTTTCAACTACTTTGGACAGTTCAGCAATTCGCACATCTTGAACTTCGACAAGCTGGGGGACTAGGGCTCCATAGAATTGCCTCCCTTTATCGAGGCAAGCTTGGGTAAATGCCCCCATAACTCTCGGAGTGTCACAGACCGTCTCATCGACGCCAAACATGACCCGATGCGGCACATGAATTAAATAGACGTCCTGCCCGCATTGATATCCCTTTCCTTCCAAGTACTTACGGACCAGTTCCATGGTACCCGGTGGCAAAGTGGATTCGATAGAGATTAAAGCACCGGGACAGATGATCATTTCCCTTAAGGCAGCAAAGAGATTCTCCCCTTGATCACCCGTCGATGGGGCTAGCAGCCAGGTGTCTATGCCCGTAAGCGCCCGATAATCAGTGGTTACACGATACCCCTGATTGCGCAGTTCGTTGACACGACTAGCATCAATATCAACCCCGATGACGGAACTCGGGAACTTCTTATTAAGATAAAGAAAAAGGTTAAAGCCTATATTACCCAATCCTACAACAGCAATTTTCATCTTTACTTATCCTCCCCAAGTCATCCGTAGTAACTACATACCACGATAAATTTAACTCTCTAGGATGCTTCAAAGTGACGCTAAGTCCTCAGTATAGGCACCTAGCGTGCTTTGCAAACTCTAGCTCTCACTAAAGCTTCCCCAAAGTCTGACTTCCACATATTACATGCTATGGGATTATCCCCCCTCTTGACACAGCTTTTTGCAACCTTGTCAACCCTTATGACATACACTAAAGGATAGAGGAGGTTTCCACATGAAATTGGTAATCCCAGTACTCAGCTTGGAGACTGGCGGAACGCGTTATATTTATCAGATGGCCAATGAAATGGCTAAGCGAGGGCACGAGGTCGAAGTTGTTCTGCCGGAAAATGCCGTCATTGCCTGGCCACTGTGCACTAAGATTAGTCGGGTCAAAGAATTGGTTGCCTCGACCATCCCCTCTGGAGATTTTATCCTGCCCAATTTCTGGCCGACGGTCTTTCCCGCCTGGGAATCAAAAAAAGGCCAAGTGGTTCGACTTAGCCTTGGCTTTGAGCCCTTATGGGTAAAAGAAAAGGAAAAAGCCCTAGCAACGTACCAGATTGATGCCCCAATCCTATCGATATCCCAGTGGCATCAGCAGATCATCCGCCAAGAAACTGGTCGTGACAGCACTATCATACCCGGTGGTGTGGATCCCTCCCTTTTCCATCCTTCCCCCAAAAAATCTCTATCCACTGGAGCGGGTCTCACAATTGCCTATATCCTTCGTGCTAAGGAGCATGGTTACACCTGGAAAGGGAGCGACGACTTTTGGGATGCCATTCGCATAACTTCACAAAAATTCCCCCAATTTACGGTGCAAGTGGTAGCGCCTGAAGGTGCTACCTATCCATCCCCGGTCCCGTACGAACAGATCATTGCCTCCTCAGATCATGAAATGGCACTTTTCTATGCCAAGGCCGATATTTTTGTATCCACTTCCTATTTTGAAGCCTTTGCTATGCCTCCCTTAGAAGCAATGGCTTGTGGAACAGCTGTCATTACCACGGATAACGGCGGAAATCGCGATTATACAAAAAAAGGGGAGAACTGTATTGTCGTTCCCCCCAGCGATATCCAACAACTGGCCCAAGCCATGACCCATCTCTTAACACATGAGCAGGATCGTCGACGGTTGAGCCAAGGCGGACTAGTTACTGCCCGAGATTGGACTTGGGTACATGCCGCCGATCGTTTGGAAAAGTTTCTTCTGCAACTAACTCGCTCCTAAGAGGGCTCTTTCCAAGCTAATAAAGCGTCGATAGGCTCGGCCTCTTTCCCGTATGCCTTGACAAAAGCCGAGTTACTTTGATCATGGAATTGGCTGAACAGAACGACCTCATATCCTCTCGTTAGAAAGTCCTCCACTTCCCAACCGGAACGATGTGTCTGGAATTCTTCTCCACCTAAACCATAGTGATCTTCTTCCATCTGTTTGAAAAAACCCCGGGGAGTAAATACTATTACCTTTTTCGAAGCAATCCTTTCCGCTTGGCTCAGGATCTCGCTTCCTACTTCCTTTTTCAGGTGCTCGATCACATCAATCAAGGTCACACAATCTATAGATTGGGGCAGGAATACTTCCCCGATGCGCTCAGCTTTCAATTTTAAGGGGATAATTTGAGCTATCGCTCCGGCTTTTATGAGGTAGGGTTCATGAGCATCAAGACCCAGCTTGATGGGGCATGGAAATTCCTTCAACGTTGCACCGATACCACAACCTATATCCAATACAGACTGATCATCCTTCATAAGGCCCTTAATTATATCGATAAAGTTTTTGTGTTGAACAACGGTTACTGCCACGGTATAACATCCTTCCCTTGATTAATCCAATTTATATCTTGTCTATTTGCCTACTTTATATGGTATTCACTTGAGATTAATCGGTTTCAATTTACCCCTGTTTCTGCACTCTTACTTTTAGGAGGATTACGATGAAAATTATTTTTCCAGTCATGAGTCTAGAGATGGGCGGGGGGGCCCGGTTCCTATATCACCTAGCCAATGCCCTAACCGATAAGGGACACGATGTTGAAGTGGTAATGCCCAGAAAGGGTGCCCAAGTCTGGCCTTTGCGTGCCAAACTCACCCGAGTCTCCGAGTTAGTTCCTTCTACCCTTCCCCCAGGAGATTTCATCCTTCCCAACTTTTATACGACAGTTGCACCTGCATGGGCTGCACAAAAAGGAAAGGTGGTACGTCTAAGTCTTGGTTACGAACCACTATGGGTGGTTGATCGGGAATTGGCCAAAGAAAGTTATCTCATCGATGCTCCGATACTCTCTATCTCCCAGTGGCATCGTCAACTCATTCTTCAAGAAACCGGTCGAGAAAGCACGGTCATCTCCGGTGGGGTGGATCATACCCTTTTTCATCCTTGCCCTAAACGTTCAACCCATACGGGACGTAAAAATATTTTTTACATCCTGCGCAATCCAGCTCAAGGATATACCTGGAAAGGTGGGGAAGATTTTTTTAAGTCCCTTAGTGATTTACAAAACCAGCTTGATTTCGAACTGACAGTGACCCTTCCAGAAAGCACACAGCTTACAAGCTCAATCCCTTGCCGAATATTTAGGTCTGTTAGCGATCAGGAAATGGCTACTCTCTATGGCGAAGCTGATCTTTTTATCTACAACTCCTACTTTGAAGCCCTTGGCTTACCTCCCTTAGAGGCCATGTCCTGCGGGACAGCAGTCATTACAACAGATTGCGGTGGAAGCCGGGATTACGCTAATAATGGTGAAAACTGTCGGGTAGTCCCACCCAGCGATATCGGTCAGCTTAAAGAGGCAATTTACCGACTTCTGACCCAGGATAATGAACGCCAACGTCTGGCTACTGTAGGTTATGCCTTTGCCCAATCTTGGACTTGGCAACGAACTGCTGACCAAGTGGAGACCTTTTTGCTCAGTCTTTAAGCTTGGCAGATGGTTATTAAAAGTGAGGGCATGCTCTACTTTATTATTCTAGTAGAGCAGCACCCACTCTATAGCTGCAATTCTCTAGCTATGGTTTTACAATACACAAGACTTTAACTCCTGGCTTCGGTTTCTATGCGTAATACTCCCTCTAAATACTTTTTATTATGAAGAACTTGAGGATCCTCGGGTCGATAGGATCTGGCAATCTCATTGTGCTTATAAGCTAACTCATGCCTCCCCAAGCGGTCATAACAAACGCATAGTTGTAGGTGAGGCAACCAGGTCCAACAGGCTTCAATCTGTGGCCCCCAACTATTGATAGGCTTTTCAATTTCAGTAGCAAGTTTATACCAAAAAGCTGCCTGATGATATTTCCCTACATTGAGGTGATTAAAGCCGATTCGACAGCAAAATTCTGCTCTGGGGGTATCATACTCAAAGGACTTATAAAGATAAGTCTGGGCATGATCCAAATCTCCCAGAGATTTATAAATATCTGCTAGCTTCCCACAAGCTGAAATCTGATCTTCAACCCAGCCCTTTTCTGTGTCCAAAAAATGCTGATAATACTCGATGGCTCTTCGATACTGCTTATGATCATTCAGCTCGTTAGCAAAGTAGAAAAGATCCCTTGGTGTGAATTCTTCTCCTTGTTCCAAACGTTTTTCATAGATGCGCAGATTACGCTCAGAATCACGCTGTTCTGATTTATGGGCGATTGCAATATCACTATCAACGATATTTCCACCCACTGCCAAATACTCATGAACTGCTCCTATCCATTGGAATCCTTTATTCCGTCTAACGAGTCGATTTCTTCTTAAGGTGAAATTTGGGCCTCCTAAAGCATCAAATGCCAGTATATAGGGCATATTGACCACATCAATAGAACGGTCAAAGTCTTTTTTCATGGTCAGAAATTTAATGCGGTCAGACTCCAAGATGACATCATCAGCATCGAGCCAAAGAAGGTATTCTTTGGTCGCCATACTAAAGGCATAGTTCCTAGCTGCCGCAAAATCATCAATCCAGCTGAAGTCGTAGATTTTGTCCGTGTACCTAGCCACGATTTCCTTGGTGCGGTCCGTTGAACCTGAGTCCACAATAATGATTTCATCAGCAATGTCACGCACAGAATCTAAGCATCGAGCAATGGTCATTTCCTCATTGCGCACGATCATGCACAAGCTAATAGAGATCGAGTGTTCAGGCATAGTTTTCCTCCCCTCAACGATAAAACCCTCTGTGTTGAAAAAGGGAATCCTTTTTATCGGATTCCCCTTTCTAACCATTTTTCAGCGTTAGTCAAGTTTAAGCAGGTTTAATTGGGCTCCGACTGCGGGAGCGAGATCCGTAGTTATCGGAATTGCGGAGTTGTTACGCAGGGTAATTACATCCCCTGCTGCAAGGACCAGAATAGCGTTTCCTTCAACTTGCCCTGTGGTAACCAGGGCAGTCTTAGGAGTTG
Organism: Desulfitobacterium sp. THU1; assembly: GCF_038181555.1. Taxonomy (NCBI): domain Bacteria; kingdom Bacillati; phylum Bacillota; class Clostridia; order Eubacteriales; family Desulfitobacteriaceae; genus Desulfitobacterium; species Desulfitobacterium sp. THU1. The sequence goes on along the minus strand of NZ_JBBWUA010000013.1, from coordinate 582 downwards.
ATGGATCCACCACACCATTCACGGCAATGGAGATTGATGCTCCAACACCAGCTGTTGCAGAAAGCGAATACTCAATCAGGTAGTTTCCTGCGACACCCACTGTAACCGTCGTTGCTCCGGCTGTATGGGTTACATTGGAAAGCGGTCCATTGTTGCTAAAAGGCACATCTGCACCACCAACCACTATTGCATCTCCTACAGTAGCTAATTGGTAGACATAACCGTAGGCTGCCAAGCCTGCACCTGTAGCACCTGTTGCTCCGGTCGGGCCTGTTGGACCCACCGCTCCTGTTGCCCCGGTCGATCCTGTCGGACCCACCGCTCCTGTTGCCCCGGTCGATCCTGTCGGACCCACCGCTCCTGTTGCCCCGGTCGATCCTGTCGGACCCACCGCTCCTGTTGCCCCGGTCGGGCCTGTCGGACCCACCTCACCTGTTGCTCCGGTCGGGCCTGTCGGACCCACCTCACCTGTTGCCCCGGTCGATCCTGTCGGACCCACCGCTCCTGTTGCCCCGGTCGATCCTGTTGGACCCACCGCTCCTGTTGCCCCGGTCGATCCTGTCGGACCCACCGCTCCTGTTG
>NZ_JBBWUA010000012.1:0-86905 GCF_038181555.1 Desulfitobacterium sp. THU1 | reverse complement strand
TATTTTTTATGCGGCAAACTTTGCCTTGTACCTCAGAATACGCTTGTTCTCTGGAATGGGATATTGTGCAGGAGAATCTGTTTCAAGTGCAGCAGCCCGAACTTCCATAGGAGCACGGTTGTCGAAGCGTTCCTGAAGCCGGTCATAGTTATAGAAATGAATTCTTCGGAATCCTAAAATCGGAACTTCTTTATATTCAAGAATTCGACTCTATTGAACATTTCATCCAAGAGCTACATGATTATATTCAGTACTATAATAATCGCAGAATCAAATCCAAATTAAAAGGAATGAGCCCGATTGAATATCGAACTCATTCCAATATGGTTGCTTAAAGATTTTTTTCTAACTTTTCGGGTTCAATTCAAAATGGCGGTTTTTCTCAATTAATATAAACCTAACTCAGGACAAATCAAACCGATCGACATTCATTACTTTATTCCAGGCGGATACGAAGTCGTTAAGGAATTTATCTTGTGCATCGCTGCTGGCATAGACTTCGGCCAGTGCCCGAAGTTGAGAGTTTGAGCCGAAGACCAGATCGACTCTGGTACCGATCCATCTTAGCGCGCCTGTGGCCCGATCCCGTCCCTCGTACAGAGCGTTTTCTTCGGAAACTGCTTTCCATTCGGTGCTCATGTCCAGAAGATTAACAAAGAAGTCGTTGGTGAGAGTTTCCGGACGCTTAGTAAAGACACCATGTTGCGATTGGTTGTAATTTGCATTCAATACACGCAGGCCGCCGAGAAGAACCGTCATCTCCGGAGCGGTCAGGGTGAGAAGTTGAGCCCGGTCTACCAGCATTTCCTCTGCCGATGCAGAATATTTGCCCTTTAGGTAGTTGCGGAAACCGTCTGCTTTTGGTTCCATGACGGCAAAGGAATATACTTCAGTCTGCTCCTGCGTTGCGTCGGTGCGGCCCGGCTTAAAAGGAACGACTAGGGTGTGACCAGCGTTCTTAGCGGCCTGTTCGATACCGGTGGCACCGCCCAGGATGATTAAGTCGGCCAGTGAAACCTTCTTGGAGCTGGACTGGGAGCTGTTGAACTCAGCTTGGATCTTTTCCAGAACGGCCAACACAGTGGCTAACTGCGCAGGCTGATTAACTTCCCAATCCTTCTGAGGAAACAAGCGGATGCGTGCTCCGTTGGCTCCGCCCCGTTTATCCGAACCCCGGAAGGTGGAAGCGGAAGCCCAGGCTGTGGCGACCAGCTGGGAGACGGAAAGGCCGGAAGCCAAGAGCTTGGCTTTGAGCTCAGCGATATCCTGTTCCTCGATTAACTTGTGATCGACAGGGGGGACAGGGTCCTGCCAGATCAACTCTTCCTCAGGAACTTCGGGGCCGAGATAGCGGGAGCGGGGTCCCATGTCACGATGAGTCAGCTTGAACCAAGCTCGGGCAAAGGCATCGGCGAACTCCTCCGGGTTATCCCGGTATCTTTTGGCTATCGGTCCGTAAATCGGATCCATTCTTAGGGAGAGGTCCGCCGTAGTCATCATAGGGGCATGGCGCTTGGCAGGATCGTGAGCATCCTGAACAGTAGTTGCCGCGGCCGGGTCGGTGGGAATCCATTGCCATGCGCCGGCGGGGCTTTTCACCAAATCCCAGTCATATTTAAATAAGGTATCTAAATAACCCATATCCCAGGTGGTGGGGTTGGGTTTCCAGGCACCTTCGATACCGCTGCCGATGGTATCCCCACCCTTGCCGCTACGGAAGGTGCTTTTCCAGCCTAAACCCTGTTCTTCCAGCCCGGCGGCTTCCGGTTCCGGCCCGACATGGGAGGCAGGACCAGCACCATGGCATTTGCCAAAAGTGTGGCCGCCGGCAACTAGGGCGACAGTCTCTTCATCATTCATGGCCATACGCGCGAAGGTATCCCGCACATCGCGGCCGGAAGCGAGCACAGTGGGTTGGCCATTGGGACCTTCCGGATTAACATAAATCAGTCCCATCTGCACTGCTGCAAGGGGATTTTCCAGATCCCGCTCCCCGGAATAACGTTGGTCGCCCAACCATTCACCTTCAGAGCCCCAATAAATATCTTCTTGCGGTTCCCAGACATCCACACGACCGCCGGCGAAACCAAAAGTTTTCACTCCCATGGATTCCAAAGCACAATTGCCGGCTAGGATCATTAAATCAGCCCAAGAGATTTTATTCCCATATTTTCGCTTAATCGGCCAGAGCAAACGGCGAGCCTTATCCAGATTCACATTATCCGGCCAGCTGTTCAACGGAGCAAAACGCTGAGTTCCGTTGCCGGCGCCGCCCCGTCCGTCGGCCAAACGGTATGTACCGGCACTATGCCAAGCCATTCGTATAAAGAGGGGACCATAGTGACCGTAGTCAGCCGGCCACCAATCCTGAGAGTCGGTCATCAGTGCATAAAGATCTTGCTTTACGGCAGCCAAATCAAGCTTCTTGAATTCTTCTGCGTAGTCGAAGTCTGGGCCAAGGGGATTACTCAAGGGGGAGTTTTGGTGAAGAGTATTAAGGTTTAACTGATTGGGCCACCAATCTCTGTTCCTGGTGCCACCTCCTGCATTGGTATTACGGGTGTGACCCGTTACCGGGCATCTTTTTTCCTCCATGAAATGACCTCCTTTAATTTTATAGTTTGAGAAAAACTGCATAAATCTCGATAAAGAGATAATGCAAATTATAATCATTATAAATTTAATTATATATTACTTCTTGAGCATTGCCAATATTTATCTTTAAAAAATGAGTATGTTTTAAGACTTTAAGATTGATTTTAAAATGGAAGTAAAGCAGAGGACGATTGCATTAGCTAACTTGATAGATCTACATTGACAGATTAGCTAAATAGATGAATAATAATAAGCAAATAGCTAATATGGAGGCATAATAATGAGGGTTCCATCGACGGAGGTTCAAAACAATTTTGGCAAGTACTTAAAGTTTGTGGAGGTCAATGAAGAAATCATCGTGACCAAAAATGGCAGAGATATTGCCAGAATCCTGCCCTGTGATGACCCCCAGAAAAGTCCGGTGGCCGAAGAGGCCGCGGAGTATCAAACCCGCGGAGAAAAAGTGACCTATGAAGAATTTATGGAACTGGTGGAGGACTCCGACCAGCGGTTTGAGCTAATCGACGGCGTCATTTACAACTTGCCTTCCCCCTCATATGAACACCAATATGCCGTTGGCGAAATAATGGGTACCTTTTATATTTGGTTTAAACACAAAAAGTGTATTCCCCTCACTTCACCCTTTGATGTTACCTTATTTAAAGCACAGGACAACATCTGTGTGGTTCAGCCGGATATCCTCGTTATCTGTGACCCTGAAAATATGGACAAAAAGGGTAAGTATAAAGGAGTGCCCACCCTGGTGGTTGAAGTTCTGTCAACCTTCACCAGAAGCAAGGATATTATCAAGAAGCTGGAGCTATACCGGCAGTGCGGCGTGAAGGAATACTGGATGGTTGATCCGAAAAATAAGCTGATCAACATCTATGTTCTTGAGCAAGAGGAAATAAGCGACATCAGGGCTTTTCAAAAGGGGGCTCATGAATATGCTGAATCGTCCTATTTCAGTGGCTTGAAGGTCGAGCTGGCTGAGGTTTTTTTGTAGGAAGCGGCTAGTCGATGAGCAAGCGCAGGACACAAAGAGGGCTATGTTTTCCAAAGCTGAAAACATAGCCCTTACTAATCTGGCTTTATCTATTGCCGTCGGGATCTTTGGCTCTTTGCCGGTAAGTTTGGGAACCGCTACCGGTCATGCTAATTCAGTGTATCGGATGTATCTCCTTGAAAATAGCTGAATAAGGCGATGATCAACTCTTGCCGGTTGGATACATTAAGCTTGGCATGAATATTGGCAATATGTCGATATGTAGTGGACCGGCTTATGAACAATTTGTTGCTTATATTATTTGGACTTACTCCTTCGTAGAGTAATTCAGCTATCTCAAGTTCTCTTTTGGTAAGTAGACATTTGATGTCCGGATTTTTCTTATAAGAAGTGTCTGATGTCACAGAAACAAATGTATTTCTAAGTAAGTTTTGCAGATGGGGATGGACAATGCTAATTAATCCTAGATCTTTATTCTGATATCCCGTACCACTTGTCCGGTCAAAGCAAAAAATCCCTTTCCCAAAAGCGTCGTCATAGAGCGTAAACCCCAAGCTGTGTTTTATACCTTGGGGCTTGATATAGTAGGTAACAAATTCATCAATCTTATGATTCTCCCAATCAGTTACAGAACCGTGGATTTCCGGATTGGAATATTTACTATTGCGAAAGATCGAGTAGCGGCTGTTTTCTATTTTTGAATAATAAGAGAGATAATTCTCGCTCCATCTTTTTTCCACGCCACATAAAAACTCATTACTTACTTGCCCATTATTGTTGATGATATAGATACGAGCTTTATCATAGTATATCAGCGCATAGAGTTTATCCATCACTTGCATGCAAAAGTCTTTTGGTTCCCAGGCATTCTCTATATCGAGTAAGAAATCATGAATTTTCAACCACTGCAAATGATCAAATTGTATCATGATCATAATCCCCCTCGTATAATAATATCATCCGTTGGCAAAAGGAACTGGATGATTCTGGCTATCTATTGTCAATTATATCACAAGATTCAGGTGATTCAATTTATTCTATGGTTCAAGCCAAAATGATTTGACGTGAAAAGATGCTTTCACGTCCTTTTTATTTGCAGCATGTAGATGAGGCAAAATTACACAATATTACGAAAATTACATAGTTTTGTGTATGGAAAGCCAAGTTGATTAAACTGATAATATAACCAGATTCACCAACTCCCCTGGGGCGATAAGGACTGATGTGAAGCATTGATGATAATGAAAGGAAGTGTTTACTATGGCGGACAGATTAAAGGGTAAAATCGCTATCATTACCGGTGCCGGAGCCGGCATGGGCAAGGCAACCGCTCTGGAATATTTGCGTGAAAACTGCAAAGTTCTGGCGATGGACAATAAAGGCGACCGACTGGCTGTTCTGCAGAAGGAAGCGGAGGAGATGGGCTTGGCAGCAAATCTGGTTCCCTTTATCGGTAATATCACCAGCAATGAAGACTGCGCTCATGCTGTTGAGGCAACCGTTAAAGCTTTTGGATCTCTCAACGTACTGGCACACTTTGCCGGATGCATGGACTATTTTGCCACGGCTGAAGAAGTGACAGACGAAGACTGGGATTATGTGCTGGCCGTCAATTTGACCGGTTCTATGAAGATTTCCCGTGCATGCCTGAAGTATTTCCTTTCTAATGAAATCAGAGCAAGTATGATCTTAGTCACCTCCAACGGCGCGGTAGAAGGATGCACCGCCGGTGTAGCCTACATAGCCTCTAAGGGCGGTTCTGAGTCTCTAGCCCAGTGCATGGCCTTCGAATATGGTCGGAACGGCATCCGCGTTAACACTATCCAGCCCGGTCCCTTTATGACTGCGATCAGCGCCGATCCTGCGTGGGGGGCGAAGGCTATGGCTAACAAAGGTGCTGCAATCCATCGTGGTAGCGGCTACAACAAAAGCTCCCGGGACTGGATTCTCGCCGGAGAATGGGTCACAGAAAGATATGTCGCAGCCGATCCTAAGCATATAGCAGGAGGCGCAGTATATCTGGCCAGCGATGAGTCTGCCTTCATGAATGCAGGCACCCTGAAAATCGATGGCGGTATCTGCCTCGGTTAATTGGAGTCAACAAATAGAGGAGAGGGATACCGTGCCTGATAGCCCAGTAAAGAACTACAGGGGCGTTAAGGTGGAGGAGGTTAAAAACGCGACCTTCGCTGAAAACGCCGAAATGCAGATGAAGGACGCTGTCCTTGATAAGATCCTTGCCAAGGTCCTGGAGGCTAACGACATCGAGGTTCCGCAGGACCTAGTCGATAATGAAGTCGCAATGATGGTCAGGGAGCTGAAGCATAAGCTCAAATACGAGAGTATGGTGCTCGGCGGATATACCGACTTCAGGCAGGAAGATTTAACTGCTCAGATGGATAAGTTCAAGGAAGAAGCCTTCAAGTCGGTGAAGACCAGAATAGTGCTCAAGGGAATTATCGATGCAGAGAGCTTTGAGGTAACCAGAGAAGAGCTGGAGGAAGAGGCGAAGTCCATAGCAGCCAGGCAGCACATACCCCTGGATATGGTGAAGGATTTTCTCGGCGAGGATCTGGAGTTGCTGAGAGATGATTTACTGGTAAGAAAGGCCATCGACTTCGTTTATGTCAACGCTATCATCTAGTGGGGGACGCTGCCGTTGGTGGGCCAAGAATGTTCCTGTAAAAAAAGTTGACCTATCGTTGATACGATATTGGTAAACATTAAATTAATGAGAGGAGAGACAATCATGTCAGAAGAAAAGGATATTGAGATCAAAGCGGAGGACAAAAATGTCAAGGCGTCCAAAATGCAGAAAGGACGCAAATCCATCGCCTATCTGCAGAAACTCAAGGACGAGGGCACCCCGATCGTTCAGATGTGCCCTGCCAACAGAGATCAGTATTTCACCATGGCCGCTGAAATGGCCGGTTGCGACATCTGCCGCCTGACCGTTCCCGCCGAGAACATGACCATGTCCATCGCCAACGCACCCTGGTGGATTCGTACCGTTCGTAACGCCGCAAAGCTTATCCACATTAACTTCGTTATGCAGACACCGACCTTCGCCTCCAAGGAAAAGGCTTTGGAGTATGGCTCCCAATACATGTATGAAGGTGCCGACTCCTTGCTCCCGATGGGCGTCAACAACGAGACCCTGAAGTATATGACGGATAACCACCTGGTGGTCTTCGGTCACGTGGGCGCATTGTCCGGCTGGCAGACAAGCAGGCATGGCGGCTACAAGCGTTTGGGCCAGACTGCCGAAGATGCCATGAAGGTTTTCCGCATGGCGTATGAGTATCAGGAAAACGGCATGATGGCCATGACCGTCGAGCTGACTCCCATCGAAGTCACCAATGCCATTGCCAAAAAGCTGCGTGTGCCGGTGATCTCCATCGCCGCAGGCGGCGCTGCCGATGGCTGCGAGATGGTTGATTTCGACACCTTCAACATGATGCCCAAACTTGCTTCTCATGCGAAAGTATATGCCGACTTCTTTAAGTGGGCAGCCGGTGCCTACGCTGCCTGGGGCAACGATGTCCGTACCGGTGCCTATCCCGAGGATAAGCACGGCTTCCATATGGAAGAGAAGGAGCTCGATAAGTTCCTGAATATGATCGAGAAATACTAGTTTTAGATAACTTTATATAAAGGGGCTGTAGCCAAACGGCCTCAAAGCAGAGTAATGTGCTCCCCTTGAATAGACAGATTAAATTTGAAATCTGCTTCGGACAAGGGGAGCATTTTTATGGGGCCGATCCTGGGACGGATGATAGCCAAGGCCGGAAATGGACGCACCGTCTTAGTTTGGTTTAGTGGTGTCCTTAGAGTCGTTGTAACTGTGGCGATTATCTTCTTACTCAAACCAACCACCCCTCTTATTACTGTTTACTTTCTCACCTTCTTGGCCGGTTTCTACGGCACCGCAGGCGGTGTAGCTCCGGCAGTTGCCCCCCAGATCCAGATCAGGGCGGAGATTCGCCAGCAAGGCAACTCTGTCGTTCAGCTTGCGCAGGGCCTTGGTTCGGCAATTGGTATTTCTATATATACTGCGGTCATAACAGCGTTAGGCCCGATGAAAGGAATGACTATTGGTTTATGGATAGCAGCTAGTGCCGCTGTGGCCGTTATTATCTTTGCGCTGCCTCTCCAAAAGTTGGCGAGCGGACCGCAAGCGGAATCTACACAAACCTCATAACAAGCTTAAAAGTGTCTCAAGGTTAAGTATGCGCCATTGCCCGGTGCCGCTGAGGCCCCAAGAAGAATCTGCGCAAGGCGTCGCACAGACTGGCGGAAGATGGTTAAGCCCTAAGCCCTTTCGACAATGCCCTTGCGAATATTAACTTTTTCGTAAGAATTTTTAAAGATTTTTGTAAAGCAATGTCATTCAAAACTTGGTAAGGTGTAGAGGAAGAAAAAGCCATGACGAAAAACCCTGAAGCCTGACACAAGCGGAGAGTGAAGAGATATGAATTGCAGCAAGATAAATGGTTTTACATATGAACAAGCTGACCGACAACAAAGGGGAAGAAGAGTGCGGACTGATTCCGGCGGCTATATGCCGGGATTGGATGGTCTGAGGGCTTTGGCGGTGTTGGCCGTGATTGCTTACCATCTCAATTTAGCCTGGGCACCGGGAGGGCTTTTAGGGGTAACGCTGTTTTTTGTGCTGTCAGGTTTTTTGATCACCAATTTATTGATGAAGGAATGGGAGAGCACCGGAGGCATTGACTTGAAAGAGTTTTGGCTGCGCCGGGCTCGGCGGCTCCTCCCAGCGGTTTTTGTGATGCTGGCGGGGGTAATGACCTGGATGGTGCTATGGGCTCCGGAGCGTTTGGCGGCCTTGCAGCAGGAAGCGTTAGCTGCAGTCTTTTATATCAGTAATTGGTATCTGATTTTTCATCAGGTTTCTTATTTTGAAAGCTTCGGTCCCCCGTCTCCTTTGGGACATCTCTGGTCTTTAGCAGTAGAAGAGCAGTTCTATCTCATTTGGCCCCTTCTTTTGGGGCTGGGCTTAAGTTGGTTTCGTCAACGTAAATGCCTGACGGGGGTGACGATAGCCCTTATCTTGGTATCGGCGGTGGCCATGGCCATAATCTATCTACCGGGTCAAGATCCCAGCCGGGTATATTATGGAACGGATACCCGTGCCTTCTCTTTACTGGTAGGGGCAGTTCTGGCCATGGTGTGGCCCAGGGGAAAAATGAGCGGAGAGCTCACTGGTTTCCATAAACAGATTCTGGATATTACAGGTGTGTTGAGCTTATTAATAGTGCTTTTGCTGATGGGGAGAACCAACCAATACCAGCCCTTCCTCTATCAGGGAGGACTCTTGCTGTTCTCTGTTGCGGCGGCTATTTTAGTGGCAGTTCTGACTCATCCGGCCAGCATTTTGAGTCGGATCTTCAGCTGGCGGCCCTTGCGCTGGCTGGGGGAGTGTTCCTACGGAATATACCTGTGGCATTACCCAGTTATCGTTCTGAGCGATCCCGTCGTGAATACGGGAGACTTGAACCTTTCTCGTACTCTCTGGCAAATCGGCTTATGCATTGTTCTGGCAGCACTCTCCCGTTACCTTATCGAGGATCCCATCCGGTACGGAAGGCGGAGACGCGGGCGGAGACGGACTAAGACGCAGGTCCAGCCCCAGCCTCAGACACATAATATGCCACTGCCACAAACAGAAATACTCACTCACACTCTTAAGTGGTGGCAAAAACCATGGGGGGTAACCACCAAAGTTTCCCTTAGTATCATCCTGATGGCTCTGCTTTTGTTTATCAACCCTAATGAAAGCACGCCAATCTCGGCTCAAGCTATTGCAGCTCAAAATACAAAACCCAGCGAAGTTGAAACACAAGAGAGGGAACAAAAAGATAATATAAATTGTGCAGATCATATAGATTATGGAGATAGTGAAGATAGTGAAGATAGTGTAGATGATGTAGCCGGGGAAAATCCGGCAGGAGCAGCGCAGAATCGAGATATCACGATCATCGGTGACTCTGTAATGATCAATGTTGCGCCTGTGTTGCAGGAACGGCTGGCGGGGATTATCATCGACGCACAGCTGGGCAGACAGATGTACCAAGCCGCGGAGGTTATAGCCGAACTTCGGGAAGAAGGGAAGCTGGGGAATACCGTGATTATTGAGTTAGGAAACAATGGCCCCTTCAGCGAAAAACAATTAAAGCAGATTCTGGACTCCCTGCCGGGAAGTAGCGAAATCTTCCTGATCAATACCCGGGTCCCTAAGCCTTGGGAAGGAGAGGTTAATGAGACCTTGCATAATGTAGCCCAGTCTTACCCCAGGACGAAACTGCTTGATTGGCATTCAGTCAGCAAAGGTCATAAGGATTACTTTTATGACGACGGAGTTCATCTAACCCAGCCCGGGGTGGCAGTCTACGAGGAGATGCTGGTCGAGGCCTTAGGTCTTAATTCACAAAAGTAATAAGAAAATCGTGTTATAATAGTGACCGGATGCCGCAAAGCTCCAATAGGTCTGATAGTGTAAAAAAACCTAAAGTATAAAATTAAGGGATGAGCATGTGCACGAGAATAAGGTAAAAGTATTGGTTGTTGAAGATGAAGCCTCTATCCGGCGCTTCATTACCCTCAACCTGGAGATGGCCGGATATGAAGTGGGAGAAGCGGAGAGCGGGGAGGATGCCCTGGTTCTCCTTGGCGTATTTTTTCCCGATTTGGTGGTGCTGGATCTGATGCTGCCGGGGATGGACGGACTGGAAGTATGTCGGCACATTCGCGAGACCATGCCGGACCCGTTGATCATCATGCTGACAGCCAAGGGGCAGGATACGGATAAAATTATGGGTCTGGAGCTGGGGGCAGATGATTATATGGTCAAGCCCTTTAATCCCTATGAACTAATTGCTAGGATCAAAGCCATGTTAAGACGCCGGTCCCGTTATGAAACCGGTCGAGCAGCCTATACCTACGGTAGCCTGCATCTGGATACAGCCGCTAATAAACTCCTCAAAGACAATCGGGAAGTGGAGCTGACCCCTACGGAGTACTCCTTGTTAAAAATGTTTATGGAGAATCCGGGGAAAGCACTGCGTCGGGAGGAGATGCTGAATGTGGTCTGGGGGGAAGATTATTTTGGGGATACGAAAACTTTAGATGTACATATCCGACGGCTCCGTGAAAAAATTGAAGACAACCCCTCTGCTCCCCGCTACATAAAAACAATCTGGGGTTCGGGTTATCGTTGGCAAACGGAGACGGCAGGGAGGCTACCATGAAAGGGATCAGAGGAAGACTGACGGCCAGTTTCATGATCGTGATTTTGGTTTCGGTTGCCATCCTGGAAGTACTGCTCATCTATACTGTCCAGCAGAATTTTTACGGCAGCCTCAGGAGTAATCTGACCAATCAGGTAAAAATAAGTGCCGATATGTACTCAAAGTATTATTCCGATACCTCCCTGGATGATAACATCCTCTATAATGTGGATGCTTTTTGGAATCAAAGCAATGCTCAGGTGGAGATTGTCGATCGAGATGGGAAGATAGTCATGGACTCCCTGGGGATGATTCCGGAACAAGAGGAGTCTATGGAGGATATTCAGGATGCCCTCAATGACCAGATGGGAGAATGGGTGGGGCAATTAAACGGCCAGAAAGTGATGGCGGTAGCGTATCCTTTGAAATCCGAGGGAGAAATCGTCGGCGCTCTACGCTTTATTGCTTCGACCAGTGAAATCGATCAGGATATTCAAGACACGGCGAAAATATTTATCGTCATCGGTCTTTTTGTGGCCATAGTTGTGGGCTTTCTGAGCATATTTTTAGCCAATACCATTCTTATTCCCTTGAAGGAAGTGACAGCCGTGGCCGAAAATATGGCGGCGGGGAATTTTCAAGTCAAGAACAGGAAAAGAAGGGATGATGAGATCGGCAAGCTTGCCGATACTTTGAACTATATGGCTGAGGAAATAACTAAAAAGGAAAAGCTCAAGAATGATTTTATCTCTTCGGTTTCCCATGAATTGCGAACTCCTCTGACCTCTATTATGGGCTGGGCGATAACCTTGCGAAGCGAAAAATTCCAGCAGAAAGAAATGCTCAACGACGGTCTTGGCATCATTGCCAAAGAGTCCGAACGGCTCACCCGGATGGTGGAAGAACTCCTGGACTTTTCCAAATTTGTTTCCGGCAGGATCAAGCTGAGTTATGAAGAGGTCAATATGGCCGAACTGATGGAGCATATCCGCAAACAACTGACTCCGCGGGCCACAAGAGAAACTATCCAGTTTACAGTGGATTACCCGGAAAACCTTCCCGACCTGTTGACTGACCCTAATCGGTTAAAACAAGTCTTGATCAATATTCTGGATAATGCCTTGAATTTTACGGCTGCCGAGGGGAGTGTCCGTTTTCAGGCCGAGGTAGGAGAAAAAGACTACACTTTTACCATAGTTGACACCGGGTGCGGTATCGCTGTCGAGGAGCTGCCCATGGTGAAAGAGAAGTTTTACAAAGGCAAAAGCTCACGTTCCCGCAACGGGATCGGTTTATCCATCTGTGAAGAGATCGTCACCCTGATGAAAGGTCGGCTGGAAATCCGCAGTGAAGTCAATGTTGGGACAACTGTGGTCATTACTTTACCCAGAGAGGTGTCTGTCAATGTTTAAAAAATCCCTCCTGCTCCTTCTTGCCCTTTTGTTGCTTTTCCTGGGAGGCTGTGCCGAGTTTTCGGGAGCCTCGGCCGGTAAGATTATACCGCCCTCCAACCCTGTCAGTCCTCTGGGAGGTAAATGGAGCGTGCTTCAGGAGCTGGACAGCAACGGCAGCAGTGGGAGAGGAGCAGCCCAGCAATGGGTGGGAAGTGATGTCCAATTTGCGACGGATGCCGTTTCTTTTGGCGGCCAGGTTTGGGCTAATCCTACCTATAAAATCAAAAGGGTGAAGGCCGACGATTACCTGTTGACAAAATATATTGCGCCTGCCGGTATTTCTGGACCGATATTTCAGAAGGTGGATGTGATTACAGTCTACGCCGCCGGCAATTATCTGGGCGAGTTCATGAAATTGGATGATGTCGAAACGATTTTTTTCGTGCACAACAAAGCTCTTCTGTTAAAAAAGGTTGCCGATCAGGCGGACAGTACCCTAAATGCAGCGAATACAAATGCCCGGAATCTCAGTGAGGACAGCAGGGAAGGAAGTTCCGGTGTCTTGCTGGGCTTGAGGACACCTTCAGCCTCCGGTTACACCTATCAGACCTTATGGATTGCTGTCGAACAGAAGCAGTTAAAACCGCTCCTGGCTTCCGAACAGATTTTTTTCCCGAGGACCAGTGGCTTTTGGGAACTTAGCGTGCGAAACCTCCCCACCGCGATTGGGCCAGGTAATTTAATGACTGCCCGTAATGTAACAGCCAAGGCCCCCGACCTGAAGAAAGGGGAAGAGGAGTCAGATGCGGTAGCGGAAGTGGAAATTGGAACAGAAAGAGAAACAGAAACAGAAACAGGTAAACAAACCTATCCCGACTCGGCAGAAAGAGTGATCAATTACATCGGTAATGATTATGTTGCTATCGAAAAGAGAGAAGTTGCATATAACCACTTGCAGGTGTTTCCTGTGGACAAGATTTCGTCTTCGGCTGGTATTAAAGTGTCCGATTTGCTTGGCGTCAAGGGCTTAAACGCCTATCTGAACGCTAGAGAGCAGGCCACTGCCACTCTAAAGGAGAAAGGTATATCCGCAACTAACCAGGATGTGTCTGAGGAAGATTTTGGTTTGATACGTAAAAACGGCCGTTGGTCCCTGGTGGGGAGAATCCATTATCAAAAGGGCGGGGATTTTCAGGAAACAGACTTTGATCTCAAAATGATTCCTCCGACCAACTTGATCTTTTATGATACCTTAGTTTTAAGCTGGTACAAGATTAAAGACCGGGTCCCCGATGCCCTGGATGCGTTTACGTCTCCTAATCAGGATATTGCTCTTGTCAAAACCAAGAATAAATTAACGATTTATCCCGTCGGTACGGAAAACTTAGGGGAAACTCCTTTGGCGGAGCTGGATCTGCCGGAAGGGGCCACCGTGATCATGGCGGAATGGGCTACCGGGTCCTATGTGGACAGCTGGGAAAAATCCTTTCTTGCTTATGGCGCCCAGGCCTTAGCAAGCGGTTCAGTGAGGATCCGAATTCAGACTGTAGCCCATTAAGGTTATGATTTTAGGCAGCCATACCAACAAGGTGCCAAAGAGCCCCCTCCAGCTAATCAAGGGAATTAATCCGATAGCGATAAGGGAGGTAACCATCTGACCGATGTTGATGCACTTTACCAGTGGGCTGTGTCTGGATTGCCGGATCTGTCAGTTGTTCTGTCCCCGGGATGCCATAAGCCGGGACAGAGAAAAGGTGAAAAGACCGTTTGAAACGATGAGTATATATAGTTCATTAACTGGCATCTGCCGAAACTGCGAAGGTACCACTGCACATCATGCCAAAACTCTATACTATTGGTGTGAAGAGGCAACAGCCAGCGATAACGAGTTAAAGAATTCTTTTCGGAAGATATTTCTGGGGATGAGCATTTAGGATTTTACTACGGGAGTGTTTCCTTCGCACAGCAATGAAAGCTATAGTAAAAGAGGCCGCCAATTCTTGGCGGTCTATGTAAACGCCTTTCCCATTTTGTGGTATAGTAAAAGTATTAACACGATTTGGAAGGTGGTGCTGACCCATGGCTAGTAATATTAGTATGAAAACTGTAGTTATAACCGGAAGCACTAGGGGTGTAGGGCTATGCATGGCAAAAGAGTTTTTGAAATCAGGATGCAACGTTACTGTTTCAGGTAGAAGCGAAAAATCCTTCGAACTTGCCAAGAAAGAACTGGCTGAGTTCTCCGATAAGGTTTTGTATGTTCCCTGCAATGTAAGGGTAAAAGAGGAACTAGAAAAACTTTGGCAGGAATCAGCCCAAAAATGGGGCCGAGTAGATTACTGGATTAACAACGCCGGTCAAAACGTCCCCCATGAGTTTGCTTATGATACAGAGCCAAGCTATGTCGAAGCAGTAATAGACACCAACATCAAAGGAATGATTTTTGGCTCCCAAGTTGCCGTGAGCAACATGTTGTCCCAAGGGAGCGGACAGGTATGGAATATGGAAGGTCTAGGATCTAACGGCATGATACAAATAAAGACCATCCTTTATGGCACCACAAAAAGTGCTCTGACCTATTTCACGAAGGGACTGGCCAAGGAGCTTGAAGGGAAACCGGTATTGGTAGGGCTCCTTTCCCCGGGCATGATGCTTACTGATTTCATTACTAAAACCCCGGATGGTGAAAAGTCCCCTGTGATTGAGGAACAGAGGTTTAAAAAGATATTTAATATTCTTGCCGACAAGCCCGAGACCGTTGCGGCCTTCTTTGTTCCCCAGATGCTTCAGAATACCAAGAATGATGCCCATATTGTATGGCTAACCAGAATGAAAGCTATGCGGCGTTTTGCAACGGCTTCCTTTAATAAGCGCGAATTAATTTGAAAAAACACGCCCGTCACTGGGCGTGTTTTACGTTTAAACTGATAAGAGTTCATCTGTACCATGAAGTCGTCTTATTTTTAGGGAGGCCACGATATCTAGACGTGTATTATTGTCTGCCAAAGACCTACCTAAGATGGTTTCAATTTTGTTAATCCGGTAGCGCAAAGTATTAGGGTGCATAAAAATGGCTTTAGCCGTCTTGCCCACATCAAACTGATTCTCGGCAAAACTTTCGAGGATGGTGACTAGGGAGCTCTCCGGGTCGTCTTGTCTATGCAATTCCCCAAGGACATGAACGTAGTACTCCTTTAAATCCTGGAGATCGTGTTTGTAAAGAATCCGCTCTAAGCCTAGGTCACTAAAGAAAGGAACAGCGAGGTCTAAAAGCTTCCCCATTTCAAAGGCTACTTTAGCTTCTTGATAGCTGCGGAAAAGTTCAGTAGGCTGAGCATAGGTCTGGCCAACGCCACAGGTTACAAGACCTTTTAAGTCTGTATCCTCAACTTGGGTGAGGATTTTATCAGCAAATACAAGGATCTCTTCCTTATGCTGAGCGGGCTTGTCGGATTGCAAGGGAATAAAGACGAGGAGTTCATTTTGGCGAAAGATCGAAGCTGAGTTTTTATAGTAAGACTCCACAAAATTCTGCTCAACAATTCTTGAGAGTATATCCATGAGGTGCGATTCGGTTGTATTAAGATTAAGGTCCGGTTCAGGCAGGAGAAAAACCATGACAGTGTGAGGGCGACGAAAATCCCACCCCCACATTTCACCGGTGGCGATGATGTCGTCATTGCGTTTTAGATTTCCATAAATAAGATCATAGAGAAAAGCATTTTTAAACTTACTTTGCTCTTGTTTAAGCTCAAGTCGGCCTTGGAGATGGACAGCACAGAGAGAAGATGCGTAATCCAAAAGGGGTTTGAAGTTGATTGGGTCTGGAGCGCGATCATCAGTAAGCACAAAGATATAACCTAGGATGCGACTAAAGGGTGCAACTACTCGTCCTATAGCAGGTGATTGAAAAGAGTCGGTCAAAATTTGGCAAGCAAAAAGTGCTTCGCTACCGACCCTAGATTGGTTGGAGTAAATATAAAAAGACTCAAAATTATACTGAGAAGAGGAAGAAAATATTTTATAGGCAGATGAAGAAATTATGACTGGGTAATTCAATGTCTTGGCTAAGGCAGCATTCAGTTGATCAAGGCCTTGTCCCGAAGCCAAGGCTAATTCCTGCATATAATCAGGAACAGTGAATTTCATATCCATGCTTCATCATCCCTTATCATATAAATAGGGTTCCCATTAAGTGTCAATGGCTTGTCATGTACCTATCCAACTTAAAAATGATAGAATAGATCTTAGATGAAGAAAATTAGGTCAGATGGATAGTCATGCTAATAGAATTATAGATGCAACCACACCTAAGAACTTTGTAAGGGCGTCTAAAAAAACTCGTGCTATTTTGTACTTGTGAACATATGGTCGAAGTTGGGGCCGTTATATACTGATTATAGATTCAGGGGCGGCTCCTAGTCAAATGGGGGTAGATAGAGACATTCCTGTTTGTTCCTAGAGGCACAGGGCTCCCGATGTCATAGGCTTTAGAATTAAAAGGGAGGTAGGGATTTATGTCAAGTCTGCTAAAAAAGATTACGGACAACAAAATTAGCCGTAGAAGTTTCTTAAAAGCTACGGCGGCCGGTACGGCCAGCTTGGCTCTAACCGGCTGCGGAAGTGGCTTAGCATCAGTAGATGGAAATATTAATGCCCTCGGAGAAGAGCAAGGTGAGTGGGTTTCTGCTGCCTGTTGGCATAACTGCGGTGGACGATGCTTGAACAAGGCCTTGGTTGTCGATGGAGTCGTCGTTCGCCAAAAAACTGATGATACCCATGAGGATTCGCCGGATTATCCACAACAAAGAGGTTGTCTAAGAGGACGTTCTCAGCGTCAGCAGGTCTTCGGTGCTGATCGTTTGAAATACCCCATGAAGCGTAAGAACTGGCAACCGGGTGGCGGCGACAAATCTCTACGTGGGAAAGACGAATGGGAACGAATTAGCTGGGATGAGGCTTTAACCTATATTGCCGATGAGCTACAGCGCGTGAAAAAAGATTACGGCAACCGCTCCATTTTACACATTGGTGGCTGGAGTAGCCGAATCACCGATATCTCCAGAACCCTAGGGTTGTTTGGAGGATACGCTGAATATTGGAACACCAACTCCTTCGGTAGCTGGGCCATGACTCCTAAAAAGGTAGGCTTCCTACAATTAGGAGTATGGGATCAAACCGTTAACGACCGTTTTGATATGCGTAACTGTGAGACAGTTATTATGCTCAGCATGAATCCGGCTTGGAGTGCTATGGGAAGCTCGAGCTGGCATTATCTGCAAGCTAAGAAAGCTGGAGCCAAGTTTATCGGCATTGACCCCTTTTACAATGAATCCTATTCTATGTTAGGGGCAGAATGGGTACCGGTTCGTCCCAGTACTGACTCGGCGTTATTACTGGCTATTGCCAATGTGCTCCTGACCAAAGACCACCCGACGATGAATCCCTTGATCGATTGGGATTTCTTAAACAAATACTGTCTCGGCTTTGATGCTGATCATATGCCTGAAGGGGAAGATCCCAAAGGAAACTTCAAAGACTATGTTCTGGGAACTTATGATGGCGTCCCTAAAACACCAGCCTGGGCCAGCGAGATCTGCGGAGTGGATAAGGTTCAAATTGAAAAATTAGCCTTGGAATTCCGTAAGGATAAAAAAGTAGCTTTCTTATGCGGAATGGCTTCCGCCAGAACGACTAACTCCGATAATCTACCCCAATTAATTATGACAATCGGTGCCATGACGGGGCATATGGGCAAATCTGGTCACATGACCGGTAGCACCATGCATGCCACTTCCGGTAACGGTGGGCCGGCCTTAGTCTGTGCCGGTTCTAACGGATTGCCCGGAATTGCCAATCCAGTCGATGACAGCATCAACGCCGGAGAAGTCTGGGATGCTATCCTCACCGGCAAATACACCTTTACAGGAAGCGGAGACTTTACCTCTGCAGATCAATACAAGTCCGGCGAACAAAGAGATATCGATATTCACATCATATACCATTCTGGTGGAGCAACTCTGCAAACCAGCGATGGCATGACGAAAGGGATCGAAGCTCATCGCAAAGTAGATCTCGTTGTATCACATTCCCAATTTGTAACCACGAACTCCAAGTATGCAGATATTGTCCTGCCGGTGACCACCGAGTGGGAGAAAGTCGGCGGATTCTCTGGAGGAAGCTTGGTTCATAGCGGCAACAGGGAAATGCTCATTATGTATTCCCAGATTAGCGAGCCTCTCTTTGAAGCCAAGAGCGACCAGTGGATAGCTAACGAGTTAGCAAAAAAGTTAGGCCTTAATGAAAAAGAAGCTTTCCCCTTTGACGAAAAGCAGCAATTCTTTAATGCTTTAGCTAGCGCCACCGTAGTCAATGAAGATGGAAAAACCTATGGTCCTCTGGTCACCATCACAGATGCAGATATTAAAGAACTAGGTGTTACTGGCAAACCTCAAACAGGTAAAATCACCTACCCTGAACTAAAGGAAAAAGGGGTCTATCAAGTCAAACGGTCCCAAGGGGATAACTATGGCTATATAGCCTATGAAGACTTTGTTAAAGATCCAGAAAATAATCCCTTAACTTCGGAGAGCGGTAAGCTAGAAATCTATAGTCGTCAGTTAGCGAAAACCGTCAATGATATGGGCTTTAGCAAGATTCAAGCCATTCCTTCCTATATTCCACCTGTCAATGGCTATCAAGACACCTTCCAAGATTGGGAAAGTAAGGCTAAAGGGGAGTATCCCTATCAAGTGATTAACCCACACTATTTACGCCGCTCGCATACCGTATTTGATAATGTGAAATGGCTGCAAGAAGCTTGGCATAATCCAGTCTTCCTAAATACCAAAGACGCTCAAGCTAATGGAATCGGCAATGGGGAGACAGTGCTTATTACCAGCCCTTATGGAAAAATCTTAAGAAATGCTTGCCTAACGGAAAGAGTAAGACCAGGCGTAGTTGCTCTACCCCATGGAGCTTGGGTTGATGTGGATGAAAAGACGGGTATCGATAAAGGCGGAGCTGACAATATTCTCAGTGGCCA
This sequence comes from Desulfitobacterium sp. THU1, assembly GCF_038181555.1. Lineage (NCBI taxonomy): Bacteria > Bacillati > Bacillota > Clostridia > Eubacteriales > Desulfitobacteriaceae > Desulfitobacterium > Desulfitobacterium sp. THU1. Next base: position 67,618 of record NZ_JBBWUA010000012.1, on the reverse strand, counting down.
AGTTCCGACTGGTCAAGGGGTTTCCGGATTTAATACTGGTATTGCCAAGATTGAGAAATACTCGGCCTCGAAACTCATTTCCGATGTGGAAAAACCGGCAAGAATCGTATTTTAGGAAAGGGGTGTAAGTAGAAATGGGCAAATTAGGTTTTTATTTCGATATGGAAGCCTGTATCGGCTGCCGTACCTGTCAAATAGCTTGTAAAGACAAAAATAATAACAAGATCGGCGTCTTATATCGCCGGGTCAGGAATTTTGAAACCGGCGTTTATCCAAGACCTGATGGTTTCAATTACTCCTCTTCTTGCAACCACTGTGCAGAGGCGAAATGTGTCAAGGGTTGCCCCACCGGTGCCATGCACTATGCGGAGGATGGAACTGTACAGCACAACAAGGATAAGTGTATCGGTTGTAAATACTGCATCTGGAACTGCCCCTACGGTGCACCACAGTTCCTTGAAGAAAGTGGCATCGTCGGGAAGTGTGATAGCTGCAAGAGCCTTCGGGACCAAGGAGAAAATCCTGCATGTGTGGATGCTTGTATCATGAGATGCTTGGAATTTGGTGACTTAGAGGAGCTTAAAGCAAAACATGGAGCTGATTTAGTACAAGAACTATCCGTTTTGCCGGAGGCAAATCTTACGGAGCCTTCGGTGCTGATTAAGCCCAAAAGCTGTGCAATGGATGCCAATCCGAGAGAGAAAGAGGTGTAAGCGGTGGAAAATCTATCATTAATCTTATTCTCGATCTGTATTCAAGCGGCCATCGGTATAATGATTTTTGTGGCTCTGGGTAAGTCTTTGAACAAGGAAGGGCAGTTTAAGCCTGCTATCGTCACAGCAGCAGGCTTGGCGATTGTCGGACTCCTTGCCTCACTTCTCCACTTAGGCAGACCCCTCGCTGCTTTGAATTCTCTTGCTCACTTTGGTACCTCGTGGTTAAGCCGGGAAATTTGGTTTACCGCTATTTTCACCGGATTGACTGTCTTAGCCGCTGTCTTGATCCTAGTTAAGCCTACTGCTAAAGGTGCTATCAACGTACTGGCACCACTCGCCGCAGTGGTCGGCTTAGTCGATGTTTATGTTATGGCTTCGATCTATAATTATGCCTCCGTCCCTGCATGGCAGCATGGTTCGATTTATGTGGAGTTCTACGCTGCTGCTATCTCTTTGGGAGCAATCCTTTTCCTCGCCTTAAGTGGGAAAGAAGCTGCTAGCCTAAAGAAAGCAGCATCCCTAACCGTAGGTGCTGCAGTTGCTCTGCAAGTAGCCGCCATGGTACTCTACTATATCCAATTGGGAACTAGCGATAACTTAGCAGCAGGACAGAGCTTGGCACTCTTAAACAGTATGAGCGGAGTAATGGCAATGAAATGGCTCTTCATTCTCCTTGGTGCAGGAATGCTAATGTTCCCCGTGGGTATAGGTGGTACTAAGGTATCTGCCGGACAGGCTGCGGTGGAAGTAGCTGCAACTACTGAAGGTGCCTTAAGCACTACAGTTTATCTTGCAGCAGCCCTGGTGGTTGTTGGTCAAATTATTGGACGCTATCTCTTCTATGCAGTGATGGTTATCAACACTGTTGGATTAAGTTAAGTTGAATTAAGCGGAATCTATGGGGGAACCAAGGGACATTGAACCTTGGTTCCTTTTAGATTGCACTTTTAGAAAGTGTACTTTGCTGTATTGGGAAAAGGATATGAGGATTTTAAAAGGAAATTATAAGTCTTCAGAGCAAACTTTCGCTGATATCCAAAAAGATTATGGATTAGCAAAGGGACGCGTCACGTGAAGTGAAGCGTCCCTTTTAGATAGTCATTCTGAGAACAGTGAGGAATTTCCCTAAAAGCGGTAAGATCCGACCCTTTGATCAATTTAAAGTAAAGATAAAAGCTCATCCAGAACTAAATTATCTGTTTGCAAGAACTGTTCTGTTAAGGCAGCCAGGTGAGGATAAAAATGATGCGTTTTAGATTCTTGAATATCCTTAGCAAAATCTCCGATCCAGACCAGTAAATGCTCCTCTAAAAAGGCTTTCTGATCGGAGAGCAGTTTTTTTACCTCATGAAAATTTTGCTTATCAAAGCGTTCTTGTGTCAGTTTTGCTAAATGTGCCATAAAATCTAACTCGAAAGCAAGGTGATCATCTGCTTCGTGGGGATAATTGGCCGGTAAGAATTGATAGTTTAGATAGGTGCGGCGTACCTTTAGAGTGCTTTCCTGGAAGAGTGCCCGTTCCTTAGTTACATAAACGGATTCCCAAGGGGGAGCGGGCAGCTTATTGGGGCCAATCATTAAGTGGGTGTATTCACTCTTTAGCTTATCCAGAGTTCCTTCGGTATCAGTGGTTAGAGCCACCCTTAACTCTGTTAGTAAGGTAATGTAAGTATTAAGGTTGGGGTTTTCCTCATCAAGCATTAATTCTAAGGCTTCTTGGGTGTGCTCGTTTGTGGCGATGTCAAGTAGCTCTTGGTTAGGCTCGTTTCCAAAGATATGCTGTAGTAGCTGGTAGAGATAGTGTCGGTTAGCTAAGATTATGGCAATTCCGTCATCTTGTGAAGTCATATCGGGCACCGCCTTTGCGTTTTTTGGTTTTTATTTCATGCCTCCTATCCACAGTTTCGGACAAGGGGGAGGGAAAGTCAAGTGAAAAGCCACCCCTTCCTATAATGGCATGCGAAAGGGGTGGCAGGAACTGAAGTATAATTTAACTTAAACCAACTCGGCTAATAATCATGATGGAATAGAAGAGGTAGCGGCCGACAATTTGACCAATAATAAGAAGGGCTGCTGCAGCATAAAGGCTGATGCTAGCTGTTCCTGCCGCTGCGACTACTGCAGTTGCTTGCCCCGAAGCACTAACGTTGAATTGCTGCTTCTGGAGGGGGAGGAAAAGCAATCCCGTACCAAAAAGGATGAAGAGCCATTTGACGATCATGGCACCACTCATACCGCTAAGAACGGAAAGACTTTGTTGAGCAGCTAAGCTATTGTTCGTACCCAGTTGGATAGTGTAGCCTGCCATGGATACGACCTGAAGTGCAACTGCAATTCCAGCAATAATCGTTGCCGACTGGCGGACTTTAGCGCCTTCCGCTCCGCTTAGAGCCAGGAAGAACACAGCACCCATAGATAAAGCAGCAGCATAAAACTCAATTGTGACCGAGCCGGAATTCCAGGCAGGAATGCTAGTGAAAGTGTAAATCGAGGCCATTGCATAGACATCCACCAAGCCAATCAGAGCAGCAAGGGCAACTAAGGCCTGAATAGCACCCTTGGCTGTAGGCTTAAATAAGATCATGAGAGCAGCCAAAACGGTAAGGCCTGTGAAAGCACTGGTAAACCAGATTTCGCGGCTCAACCAAGAAGTAGCAAAATGAGCAAGGGAATTGAGGGCGCGAATGGGTTGCCCTAAGTGTAGGAAGGAGGCGAGGAGGCCGATGATGGCCAAACCGGCAGCACAAACTACGGCAGTTTTAAAGATTCCATCTTTATTCAAGTACTTTGCAATAGCGGCGAATACCATGATTCCGATAGCAGACTGCACGCAGATCGTGAAGATAATCAAGGCTAATTCTTCCATGGATTACATCTCCTTCTCCCTGAAATTAGGAATTAGGGCACAGTTTCTTGGTTTAATCAAAAGTGAAGGATCGGTGACCGAAGATGAGGGCAGTATAGGTAGGTCCTGGACAAGAACACTAGTATTATGCTTTTTGGCAAGTTCATCTAAGTCACCGAATTCCAGACAACGCATGATGCAGGCGTCAACACAGGCTGGGTTTTCGCCTTTGTCACGCAAATCCTTGCAGCTGTCGCATTTACTGATGGTCCCACTTTCTTCAATGAATTGGGGAACGCCATAGGGACAGTTCCATACACAGTATCTACAACCAATACACTTATTCTTGTCATGTTGAACTGTTTGATCATCCGCATAATAAAGGGCACCCGTTGGACAGCCTTTCAAACATTTGCTGTCAGCACAGTGATTGCATGTGCCTGAGAAATGATAGGTGCCGGGTTTTGGATAAACGCCCGTTTCGAACGACGTAACTTTCCTAAATAATATACCGATATCTAAATTATTCTTGTCCTTGCAAGCTACTTGACACGTTTTGCATCCGATACAGCGTTCCATGTCAAAATAAAAACCTAATCTGCTCATTTAGATTCCCCCTTCCTATAACACAATTCTTTGTGGTTTTTGCACATCCGGAACCAATGGGGTGCCGGCGTATTTTTCGATACGGCAAATTGCAGTATTCCAACCTGAAATGCCTTGGCCTGTTGGAGTAGATCCGCATAAAATGTTAGCACAGCCACCACGGTCAATTCCGGTTTCTTCATCCATATCAAGCCATGATCCGTGGGGTAGGCCAATAACACCAGGCATAAAGCATTGTGTTAAAGTTGCTGTCCGAAGTGTTTTTCCGTGGGGTCCAGTCATCAATACCGTATCACCATCGGCGATTCCCAGGTCTTTTGCATCATCTTCATTTATAAATACCGGGTTTGGCCAAGCTTCCTGTAACCAAGGAACATTATCCAAGGTGGAGTGGACCCTTCTTAGGTAATGTGGGTTCATAACTTGGAAGGGGTATTCGCCTTTTTCTTGGGTCTCCCAATTGCTAAAGGTCTTCTCATAGCCATCCACGGGGGGAATATAAGTAGGAATTGCCTTAATCGTACTATATCCCATATTATTAATGGCTGTTTCCAGTTCCTTGGAATAGATTAACAGCTTCCGTTGACCTAGAAGCTTTTTCTCCGTTGCACCCGGTACCGGCCCCTCGGGATCCTTATAGGCAATATATCCAAAGTTATCACCGGGCTTCCGCTCAACGCGATAAATTCCCTGTTCACGGAACTCCTTAAACCCAATGCGACCTTGCTGCGGGTGACCTTTTACGCCCCATTCTGCAATATCCCCGTCTGTAATGGTTACAAGGGCTTCCATTCCTTTACCGTCGGGTGTAACAACCTGAGCACCGGCAATTTCGTTAAAGAACTGCTGTTTAATATCAATAGGATAAATTTTTTTCGGATCCTCACCAAGACGTTTTAATAATTCTATAGCAATCCACTGGTCATCCTTGGCTTCGTAGAGGGGTTCTGTAACCTGTGACCAAACAATATTAATCTCCCGATCTCTAACTAAATAGCCCCCAAATCTTTCCCACTCGGTAGTAATAGGCAGAACCACATCCGAGTACTGGGCATTAGCGTTCAATGCAAAACCGTGGGAAACAACAAAATCAACTTTGCGGTGGGCTTCAATTCCCAGGGTCGTACCCTCGCGGGTTTGTAAGACATTGCCCGTGCCGCCATGATAAATTATCCTGATATCGATATCCCTTGATTCACCCTTAACATAAACCTTGCTATCATGGCTACCGCAGAAATTATACTTACCGTTAATTACAGCCGACCATAGTTCTGGGTCCATAATGGCATCGGTCACAGGATTTTTTACCGGTGGAAGTCCGTTCTTACCGGGTTGAAGTAATTGGGGCCCGCCGTTAAAGGCATAACCGTGACAACAGATCCCTGTGCTGTGGCCAGATTTACCCATATGTCCTCCCATGGCCCCTAAGGTCATGATTAATTGCGGTAGATTATCTGTATTATTATTTCTAGCAAAGCTCCAAGCGGGTAAAAATGCAACTTTTTTATCTTTACGAAACTCCTTGGCCAAATAGCGGATTTGGTCGGGTTTAACTCCACAAATTTTAGTCGCCCATTCAGGACTCTTAGGCACTCCGTCATAGGTTCCAAGGACGTAATCCTTAAAATTGTCTTTAGGATCAGAACCTTCCGGCATGCTCTCGGCATCAAATCCTACGGTGTTCTCTTTAAGGAAATCCCAATCGATGATAGGATTGCTCATAGGGTCGTCAGTGGTAATCATTACATAGGCAATTGCCAACATGGCCGCAGTATCAGTTGCTGGGCGAATGGGTATCCATTCGGCATCTAACAACGAAATGCTTTCATTATAGAAAGGATCTACAGCAATGAACTTTGCACCAGCCTCTTTGATTCTTCTTGCGTAATATACACTGCCGGAAACAGAACTCCAAGCTGGATTGCTACCCCATAGGATCACTGTTTCAGAATTCAGTAGGTCAAGTCTGTCATTGATTGTCATCCCAGTATTTGTCGGCGGAAGGCCTCCAATAAACTGGGGAGTCGCCATCCACGAACCCCAAGATCTTGTACCTGTGTTGACTGTGCAACCACCCGTAGCAGCTAACATTCTAACTGTGTGATTACCGGCAGGACTATTCATCTGAGCAGCTGACAGAATCGACCTACTTCCGGATTTTGCCCGGGCATTCTTAATTTCACTAGCGACGATATCAAGTGCTTCTTCCCAAGAGATCTTTACCCATTCATCGCGCCCACGCAATGACTTGTCGCCACCACCAGGCGCCCAATGTTTACGCTTCATAGGGTATTTCAAGCGATCCGCGCCAAATATAAGTTGTCTATGTGCCCTCCCGCGGATACAGGCTCTTTGCTGGGGGTAATCGGGAGTATCAGGATGAGTGTCGTCTGTTTTTTGGCGAACAACCACACCGTCAACTACTAGGGCCTTATTAAGGCAACGCCCGCCGCAGTTATGCCAGCAAGATGCGGTAATCCATTTTCCTTCTGAGTCGGGAACACCTTCAGCACTTGTCGTTATTAGGCTGTTGCCACAACCGGAAAGAGCTAGTCCGGCAGTTCCTGCTGCAGTAGCGGCTAGGAATGTTCTTCGGCTTATTTGTTTCTCGGTTATTTTCTGAAGAAGATTTGCCATACACCTTTAACCTCCCCATTAAAATATCTATAGACTAATTCCGTCGATATGGGATGCAAGCTTACCACGATTTAACGACACTGTTCGTACTAATAATAACATTCGAGATTGCAGTGTCTCAACCTTAAATATTATCATTAGTCCGTTGACCAATCGTGAAGCTCTAGGACTTTTGCTAAGTCTATTTTCATTATATAATGGAATTGAGTAAAACAAATGTTCACATGCACAAAGTGTTGATTAGGTATTTGTGCACTGTAACAAACGAAATGATCTTTGGGATAGAATTATATTAAGATATAAGCTAAACTACATCTAGCTAAAATTTCAGTTTACTAAGGGGAACGGGAGGTATGAAGCATTATGGGAAAGAATAATTCAATGCCAAATTACATGCGGAAGCTGCTGAAAACCTCCAGCCAGGGGTTAGACGCTCTCACTTGTGCCGTTGCAGAGGTGTTGAATCATCCTATCCTAGTTTCTGCTCCTGCTTATGAGACCATTTCCACGACGCTTCTTCATCCTGATTTAGACTCTTTTCAGGTTGAGGTAGAAGGAGGTCGAGAGGATAACGAGACCCTATTCCTTTGCACACTATCTACTGACAATTTGCGTCTGGAAGGGGCAGGATGGGCGATCGCTCCGAATGGCAGAGTTCTGGGCTATCTTTTTGTACTATATGATAAAGCCACACCGGACTTTGAGGCTTTTCAAGCCATTATCGAAGCTGCCTTATCCTTATATTCTATCCATCTTCAGAACAAGTTGGAGCTGAAACAGGAAAAACATAAAACAAAGAACGCTTTCTTCTATGATTTGCTCTATGGAAACCTTAAACGCAACGAAGATATGATCACTATGGGCGAGGTATGGGGCTGGGACTTCCGCCGACCGCACACGGTGCTGCTTATAATGGTCCCTGATTTAGAGCCCCATTCTTCTGATTGGCATCTTATGGAGATCCTGCAAAAGATTGTGGATCGGACCTTGATTGATCGATACTATAAAAATCCTGCAACTACTGTGAATCGTAATGAAGTCGTGGCCCTTATCCCAGTGGAGAAGGAAAAAGCAGTGGATCAGAAGCAGGAAATTGCCTCCTTAATCGAATCTATATCGAGTCAATTCAAAGCAGGAGTGCCCAATTACTGGATCGCCTGCGGAGTAGGGCAAACGTACGACCAACCCAATAACCTTTTTCGCAGTTACCAAGAGGCCAAAGTCGCCTACGAGATGGGAAGCCTACTAGGGGTTGCTGTTCCGTTTTTTAGTGATATGGGTTTAGAGCGAATCTTGTATAAACATGACCTTGAGGATTTAAAAGAATACTATCATCATGTCCTGGGGGCCTTGCCTGAGCAGGATGAGGGCGAAGATAATCTGCTTTCTCTCTTAGAGAGCTTTGTGGATAACCAATTCGATATGAATAAGACAGCTGAAGCTACGTTTTTGCATCGGAACACGCTGCGTTACCGCTTGAATAAAGTTGAGGCAATTCTGGGACGTTCTTTAGCAGATATTAATACGCGCTTGGATCTTGCGGCTGTTTTTAAAATCCGTCGTTTGCATAAAGGAAAACTTGATCAAGAAGTATAAAGGCTATCCTACTCTGGGAATACTCCTTCGCTTATGCTCAGGATGACAACGTATTTGGGCTATGTCATACTGAACGCAGTGAAGTATCTTGCCCTATACTATTTTTATCCAACAAAGGCAGGTGCTCGGTATGCCAACGTTTCGTAATACGTGTCCGCGTCATTGCTATAGTTCCTGTAGCATGATTTCCCATATGAGCGGGGGTAAGCTGACGCGAGTCGTTGGCGACTCCGAGCACGGCTATACTCGGGGGAGGCTCTGTGCTAAGGGCTATTCCCTGATTCAATATACCTTGGATGAGTATCGTTTGAAGTACCCGCTGCGACAGGTAAGGCGGGGATCAGGGGAGTGGCGAAGGATCTCTTGGGACCAAGCCTATGAGATGATCGCTGCGAAAATGCTTGAACTGAATGACCGCTACGGTTCCAACCTGGGCTTAGGGTATTATAAAGGCAATGGCAATGCCGGACTCCTGCATCATGCCGTGGAAGGAATGTTCGCGAGTTTGGGTCCTCATACCCGACCCGTAGGAGATATGTGTTCCGCAACGGGGGAAACCGCACTTCGTGAGACCCTAGGCGAGCTTAGCGGTCCTGACCCAGAAGACATGAGCAATGCCGGTCTGATCGTGATCTGGGGAGCCAACCCGGCCAATACGAATATTAACCAGATGAAATTCATCTATGAAGCACGGGAAAAGGGAACCCCGCTGGTGGTGATCGACCCGCTCCTGACCCATACAGCGGATAGAGCGGATTATTATATTCAGATCAAGCCAGGCACCGATAGGTGGCTGGCATGGGGTATAGCCAAACGACTCATCGAGAGTGGTCAGATCGATCATGAGTTCCTTGAGCAAGTGACTCAAGGCTTTGAGGAATATAGGGAAGGACTTGAGAAGATTACCCTTGATGAAGTCTGTTCACAGACGGGAGTTCCTTTAGCGGTCCTTGAAGACCTGGTTGAGCTCTATGCTCACTTTCGCCCCGTCGCCAATTGGCTCGGCTTCGGCATGCAACGTTATCGTCAGGGAGGGGAATCGGTCAAAGCCGTGAGTGCGCTTGCCGCTTTGACAGGGAGCTATAACTCACTCGGGGGTGGGGTGTATTTTCTCCATCGCCCTCAGGAGGAATATCCCCAATCCTTAGCAAAGCATGAGGGGGTTCCACATCCCTTAGTCCCTGCTTCTCGTGAGGTTCCTGTCAACGATTACCCACGTAGCGCGATGAAACTTCAGGATCCGCCCCTTAAAATGCTTTGGCTATCCTGTGGCAATCCTTTAGCCCAAGATTATAATCTTCGAGCCTGGCGTGATTTGTTTCAGCAGATGGAGCTGATTGTCACGGTGGATCTTTACCTGAATCGCACCGCTCGACAGTCTGACCTTGTCCTGCCAGCTGCCTCCTTCTTTGAGGAAGAAGACTTGCATGTAAGCTTTTGGCACAACTGGCTTTCCCTTAACCAAAAGGTATTACCTGCTTTCTATGAAGCGAAGAGTGATTTACAAATTGCTAGGGAATTAACGGTTAAGCTCAATGAACTCCAACCTGGGTTCTCAAATTTTCCCTCTGAAAAGACACCCTGGGATTGGATCGAAGGGGAGTTATCCCCGGAGGTTAGAGAACTTTATGACTTAGAGGACCCTGTTGATCTTAAGAAGCGTTCCTACAAAAGAAGGAAGGAAACTACAAGAGGAAAGGAAGCGCCCTCCGCCCAATGGATATACAATTTCCCCACATTTTTGCCGCACCTGTTTGCTAAAAACCACATCTCTGGCCAAGACGCAGAGTCCTCTCTGATGACTTCCGCGCCGGCGCTGTTTCCCTATAATCTGCTTACCCCCCAATCCTTGCTTAAGTTCCATACCCAATATGAAACGTTAACCTGGCTCAATCCGGAGGGAACGGAGGAGCCCATCATCGAACTGGCGGAGGAGATTGCCCGTCAGCATAATATCCGTGAGGATTCTTGGGTTGAGATCTATAATGAGACTGGATCGATAAGTGGTCGAGCTAAGATTAACCCTGATCTTCCGGAGAATGTCATCCTCGTGGAGCAAAGTGATCGCTATCCTATTAATAGTTTGATCAGTGGCCAAGGACAAGAGGGGGAGAGTATTCCGTATTTTGATTGCAAAGTCAACATCAGGAGGGGGAGAAAAGATGTTTAAAAGAAAGGGCTTCCTCTTTAATGCCAACCTTTGCATCGGCTGCCGTGCTTGTGAGATGGCCTGCCGCAATGAAAACCATACCCCTGCTAATATCCACTGGCGACATGTTAAGGAAATCGATGTGGGGACATACCTATCTATGGCCTGTAACCACTGCGATAGTCCAGAGTGCTTTCGCGTCTGTCCTAAGCATGCCTTTAATAAGCGAAAAGATGGGATTGTGGAGATCGACACTTCCCTTTGCAACGGTTGCCGCATCTGTGTCAAGGCTTGTCCTTATGATGCTCCCCAGTACAATATAAATACCAATAAAGTGACCCGCTGTCAGATGTGCTATCCCCGTCAGGACTATGGGCTACCCCCAGCCTGTGTGGAGGCATGCACCACGGGTGCCTTGACAACCATAGACCTCAATGACCCTCAGCAACCGGAGACAGTGCGAGTGATTCCGGGGTTTGCTGATATTCGGTTAACAAAGCCTTCGATTCGCTTTTATCCACCGCGGCCGAAGAAGAGATATTTTCTTAAGAAGAATTCTTGAGTAAATGGGACTCCTTAGACTGGGTTTGCAATTTTTAGCTACTGTGCTTATAATACAATATAAAGTTAATAGGACTGGATGAAGTTCTCAGGAGTGCATGGGTGTTAAGCCGATGGTAAACTGGAAATGGACAGAACTCTGGAGAGTTCCGCAAGGACGCCGAAGGGGCAAGACAGTTGATATGCTGTCCAATCTCTCAGGCAAAAGGACAGAGGAAGAGCATTTTGAGCGTTTTGGACTACGATTCTTTACAATGGATGGTGCCGGCTCAGATGAATTCTTTTTGCTCACCAGAGTCAAACTTTTAGTTGACTCTTTTTTATTGTCCAAATTGGGAAGCATACAAAGAGTATTAAGTAAGAAAAAGGGGTAAGGAAAATGAGCTTAGAAAGTACTAAGGAAACCTCCAACCGCGTGATCATCTCCATTCTCGGCAAGGATCAGATCGGTATTATCGCTTGGTTGACCGGGCGTTTAGCTGAAAAATCCATCAATATCTTAGATCTTAGCCAAACGATTCTCCAGGGCTTTTTTACCATGATTATGATTGTCGACGTTACTCGAGCAATCGAGTCCTTAGGGGATCTCACGAAGCAGCTGCAGAGTGAGGGCGAAGCCCGTGGCTTAAAAGTTAATGTTCAGCATGAAGACATTTTTGAATTCATGCATCGGGTTTAAGGGGGTAAAACGATGAAAATGCATATCGCTCCCCACGAAATACTACAAACCATTGAGATGGTAGAGAATGAGAACCTCGATATCCGCACAATCACCATGGGTATTAGCTTGTTGGATTGTGCCGGAGATGATATTCGGCGCGTGGAACAAAAGATTTATGATAAAATCACTCAGCAAGCGGAGCATCTCGTGAGTGTAGGGGAAAGTCTATCCGCTCGCTATGGGATTCCCATCGTCAACAAACGGGTTTCCGTAACGCCGATCGCTCTTCTCGGCTCAAGCTTTAACCCGGAGGAAATGGTGCGCTTAGCTAAAGCCCTGGACCGAGCGGCAGAGGTGGTGGGCATCAATTTTTTGGGAGGCTTTTCGGCTTTAGTTCAAAAGGGCCTAACCAAAGGAGATCGGGCCCTCATCGCAGCTATTCCTCAAGCCTTAGCAGAAACGAATCGGGTTTGCTCCTCGGTGAATATCGGTTCTACGAAGACCGGGATCAATATGGATGCGGTCTTAACCATGGGAGAAGTCATTCTTGAATGTGCTCGCCGCACCGCGGACCAAGATGGTATTGCCGCTGCTAAGCTGGTTGTCTTTTGCAATGCACCGGAAGATAACCCCTTCATGGCCGGATCCTTTCATGGGGTAGGCGAACCGGAAACGGTGATCAACGTAGGGGTCAGTGGGCCCGGCGTGGTGGCTCATGCGGTCAAGAAGAGCCCGGATGCGGATTTAGGAGAAATAGCGAACCTGATTAAGCGCACAGCCTTTAAGATTACGCGTATGGGTGAACTCATTGGTCGTGAGGCATCCAAGGCTCTAAATGTGCCCTTTGGGATTGTGGATCTTTCCTTAGCTCCCACCCCAGCGGTGGGGGATAGTGTGGCAGAAATCTTAGAGAACATGGGGCTGGAGCGGTGCGGAGCTCACGGAACCACTGCTGCCTTGGCCTTACTCAATGACGCCGTGAAAAAGGGCGGCGCCATGGCCTCCTCCCATGTGGGGGGGTTGAGCGGAGCTTTTATTCCTGTCTCGGAAGATGCGGGCATGATCCGCGCGGTAGAGGAAGGAGCTTTGAGCATTGAAAAGCTAGAGGCTATGACATGTGTCTGCTCCGTGGGCTTGGATATGATAGCTATTCCCGGGGATGTCGAACCGGAGACGATCGCTGGTATTATCGCCGATGAGGCAGCTATCGGTATGATTAATAAGAAGACAACTGCGGTACGGGTCATTCCGGCCATCGGCAAAAAGGTCGGCGAACGGGTAGAATTCGGGGGACTTCTGGGTGGAGCTCCGGTGATTAAGCTAAATCCCTTTTCTTCCCGGGAGTTTATTCGTAGAGGCGGCAGAATTCCAGCGCCGATCACGAGTCTGTCGAATTAAGTGAAGAGGACAGAGGACATTAGAAAGCCCCTTTTTCCACAAACAAATACTGCATATAAGCTTCTCTTACTTTTCCGTAAAGTAGCCTTGATATTGGAGCGCTTTGCTGAGCACAGGTAATAAGCTCACTAGTATTTAATTCCTGGATGTAGCCCATGTTCACGATGCAGGAACGGTGCACCTTAATAAATTCTTCACGGCTCAGTAGCTCAGGCTCAAAGTCCGAGAGAGAACCGTAGAATTCTTTGACACTGCCATCTGTTATGTGAAAATATAGTTTCTTATTAATGACCTCTAAAAACTCTAGTTTACTAAAGGGAATGCGTACCATTCCGGAAGCAGCTTTAATATGTAAGGCAGCTTCTTTTTTTTGTGAATCCAAAAAAAAACTATCTAAAACAGGGAAGAGCTTTTCTGGAGCACAGGGTTTGAGAAGATAGTAAAAAGCGTCAACAGCATAGCTTTCTATTGCAAATTCAGGTGAAGAGGTCAAGAAGATAATTTTCACCCCACTATCAAATTCCCTAATTTCATGTGCGGCCTCCATACCGTTTAAACCAGGCATTAGTATATCAAGGAGTAGGACATCATAGATATCGTTGCGCATGGTTTCTAAAAGCTCTATGGCATTGGAGAAAGTAACATATTTCATAGAAGCTTTCTTCTCAGCCTGGTATTTTTTTACTAAATTAGTAAGGCGGGTAAGTTCTTGTACATCATCATCACAAATGGCAATTCTCAGCACAGCAGCTAGGCCTCCTAATGTTAATAATAATCCAAGTCTATCTTATCATAAAAATAGGAAATTGTTAGAAACTTTGTTCAATTTTTCAGGGCGGAAAAACTACATTTCACGCCCTAAATATTTCTTTGAAGTTATTTTTGCTATGCTCGTATTGAGGTATTTACGCTAAGTATATTTATGAAGGAGGGCTTTTTTTGCTAAAATCATTGATAATCTTAGGCATCATTGTGGTGCTCCTTGTACTTTGGGTTATGTCTACTCAGCGCAGACTGGTGGTTTTAGATGAGAATATCAACAATGCTATGAGCCAGATTGGCGTCCAGCTGTCCTCGAGGTTTGACGCTTTGACAGCTTTATTGGATTTAACCAAGGGCTATGCTCAGCATGAAAGTGAGACCCTAATTGAGACGATCAAGTCACGTCGCAGTGTCATCACTGCCTCTTCATCTCCAAAAGATGTCTTAAGACAGGAGGGGATTATTGCTGAGGCTTTGGGGAGGATTGCCATGGTGGCTGAGCAATATCCAGAACTTAAAGCCAATGAGACCTATGCGGAGACCATGGAAGCAGTCAATTTATACGAAAATTTAGTGCGTACCAGTCGTTTAATATATAACGATAGTGTGACCAAGCTGAATCGAGAGATTCGCATGTTTCCAGTATTGCTGATCGCAGGAATGCTGGGTTTTCGACAAAGAGAGTATTTGCAAGAGCAGGGGGATAAGGCGATTATGCCCAGCATGAAATGAGGTCTACTATGAAAACAATCTTAAGATATCTTAGCTGTATTCTCATTATTATAGTCCTAGTAACGAGTGAAGCTCATCAGGTCTTTGCCCAAAATCAGGTCGGGAGTATTGATATAGAGGCTGTCGTCTATGACGATGGTTCAATGTATGTCAGCCAGGTATGGGAGGGTGATTTTGATGAAGGAACCGAGGTCTATATCCCCTTGGCAGCGGCGGATTATCTTAAGCTCAATGATTTGAGGGTGGCTGACGACAAGGGAGTTTATCAGGTGGTGGAGCCCTGGGATATCGAGGCCGGCTTTGAGGATAAAGCTTATAAATGTGGGCTCATCTATACGGATGAAGGTTATGAGATCTGCTTCGGTATTAGTGAGTATGGGAACAACCGTTATGCTATTGAGTATCGGTTGGAAAACGTCATTACAAGCTATACCGATCTGGACGGGGTGAACTTTCAATTTGTTAATAGCGGCATGAATACCACCCCTACGGATGTGAAGGTAGAAATACGCTTAGCTGATGGAATACCCCTTAATGATGAGGTGAGCGACATCTGGGCTTTCGGCTATGAGGGTCAGGTGGTTTTTGAAGACGGGGCAATCAGAGCTTTTACGGAGAAACCAATAACTGGGGACAACCATGTAACAGTTATGATGAATTTTAACAAAGGTCTTCTTGAGCCTGCGCGGACTGAGAATTCTAGCTTTGCAGAGGTCAAGGATGGAGCCTTTCAAGCTAGCAATTATGACAAGGAAAGTCCTGAGGAGGAAGTTTCAGCGCTGGCAGCCTTTTTAACGGTAGTGATCTCGATGGGATTCCCCCTGGCACTTATCCTGTTGATTAGCAAGCACAAAAAGAGAAGTGCTGCTAAGAAAATGCAAAAGTTTGCCCAGCAAGTGGGTTATTTTCGGGAGGTACCCAACAACGGTAATATTCAAGCAACCTACGCTTTAGGAAGAATGTTTGAGCTTTGTGAGGATGGTGCGATTCTGGGGACGGGAATGCTTCGCTTGATACAGCTGGGTTGTCTAGCTCCTGTCCGGCTGGAAGAGGTGGGGTTTATGGGCAAGACAAAGGAAATCGTTAGCCTAGAGCTTAAAGGCAGTAACCACAAAGAGATGAACGAATATGATGAGTATTTGTATACAGTTTTAGAAGGGGCGGCAGGGTCAGACGGAGTCTTACAGCCTAAGGAGCTGCCAAGATTCGCTGATAAAAACTATAACCTGCTGCGAAATTATATTAACCAATCGAATATAGGGGGTATTAGGTATCTAAAGGAAAGGCAGTGCCTGACCCGCTGGGAACGGGATGCAAAACTTAATGATCTCACCCCAAGCGGTGAAAAAGAGTTAGGGGAACTGGTAGGCTTTAAGCACTATCTGGAGGATTTCTCTCTAGTGGCCGAGCGGGGGGTGCAAGAAATGCCCCTTTGGCAAGAGTTATTATCCTATGCTTTACTTTTTGGCATCGCAGACAAGGTAGCCCAGCAGATGCAGGAAGTTTACCCCCGGCTAGAGCCTGAAGTAGAGCAATACAGCCAAAACTTAAGTACATCTTATGCCTATAGTCAAATGATGGTCGTTAACATGCGGCAAGCTGAAGAAAGACGAGCACAGGTAGTCCGTAGCAAGGGTAGTGGTGGGTTTTCATCCTTGGGAGGCGGTGGAGGCTCAGTTGGCGGTGGCCGTGGCGGTGGAACAAGGTAAAGAGTTTTTAAGGGAGGAACTTACTATGGGATTATTTTCATCCAAGAGAAACCCTTGCGGAATTTGTGGGGGGGCAACCCCGCGGATTTTTGCCAGAGTGATTGAAGAACAGCCCCTTTGCAGTGATTGTGACGGTAGAATCGATATGGAGCCTAGCTTGCAGGATAATTTGACCCTTCAAAGTATCAAAGAGCATTTTGTGTATTTGGAGGAAAACCAGGTTCTGCGCGAAAACTTTGTGATATCAAAAGATCTTGATTTTGGTTTCTTTCGTGAAAAAGTTATCTTTGATTTTTATAATAAGCTTTTTTGTATGAGTGGAGAACCTGACAAAATGGTTTTTTCAGGTAGTCATCTCAAGTCCTTTACGATTAAAGAGGATCAGGAGCTTCTTTTTGAAGGATCTTCAGCTGGATTAAAGCGTTATACCAGCAGTGTGCCTGACCGTGTTGCCGCTCTAGCTCCTCAGATGGCGATGATTAGAATGACAGCGCAGGTAGCTAATCAGCTTGATCAGGATGTGGACAACAAAAATAGCTATCGTCCAAGAATGGATCTACCTGAGCCCTTTGAAGAATTTCACATTGAGCTGAAGCTGGAGCATCCTTATTGGCAGATTATCGAATTTAAAGTGAGTGGCCCTGATTTCAACAATACCTACCCCGATGCGAACTCCTATATGCGTGAGTATGATCTGACTGCGGCTAAGTTAGAAGAGCTAGCTAGCTCCTTAATGTATATTGCTTTCCCGGATGCGGAGGAAATGCTTGTGGGTAGGGCTAATCCTTTACTACAGGGAATGGCGACCGAAACACCGGTGGATAGCATCGAAGAAATCAGGCGCTTTAAAGACTTACTGGAAGAAGGGATAATCACAGAGACGGAGTTTGTCGCCAAGAAAAAACAGCTCCTAGGAATATAGGGAGAGGCAGAGGTGAGGAAAGTTATCTCTGGGTTGTTGCAAAGCAATAACCGGTAGCAAGGGAGGCTGTAACGAACAGGAAGGGCTCCACTCAATAAATAGCGTGCCGCCAAGAGGTTGTTAATAACCAGGGCGGCACGCTATTCAAAAAAAGCCAAGAGCAACCTTAAAGGAATAAATTCTAACCGTTGCCTAAGGGCAGCACAATTTTAAGAGTGAAAATAGCACTGTTAGCTGCAAAGGAGCAGTAGCCTTTGTGTTTCTCGGCAATCATCATGATACTTTTGGTGCCGAAGCCGTGATCGGAGTCATTGTCTGGTCTTTGTGGCAGACCGTTCTTCATTACTAACTGGCCAGTATAGCTATTCTCAATGAGAATGAGCAATTTACCCTTATGAGTTTGGCAGTTAGCACGCACTGTTCTAGAATGCTCATCATTTACCTGAGATGCAGCGCTAATTGCATTCTCAAGTCCGTTGGAAAGCAAAGCGCAAAGCTCAGTTTCGGGAAAGGGAAGACTCGGCGGTAAGTTAGCCTTCACTATGAATTTGACACCGTTTGTCTTTGCTTTATTCGCAAAGGAAGAAAGAATAAGATTGACAGTGTTGTTATTCGAAAAGCGGTCGGGGGTCATTTCCTCAATATCCGCTTGGGTAAGCTGAATATAGTCTAAGGCTTGCTGCTGTTCTCCATCCGCAAGATAACCTCTGATCAGGGAAAGATGATGGCGCATATCGTGCCGGTATATAGCAACGGCTTTCTGGGTTTCTTTTAGGGCAGACATTTCAAATTCAGATTGTTTGAAAAGTAGCTGTAGATTGGCATTTTCTCTCGCGATATCCCTTTTTTGCTTAGAGATTTTCAAATACATAACTGAGAATAAAAAATAAACAACAACAATAGCTGAGTCCAAGAACTCCACCACCGCAGGTCCCCCGCTATACAACAAATCACTGTATACGGTAATGCCGTATGCGATGAGGTAAAAAGTTAGCGGCACATATATAAATAAAGAAATAACCTTCTGACCTTCTTGCTTCAACCCTACGATGATGGGTGCTGCTGTTTTTATGATTAGTACCATCAAAGGTATGGTGATAACGATTTGTACCCAATAGGAGACATCAGGGCTATATCCCCAAAAATATGAAATTATTGTGCCGAACCATTTTCGTGGAGTGCATAATAAATAGGCTGTTAATACAGAAACTAGGGCGATGTTAATTGGCTTTTTGTAATAGCATACCAAGAGAATAACTAAGGGTATATGCGTAATAATGGGATAGGATTTATATAAAAAATCTTCACCCAAAGACAAATACAAAACAAATTGTAGTAATAATAAGCCGAGGGCTATAAAAACAATGCTTTTTAAATTCCGTTTCAGAGGAACATTCGCAAAGGATAAAGAGATGATCAGTCCATAGATTAAAACAAATAAGGAATTGATGATAGATAAAGATATCATTATGATTACCCTCGCTCATCTAGTAAAAGCTTGCTCTATTTTGGATAAATTGGTTTCTAGTCAACCTTGAAGTAGCTTGAAAAGTCTTAGATAACAGAATAAGTATAGCATGAAAATGTGTTTAGTTAGTATTTATTTCTATGTATGGCTGAGTTTGGAAAGGTAGAAGGAAGGGATTTGGCATGACTACAATAATCATCTATTTGGTCGCAGGAATTAGCACCACAGCTTTTGTGATTTTGTGGTTTTGGGTGGCGCGCCAAGAGCTGTTGGCTAAACAATCTACAGTTCAAAGTGCCGGAAGTCAACTCATCGTCTGTCACAAAAAGTATCTACAATCAGAAGACGGGCTAGAGGAGATAAATGCAAAGAATATTTTACTGCGTAGTCAAGATATATATATCCAGTCTGTAAAGCTCTATAACCAAACTCTGAAAAAACCTTGGAATCGCATTCCCGGAATTTTTATGGGATTCTGTATGCTAGATGAAAAGGAAGATTGATTCGCCCCTCCTGTTGAAAACCAACAGGAAGGGCAATTTTTTGTTACTGTGCGTGCCCAGGTACGCTTTATCTAGCTGGTAAAAGCCCGTCTGTGCTCCTTTTTTCTAAGCTATAGCTAGGCCTGTCCCAAATACGAAGGCGCCTTCGTATTTGGGACAAGCGTGCCTTTATCACTTCCTTATACTTTCTTAAGTCGAGACTTCTCTGTTGACTTGTGGCATCGTGGTAGACATCTAGGTTATAATAATATAGTTATAATAATATAAGTAAATGAGGGAAATGAGGGGAAACATGTCGATTCGAAATATTTACTGCGTGGGTCGCAATTACCGAGTACATGCTGAAGAATTAAATAATGCGGTGCCGGAAGCTCCGCTGATTTTTACGAAACCAACTCATGCTTATACGGAGACCAAGGGGCAGACGATCAAAATGCCGACCGACAAAGGGGCCGTGCATTATGAAGTGGAACTCGTCATCCATCTGGCCCATGCTTACGAAAAAGGCATGACCGCCGATGAACTGATTGATAAGATGGCAATTGGGGTGGACTTCACCTTAAGGCAGTTGCAAGACGAACTGAAAAAGAAAGGTTATCCTTGGTTGCCTGCTAAGGGATTCCCCAATTCTGCTCTTTGCTCCCGATGGATGCCTTTCGCCGGTATGGAAGCGACTAAGGAGCATGATTTCGCTCTGCTGAAGAATGGGCAAGAAGTCCAGCGCGGGAATATTAAAGACATGATTTTTGACATTCCAACGATTCTGGAATATGTCGCCAAGGAATTTGGACTCGGAGCCGGGGATGTTATCTTCATGGGAACTCCTGCAGGGGTGGGGAAAGTGCAGGAAGGGGATCATTTAATCCTCAATTGGCAAGAAACCAAAGTCGGGGAGTGTCAAATCATTTTCTAATTTCTAAAAAACTATTAAATATTGTATACATGGTGTAAAAAGGTTGATAGAATGTAAAATTCTCGGTAAATTTAAACCATGCCTCAGTAGAGGAAGAAGAATCGTAGAAAAACCTTAGAGTATGGAGGATGAACATGGTACGTTTAATTAATAATGGCATATACCTGATTCGAGGGAAACAAGCCTTAGAGGTTAAGGATACAAATGTGCTTTATGATCTGGCGGGGCAACCCGTCCAACCGGAACAGCTTCCTCAAGAAGTTGTACTGGATCGTCAAAGTGCCCAGCAAAATACGATGGCTTATCAGATCTTATCCCGACATAACACTTCCGGCAATATGGAGCAATTAAAGATTCGCTTCGATGCTTTGACATCTCATGATATTACCTATGTAGGGATTGTCCAAACGGCCCGTGCCAGCGGCTTAAAGGAATTTCCCCTTCCTTATGTTTTGACCAACTGTCATAATAGCTTATCGGCAGTCGGGGGAACCATCAATGAAGATGATCATGTGTTTGGTCTTTCCGCGGCCCAAAAATATGGTGGCATCTTTGTTCCGGCCCATCAAGCAGTTATTCATCAATATATGAGAGAAATGATGACCGGCGGCGGCAAGATGCTGCTTGGCTCAGACAGCCATACTCGTTATGGAGCCTTTGGTACCATGGGTGTCGGCGAAGGAGGACCGGAGCTTGTTAAACAGCTCTTGCAGAAGACCTATGATATCAAATATCCCGGAGTTGTCGCCATCTATCTGGAAGGTAAACCACAGCCTGGGGTAGGACCCCAAGACGTGGCCTTAGCGATTATTCGGGCCGTCTTCAACAATGGCTTTGTCAAAAATAAAGTCATGGAGTTCGTGGGCCCCGGTATTGCGAACTTATCGGTTGATTTCCGGAGCGGCATCGATGTGATGACCACGGAGACTACTTGCTTAAGCTCCATTTGGGTCACTGATGAGCAAGTGAAGAAGTATATGGAGATCCATGGCCGTGGCGAAGCTTATGCCAAAGTCGAGCCGGGGAATGTGGCTTATTATGACGGCATGGTTCACGTAGATTTAAGCAAGATCAGACCGATGATTGCATTACCCTTCCATCCCAGCAACGCCTATACGATTGAGGAGCTCAACCAAAACCCCTATGATATCCTCAAGCAGGTAGAGACAGAGGGCAGAAAACAGCTGGATAACCCGAAAATCAATTTCAACCTGACGGATCGCATCAAAAATAGTCGCCTGTTTGTAGATCAAGCGATCGTTGCCGGCTGTGCCGGTGGTAGCTATGAAAACATTATGGATGTAGCCGCTATCGTCGATAGCCAATCCGTCGGTAGTGATTACTTTTCCTTTAGTGTCTATCCTGCCAGTCAGCCTATTTACTACGAGCTCATCAAGCGCGGCGCCATCGGCAAGCTCATGCAAGCAGGAGCGCTGATCAAGACAGCCTTCTGTGGTCCCTGCTTTGGCGCGGGGGATGTACCGGCCAATGGTCAGCTGAGTATTCGCCATACCACTAGGAACTTCCCTAACCGGGAGGGTTCCAAACCGGGTGATCTGCAGATTTCTTCGGTTGCGTTGATGGACGCCCGTTCCATAGCCGCCACCGTAATCAATGGCGGTCGACTCACTCCTGCTACAGAGGTTGAGTATACACCCGCAGACTCTGAGTATGAATTCAATGCCGATATCTATGCGAAGAGAGTATATCAAGGCTTCGGTCAAGCTAAGCCCGAAACGGAGTTGAAGTTTGGTCCTAATATCGCCGACTGGCCGGAGATGATTGCCCTCCCGGAGAATATCCTCTTAAAATTTGCCGCAGTGGTCCATGATCCGGTGACCACCACGGATGAGTTAATTCCGTCTGGGGAAACCTCTTCTTACCGTTCCAACCCCTTACGACTTGCCGAATTCACCCTTTCTCGAAAGGAACCACTCTATGTATCCCGTGCTAAGGCGGTTCATGCCTTGGAGAAAGAACGTCAAGGTATTCGGTCCGGTCAAAAAAATCTTAGCGGTGTAACGGAGGAATTGCGCGCAGTAGCTGAGCAAATGCTTAAGGCTGATCCAGCCCTTGGAACTGCGGAGAACGCTCTAGCGAATACCGGAATAGGTACGGTGATTTATGCTGTAAAACCTGGCGATGGCTCCGCCCGGGAACAGGCAGCATCCTGCCAGAGGGTTCTAGGTGGCATGGCTAACATCGCTCAAGAGTACGCCACAAAACGGTATCGCAGCAATCTAATCAACTGGGGCATGCTCCCCTTTACTTGGGACTTTGATGAGAATATTACCTTCGAGGTGGATGACACTATTTTCATCCCAGGGATTCGTCAAAGCATCTTGAATGAGGATGAATACATCACTGGTCAACTGGTAACAGCGACAGGGGTTAAAGAGATGAAGCTCCAACTCAATCCTCTGACTCAAGATGAGCGCGAAATCATCCTCAAAGGTAGCTTGATCAATTACTATGCTGCGGAATAGAGCGTTCTAGGGGAGAAACAAAGAACAACACAACACACACTATATATCTAAAATTGCAGAAACTAGCTAAACCATAAAACCAAACAAAAATGCAAAACCTATAAAAACGCTGGAAACTTCAGAAGAGGATTTTCCGGCGTTTTTCTTGCATCAGCTTGCGTTATCTTGCGGGTCAGGCATCGTCTTGGAAATAGTTTTTTAAAGAATATCGAAAATATGGGTGCCAAATCTGCGTAACAGCTGTTATAATGATGAATGTGTGTTGTATGCGCAATGTATTTTGTATATTTTATCACGGAAAAAGGAGTTACGTTATCATGGATCAAACAATTCATCATAATTTAGAGGTTTCAGAACTAGTGAATAGTGCCCTTAAACGCGGTGAAGGTGTTCTTTCTTCAACTGGTGCATTTCATGTCAGTACGGGGAAATATACAGGTCGTTCCCCTTTAGATAAGTTTATTGTCGATGAACCTTCTGTTCATGATCAAATCGACTGGGGCTCGGTAAACCGTCCGATTTCTCAGGAGAATTTTCAGCGTCTCTACGATGAAGTGAAAGCGTATGTAGAAACAAGAGAGGAGCTATTCATTTTTGATGGCTTTGCCGGAGCGGATGTAGAATATCGGCTACCTATTCGTGTTATTAATGAATTCGCCTGGCAAAATCTCTTTGTTCACCAGCTTTTTATTCGTCCTAACCAAGAGGAATTGCAAAATCATCAAGCTCAATTCACGATTTACGCTGTACCTGGATTCAAAGCCGACCCGGAAGTTCATGGGACCCACTCCGAGGCTTTTATTATCTGCTCCTTTGAGAAACGTGTCGTATTAATCGGTGGCACCCATTATGCCGGAGAAATGAAGAAATCTATCTTTAGCGTTATGAATTACTTTTTGCCTTTACGGGAAGTTGTACCCATGCATTGTTCGGCGAATATCGGCAAAGATGGGGATGTGGCTCTCTTCTTTGGCTTGTCCGGAACGGGTAAAACGACCTTATCTGCTGATCCTGAGCGGTTTTTAATCGGGGATGATGAGCATGGTTGGTCCAAAAATGGTGTCTTTAATTTTGAGGGCGGGTGCTACGCCAAATGCATTAACCTTTCTCAAGAAAAAGAACCCCAGATTTGGAATGCGATTAAATATGGAACGGTTCTGGAAAATGTAGTGCTGAATTCGGATGAGAAGGTGGCAGATTACAACGATGCATCTCTAACCGAGAATACGCGGGCTGCCTATCCGATTGATTATATCGAAGGCTCAGTTATCCCTGGGGTAGGAGGACAGCCTCAGGTTATTGTATTCCTCACTGCGGATGCTTTTGGGGTATTGCCTCCCATTGCTAAATTGACCAAGGAACAGGCAATGTATCATTTTCTATCCGGCTACACCTCCAAGCTGGCAGGTACCGAACGAGGAATTACCGAACCTCAGGCAACCTTTTCCACCTGCTTCGGTGCCCCCTTCCTCCCCTTGGCACCCCAAGTTTATGCACAGATGTTAGGGGAGAGAATTGATAACTATGGCACTCAAGTTTATTTGGTGAATACGGGCTGGTCCGGTGGGGCCTATGGAGTAGGTAAGCGGATTAACTTGAAATACACCCGGGCTATGATTACGGCAGCACTGAACGGCTCTCTGGCAAAGGCCAAGTTTACGGCTGACCCTAACTTTGGAATTTTGGTCCCCGATCGGGTGGCTGGGGTACCCAGTGAGGTGTTGAAGCCAAGACTCACTTGGCAGGATAAAGAAGCATATGACCACAATGCCAAAGAATTGGCTGAGCGTTTCCGAAAGAACTTTGAACAATTTAAGCAGGTCGCGGCAGAAATACGCGCGGCAGGGCCGCAATCCGTCGCGTGAGAAATAAAGCGCTTTTTGTAGAGATTTGTGGAGATAGAATTTTTTTATGAGAATCATAAAAAATCCTATGTTTTTTCACAAAATCTTCACATCCATCCTGTATAATAAGCGAAGTTGTTTGTGATTTAGGAGGTAAGCGATGCAGCCTGTGAAGATTATTACAGAGTCAAAGATTCGGCTTCAGTCCTGGCTTCAGTCTTTAAATAAACTATCGTGGAAATCCCCAAAGGTGATCGGGGGAGCGTTAACAGCATTATTAGTCCTCGGAGGAGGGGGATTTTATCTAAGCTCCACAGCTCCGGCAGCTTATGTGGTCGTCAATGGAGTAAACGTTGGGATCGTGGAAAATGTTAGAGCAGGCGAAGAGCTCGTCGAACAAATCCTCGCCGAAGAGGGTGCTGCTTTTGGCGAAACGGCCAAGACCCATGACCAAATTGAATTCAATACGGCACGGATGGATAATCAATTTACTGCCTTATCCAAAGCGGAGCTCAAAGAAAAGCTGACCCTTTATATTGAGGCCGTTGAGGTTAACATTGCGGGCAACTCCCTTTTTAATCTGGCGGATCAAAAGGATGTCGATGAACTGATAAAAGCTTATCAAGGAATCTACGTTCACGAGGATGAAAAGAACGTCGTTAAAAATGTCTCTTTTGATGAAGAGATCGAGATTAAAGATGTTGAAGTATTGCCCGAACAGGTCACCACAGTTGATGCAGCCTTCGCTAAGCTCAAAGAAGGAAATATCCAAAAAGAAGAATACGTCATAGCGGAAAACGATTCTTGGTGGCTTATCGCCCGTAAGAATGATCTCAAAACCGTGGAAGTTCTGGCTGCAAACCCAGGGACAACACTGGATACGGTGATTAAGCCTGGGGAAAAGATAATGATTGAGAAAATCACACCTTATCTTACGGTGGTTTTTGAAGGGACGAAAACCGATACGGAAACCATCCCTTTTGATGTGGTGACAAAGGTTGATAGCAAATTAGCCAGCGGGACCTCCAAGGTAACTAAAGCTGGAGCTGATGGGGAAAAAGTCGTTACATATTCTTATGTGCAAAAAAATGATAAAGTAGTTTCTAAAGCCGTTGTTGACGAGAAAGTCACGAAAGAAGCAGTATCGCAGGTGGTCGCGAAAGGACCGAAGCGGGTACAAGTAGCCAGCGCTTCCCGGGGTAGTGGTGTTGTGCCGGGCTTAGTTAGGCCTTATGGGGGAAGTACAAGCTCTTATTATGGCTATCGGGGTGGAGAATTCCACACGGGTATAGACTATGCCGGACCGGTTGGAGAATCCTTTGTAGCTGCGGCGGCAGGAACTGTTATCAGTGCAGGCTGGCAAGGGAATTATGGTAATTGCATCGTGATCGATCATGGCAATGGTATTCAGACTCGCTATGCTCATGCCTCAAAATTATTGGTTTCTGTGGGACAATCTGTCTCTCAAGGAGAAACCATCGGCTTAGTTGGCTCCACAGGACGCTCAACCGGATCCCATTTGCATTTTGAGGTCATCGTCAATGGCGATACCGTCAATCCTAGAAATTACGTACGCTAAATAAAAAGTTCAGGTGAAGTTTACTTTGCCTGAACTTTTTTACCCTATCTCGTTGATTATCTGGAGGGAATATGACGAAGATTGAAAGAGTCTTAGCTATGATTCATGGGCAACCAGTAGATAAACTTCCCAAGGGGGAGTTTCATATCGAAGATGGCTTGATAACCAAACTCCTGCAAATGACCTCACGCGAAAGTTTAAAAGGGGTTGGCTTCGAGGAACGCCGGCAAGCGACGGAATTATTAGGGCTCGACGCCCTTGTTTTTATGGCAGATGCCGAAAGCCAAGATGATCCTTGGGCAGAATTAAGACGCTGGCAAGAGGAAAGCGATTTTTTCATCTTTGCTTTGATCGATGGACCCTTTCAGGGAGTGGGGCATGGCTATCATGATTTTACCGAGTTTTTAATGGATATCGTCAAGGATCAGGATAAGATGGATTGCTTGGTCCAAGAGTCGATCCAAAGGAGTTTAGAGTTGGGGCGGGCTGCTATAGCTTCCGGAGCACATGGTATTTTAATTGCCGACGATATAGCCTATAATCACGGACTGTATGTATCGCCACGGACCATGAGAGAACGTTTTTTTTCTTATCTTAAGGAATTGCGCGCAGAACTAGGGCGATGCGCCCGAGTAGCCACCGGCAGGGAGATGCCGATATTCTTCCATTCTGACGGAGACCTACAACTTGTTCTTCGGGATATAAAGGAGATGGGCTTTAACGGCCTCCATTCTTTAGAGTCCGTCATGGATATGATGAAGGTACGAGAAGCTGTAGGCGAAGATTTTTGTCTGATGGGCGGGTATAGCCTGGCATGGTTTAGCTCAGGAGGAAGCGATAAGGTGGATGAACTCTTAAAGGCTACCAGACCGGGACGTTATATATTTGGCACCAGTGCAGGGATACTTGACGCTGGTCTTGGGGTCAGGGAGGTTTTAGAGGTTTACGGCTATACAGATAAACTAATTTAGCAGATACGCTTGCAAGTCAATCCCACAGCATGTCTATAATACTAAAGAAGAGAGTTAATATAAGGCAATATTCCTTATACTAACTCTCTTCTTCTTTATTTTTCAACTATAGGCATAGTTTATGCTTATAGAGATCAATAAACAAAGAGTAATCAATTTCCTAACAACTTATTGCAGTTGTCTAATACTTTTTCTAATACTTTAACGCAAACTGTTAACTCATCAGGATCTACACCATCAGTGATATCATTGTTCATTCTTGCCCCGATAGCCATCAAGCCATCGCGTACATTCCTTCCGGATTCCGTGAGGTAGATAAGATTTGTGCGACGATCATGAGGATGTCTGGCTCTAATAACTAGATTGTTTTTTTCCATGGTATTAATAATCCTAGAAACGCTGGGTTCATCTTTACTTGTGGTCTCTGCCAAGAAGTTTTGGGTTACCCCGTCTTCGCGCCACAAATAGAGAAGAAGTCGCCATTGCTCTATCGAAATATTATAACCGTTTTCTTTAAATAGTTGGGCCATTCTTTGTGACATGAGCCGTGCCGACTTGTTCACTTTATGCCCAAATGATCGTGAAGTATATTCTTGGAATGTTGGCATATCAGTAACCTCGCGATTTGTTCCATTTTTCTCTATCATACCTGCTTTTTGTTGCATAGGCAAGTATTTTTGGGTGCAATTCATAAAAGTTTAACATATGAATTATAAATATTTATATAGGTAACTTTAATCGTAACCTTTAAATCCTCGCGAGCAATCATGGTTTCGTTATGCAGAATCGGCGCCGCAGGTGAGGAAGATATTGCTCGGATTGCCAATAAAAGCAGAACTCTGAGCCGTTAGGCTCAGAGTTCTGTTTGTGGATTCTAGAAATTACCAGTTGCTACGATTGCGAGGGGTATAGCAATCACGGCAATATACAGGCTTGTCACCGGTAGGTTGAAACGGAACTGTAGTTTCTTTGCCGCAAGATGAGCAAGTTGCAGGGAACATTTCCCTTTGTGGTCGTGAAGAGTATCCGCCACCGTTACGGCTTTGTGCTTTTTTTGCTGCGCGGCAAGAAGGGCAGCGGCCGGGTTCGTTTGTAAAGCCCTTCTCTGCGTAAAATTCTTGTTCTGAAGCTGAGAAAACGAATTCTGCACCGCAATCTTTACAGGATAATACTTTGTCTTCAAACATCAGAAAAAACCTCCAAGATTTTATTCGACCCGTTACTGGGAAGTAGTATCCTTGATCCCCAAAGCCACAGGCGATCGAGAAGGTTATTCATCCGCAAAATCTAACGAGTTTATTATATTATACATAATTTTGGAATTGGAGTCAACAATTGTATGCAGATGGTTCATTTGTTCAATAGTTATGATGAAAGATTATCCTAGTGTCACCAAAAAAGAGATAACTGGTGACACGAGGATACAAAAAATGTTATACTTTTTAAGTTAGTAATAATCGAAATATTCCAATTGATTAGATTGAGTGATTCCTGACTTATGGCTGGTAATCAGCGGATAAAATGAAGAGGTGCTAAAATGATTGCTTTAGGAGATTATCTATCCGTTCATAGAACAGCGCAAAAGATCTCCATCCGGAAATTGGCGACCCTGGCAAATTTGAGCCATACAGAAATTTATCGTTTAGAAAATGGGGAACGAAAGCACCCATCTCCCAGCGTACTCAAAGCCATTGCGCTGGCTCTCCATCTAAATTACTACGAACTGATGAGAGTTGCGGGATATCTCGATGAGAATTCATTTCCTGAAGCTCATTCTCCTAAGGAGATCAATGTGGATGATCTAACGGAACTTGAGATTGAGGAGGTGGAAAGATTTATTGAATACTTGCGTTATAAGCGCCGCCAGGCGTAAAAACTAAAAGACAGAAGGGAAGGGAAGTTTATTTGAGTGTACTTTTAGAAAAGCTAAAAGAAGTTCTATGGTCCGTTATCCCTATCGTTGTCATCGTGTTGGTTCTTAATTTCACGATCACCGCTCTAGAACCCTATTTAATCTATCGATTCCTTCTAGGGGCCTTATTGATTGTGATTGGTTTAGCGATTTTCCTTTTTGGGGTGGATATTGGCATTAGCAAAGTAGGAACCCTCATGGGGGGAACCTTAGCGAAGAGCAATAAATTGTGGATCATTATTGGGGCAGGCTTGTTGCTCGGATTTTTCATTTCCATTGCCGAACCTGATCTGCATATTCTAGCAGGACAAGTGGATATGGTGACCTCAGGAGTGATATCTAAGCTGAGCATTGTGGTTGTGGTATCCATCGGCATTGCAGTGATGCTTACGAGTGGTCTGGTGCGTATCGTTTATAATATTCCTTTATACAAGCTGCTGACGGTTCTCTATTTATTGATATTGGGATTAAGTTTTTTTACTTCCTCGGAATTTCTGGCCATATCCTTTGATGCTTCCGGAGCAACCACCGGGGCACTAACAGTGCCTTTCATGCTGGCGCTTGCTTTAGGGGTTTCATCCTTGAAAAAAGATGGCAAGGCTTCGGAAAAAGATAGCTTTGGTCTTGTGGCGGTGACCTCGACTGGTGCAATTCTGGCCGTAATGATTATGAGCATTCTATCAAAGCAAGATAAGATTACGGGGAGTCTGCAAGAGGCTGCGGCTACTTCCACGTCGGTTCTTGCCCCTTTTCTGCATAAACTGCCCATTGTGGCTTGGGAGATTTTGATTGCCTTAGCACCGATTATTCTGGTATTCTTAGTGTTCCAAAAAATTTCTTTTAAAATATCGAAAAAAGCCTTTCGCAAAGTGCTTAAGGGTTTGCTTTATACGTTTATCGGGTTGGTCCTGTTCTTAACAGGTGTTAATGCCGGTTTTATGGAAGTCGGAACTAAGATCGGCTACAGTGTAGCCGCTTTAGATAATAAGTTAATCGTCGTGGGCATTGGCTTTCTCATCGGGCTTGTGGTAGTTTTAGCTGAACCTGCTGTTTACGTATTGACACATCAAATAGAAGATGTTACAAGTGGATATGTAAGGAGACCGGTGGTACTCATTGCTTTATCCATTGGGGTTGCCTTTGCGGTGGCCCTGTCCATGGTAAGAATCCTTATTCCCGGACTCCAGTTATGGCATTTTCTTTTACCGGGTTATGTGGTTTCCATCCTCATGATGTATTTTGTGCCTAAATTATTCGTGGGAATAGCCTTTGACGCAGGAGGAGTCGCTTCCGGACCGATGACGGCAACCTTTATTTTAGCCTTTGCTCAAGGCGCCGCGGAGGCGATTGAGGGCGCGAATGTGCTGGTCGATGGTTTTGGAGTTATTGCGATGGTCGCCATGACACCGATCATTGCTCTGCAAACTCTAGGGTTTATTTTTAAGATTAAATCGGTAAAGGAAGGGTTAGAAGAACATGATGGATAGCCCTAAGACAATGGAATTTGAATTGATTTCCTTTGTGGTGAATCATGGCGTGGGAACTAAGGTGCTTAAGTTTGCCAAGCAGCACGGAATATCCGGCGGGACCATTTGTTTAGGGCGAGGGACGGTCAACAATCCTATCCTCAAGCTGTTAGATTTAACAGACACTCGCAAAGAAATTGTTATGATGATTGGGGAAAAAGACGCAGCGCAAAACGCCCTCGTAGCCCTTAATGAAAAGCTAGCATTGCATAAACCAAATCACGGGATTGCTTTTACAAGCTCTGTAAGGGGTTTTGTAGGCCATCATCATATTTATCGCAATGAAGAAGAAAGACGAGGTGCAGAAAACCCAATGTACAATGCGATATACACCGTTGTCGACAGGGGCATGGCCGAAGATGTCATGGAAGCAGCGACAAAAGCTGGCTCTAGAGGGGGAACCATCATCAATGCTCGGGGTTCGGGTATCCATGAGACTCATACCCTTTTCTCGATGGCTATTGAGCCGGAGAAGGAAATCGTGATGATTCTCGCAGAGACCTCTACCACAGAAGCGATTGTTACGGCCATTCGCCAAGAGCTTCATATAGATAATCCTGGTCATGGCATTATTTTTGTGCTTGATGTAAACCAGACCTATGGTTTGAGGCAGTAAAACTACGTCAAGGGCTTCCGGCTAAGCTCATCAGCTTAACCGGAAGCCCTTGTAAATTAATGGCGGATTAAAAGGATATTAAATTCCAGTCGAGAATAGTATAACGTGTTAATACAACGAAGAGGAGGCGCTTTTGATTTGTTTTTTCAATCGGATATGATGTTTTCCGTAGTTCCGATCTTGGTAACCATAGGATTTGTTGTTGTTTTTGGCATGATATTTGTAGGGATTATTCAAGGAATCCGGACCTGGAGATATAATAATGCGCAGCCGGTACTAATTGTGCCCTCACAAATTGTGACTAAGAGAGATCATGTGACCTCACATCATCATAACAATGGCAGCGGGGTACATCATAATCATCGCAGTACGACATACTATGTGACTTTTGAAGTAGAGAGTGGAGATAGGATGGAATTTCAAGTTCAGGCGCAGGAGTATGGGATGTTGGCTGAGGGAGATATAGGAAGGCTTAGCTTTCAAGGAACACGCTATTTAGGCTTTGAACGACTGAGAGACACGGAGAGGAGTTAGCAACCCTATGCAAGCCAATAAAAAATATTTTTCCATTACTTTGCTCAATCAGATGGTTATTTTGCCTATCCTATTAAGTCTGGGATTTTTTATGTTATATAGTCTTGATGGTGGATTTTTACCTGCTGACAGTGGCAGAGATACGGAAAGGTTTATCTATGGACTGGTAGCTCTTATCCTTCCCCTCCTTGTGGGGGGAGTTATCGGTTTTATGCACTCTCGCTTGATCAAGAATCAGCCTGAATCCCCGCGGAGGAGATATGTTCCCGTAGTGATTCCTGTCATCTACACCCTAATAGCGATAACAATACTTATGGTGATGAGCGGGGGAAATATCAATTCGTCACTTTGGTTTTGGGCCGTATTAAAAAATCCTGTGTATTTTCCTTTGGGCTTTCTGCTCTTTTTGTCAGGGCATCAGGTAGCCTTTATCGTGGCTGATTTGATGGGATACACAGGTTTTGTTGTCGGAGTTCTGCTTCAAGAGATCGCTGGGCGGAAATCCTCGCCTGTAGTAGAAGATGGTGTCCCGGACAAAAAACTAAAAGTGGGCTTGGCCGTGTTGTGCGCAAGCGGTATGCTGATTTCAGGGCTGATAGCCAAAGATAATATTGCCGACGGGTTGATTGAAATTCGTTATGGGAAATCTAGCTTAGGAAGTGAACTAAGCGAATTCGATCTGATGAGCATTGCCCCTTTTAAAGAGAAGAATGGTCTGGCTCAGCTCGACCAAAAGGCCAGCCTCCAGTTTAATGAACTGGAGTCCATGCCTCGCTTGGATGGAGCAACCGCTGCTTATCCGGTTTACGGTGCCTTTGTCGAGGCGGTATACCAAGGTCTAGAGGAATACTACCGAGAGAATGTGGATAAGTCAGAGAAAAACTATGAGCTTGCTTTTGTCCAGAGCGAAGAGTATCCCCTGAACATTGTGCAATGTTCAAAAACCAATCGAGCCTATGAAAGGCTCATGGCTGGAGAGACAGATATCATTTTCGTGGCCGAACCCTCGCAGGCCCATCGGGAATATATTCAAGCCCAAGGAGACGAATTTCTGCTTACCCCGATCGCCAATGAGGCGTTTGTGTTTTTTACCAATGCGCAAAACCCCCTTGAAAATCTGTCTTTAGAACAGCTTCAAGGGATCTATACCGGGGAGATCACCAACTGGAAAGAGGTTGGGGGACCCAATCGGGAAATCTTGGCGTACCAGCGTCCGGAGAACTCTGGAAGCCAGACCATCATGCAGAACCGAGTGATGAAGGGCTTGAAGATGGTCGAACCCACCCGAGAATCTTATGCGGGGGGGATGGGAGAAATCATCAGCCGAGTTGCGGACTATAAAAATGCCAAGAATTCCTTAGGTTACTCTTTCCTATACTATTCTTCAGAAATGGTGAAAAACAATCAGATTAAGTATCTTGCAGTGAACGGGGTTCTACCCACCCCGGAAACCGTGCGCAATGCCAGCTACCCATTCACTGTTCCAGTCTATGCAGTAACCCTAAAGTCCAATACGAATGAGAATAATCAAAAGCTCATCCAGTGGATCTTATCGGAAGAGGGTCAAAGTCTCGTAGAGAAGACGGGGTATATTTCGGTCAGATAATTGAAACCCCTAAGCGTTTGACAAAGTTCAGCATTCATATTACCATTGATACTAAACCAATCAGAATTCTTAAGCTTGGAGTGTTAAGGAATGAAAATATCGACCAAAGGAAGATACGGACTAAGAGCATTGCTGGACTTAGCTGTTCATTCCCAGGGGGAGCATGTTCCTCTTTCGAATATTGCAGAGCGTCAAACTATTTCCGAAAATTATTTGGAGCAGGTTTTTTCCTCCTTGCGCAAGGCTGGAATTATCAAAAGCGTGAAGGGTGCACAGGGCGGTTATATCTTAGCCGATAAAGCCTCGGATATAAGAGTGGGTACGATTCTTAGGGTTTTAGAAGGAGATTTATCCGTAGCCAATGAGGAATTGAACCATGACAGCGGGGCAAGCATTCAGGAGTGCATCCAAATTAAGGTGTGGGATCAGATGACTGAACGGGTTAATGAATTTGTTGATTCCATCACCTTGGAGGATCTCGTTCAGGAGTATAAAGCGATGAGTGGCAATGGTGCCATTATGTATTATATTTAAGCGTAAAGCTGCCTTTAGATGAAGGCAGCTTTTTTTATGCCAATCTGTTCAATGATAGAGAGCAAAAAAGATAAAAAATATATAATACAGAGTGATTTTCTATTGACAAAGATAGAGAATATAATTAAAATCATTTTAAAGCCAAGTAAACATATTAAAATACTGGAGTTCACTTGGCCTGCGAGGATTTACTAATAGTTCTGGTCCCGCTAAGGTAGATTAATAAGGATTAAGGGAGTGACACTATGAGCGAGAGAAAATTGAAATTTGATACATTACAGGTTCATGCCGGACAAGTAGCCGATCCCACGACAGGCTCGAGGGCGGTGCCGATTTATCAGACTTCATCTTATGTGTTCAACGATGCAGAGCATGCGGCAAATTTATTTGGTTTAAAAGAACCAGGTAATATTTATACCCGGATTATGAATCCGACCACGGATGTTTTCGAGCAACGTGTGGCCGCCTTAGAGGGCGGAGTTGCGGCTCTTGCGGTGGCTTCGGGTTCTGCAGCCATCACCTATGCGGTGCTCAATATTGCCGGAGCGGGTGATGAGATCGTTTCAGCCAGCACTCTCTATGGGGGAACCTATAATCTTTTTTCAGCAACTTTCCCCAAACTAGGGATTAAGACCATTTTTGTCAATCCCGATGATCCGGAAAATTTCCGCAAGGCCATTACGGAGAAGACCAAAGCTCTTTATATTGAAACCATCGGTAACCCGGGAATCAATCTGGTGGATATCGAAGCCATAGCCAAAATCGCCCATGAAAATGGGGTGCCTTTGATTGTGGACAATACCTTTGGCACGCCCTACCTGATTCGTCCTATCGAATGGGGAGCTGATATTGTCGTACATTCAGCGACGAAATTTATTGGCGGTCACGGCTCATCCATCGGTGGAGTCATCGTGGATTCAGGGCAGTTTGATTGGGCGGGTAGTGGGCGCTTTCCCGGCTTAACGGAGCCGGATGAGAGTTATCATGGGCTAAAATACGTGGAGGCTCTTGGTCCTGTTGCCTATATCACCAAAGCCAGAGTGCAGCTTTTGCGGGATACGGGTGCTTGCTTAAGTCCCTTTAATTCATTCTTGTTCCTCCAAGGCTTAGAGACTTTATCGCTGCGGGTGGAAAGACATGTGGCGAATACGAAGAAGGTTGTGGAATTCTTAAACAGCCATCCTCATGTGTCCTGGGTCAACTATCCGAATCTTAAAGAGAGCAAGTATTATGAGCTCGCTCAAAAATATCTTCCCCAAGGAGCGGGTTCAATCTTCACCTTTGGCATCAAAGGAGGAGTGGAGGCCGGTAAAAAATTCATTGATAGCTTAGAAATATTCTCTTTGCTGGCTAATGTTGCGGATGCCAAATCACTGGTCATTCATCCGGCCAGCACGACCCACGCTCAATTGTCAGAGAAGGATCTGTTAGCAGCCGGGGTGACCCCGGATATGGTCAGACTTTCCATTGGCATTGAAGATGCGGACGACCTTATCTATGATCTTGATCAAGCGCTTAGAAAAGCCGTAGGCTGATTATCAAAGCTGTAGAATAGTGGATGAAAAACAGAAGTAAGAATAGAAGTAAAAATAGAAGTAAAAAGGATGCTCCTTTGTTGGAGCATCCTTTTTTAGCTAATAATTATTTATATTACCCTGAGGGGGCCGGATCAAGATACTTCAGTCATCTCGCCTGCGGAATGACTGAAGTATCGGGTTGCTTTTAGAAAATAACTAGTCAAGGTATACTTAAATGAACAGAGCAAAGTAGGAAACTGCGGAGACTAAGATGGATGCGATGAACATGGCGAGGAGAGGGCGGAGAGCACGAGCGCGTAGGCTTGCTAAATGAACATTTAACCCTAAGCCAACCATTGCGGCAGTCATCAAAAAGGTGGAGAGAGTGGCGATGCTATCTAATACTGCAGTGGGAATGGAGAAATATGTCCCAATAATACTTGTCAGGATGAATCCCAGTAAAAACCAAGGGAAGGAAGCTGTTTGAGTTGGGTCTTTTTCTTCCTTCGAATTGCGACGCACCCACCAGAGCAGAATGAAGCTGACGGGGATTAGGAGGAAGACTCTTGCCAACTTGGCCATTAATGCTGTAGTTAAAGCCTCAGACCCTAAGGGACCGGCGGCTGCAGCGGTATGAGCAATCTCATGAAGGCTGATCCCGCTCCACATACCGTATTGAGCGGGGGTAAGTCCCAAATAAGGATAAAGTAGTGTGTACGCTAATGTAAAAAATGTACCGATTAAGGCAATGATACCCACACCAATAGCAGTATCTTCATCTTTTGCTTTGAGGATAGGAGAAACTGCGGCAATAGCTGCAGCTCCGCAAATCCCGGTTCCGATTCCCAAGAGAAGGGAAAGCTGCGGATCCCCCTTGATCAATTTAGAGACACAAAGGGTCGTAATGATAGCGATAGCAATTGTCAGTCCGCCTTGGAGCAGCAGTGAAGGACCTTGTTGAAAGATTAGTTGGATATTCAAGCGAAAGCCATATAGAATAATAGCTAAGCGGAGGATTTTCTGAGCTGAAAACTGAATGCCGACACGGCAGCTTTCAGGATAGCCAACTGTATTGCGATAAAGAACCGCAACAAAAATGGCACAGAGCATAGCTCCAATCTTGTTAAGGCCGGGTAAGTTAGCAAGCCCTACGGCGAATGCGGCAATGCCTATCGTAAAAAGAACACCGAAGAAAAAAGGTGCAAAATTACTATGGGCCCAATGAAAAGGACGTTCAGTTTTTTCTGTTATGTAGTTTATAATTGACATGAGAACCTCCTGACGTAAAGTAAAGATAAAGATTAAGCACATTCATACTTTACTCTTGACAGGGAAGTCAATGCAAATTGAATTGCAAATAGATCCCATAGGGAAAAATTATAACTTGAATATATTTGAACGGAGGTAATACTTTTGATCATTGAACCGTTGGAGATTTTTAAAAAAGTGGCGGAAGAAAAAAACTTCTCAAAAGCTGCGGAGGATCTTTTCATTTCTCAACCTGCTGTTAGCTCACATGTCCGTAATCTGGAGAGTGAATTTGGGACTAAGTTAATCAATCGATCATCAAAGCATGTAGAGCTTACACCGGCGGGAGAAATATTCTATGAAGAAGCGACCAAGATCATTAATCAATACAAAGAAACGAAAGAGAAAATTAATCAAATCCAGAGTGTGGTTACAGGAACACTCCGGATCGGGGCAAGCTTTACCATCGGCGAATATATTTTGCCGGAACTCGTTAGCCAAATGGCAACCAGATATCCCCAACTCAACATTTCAGTGACTATCGCGAATACAGAAGAGATTGCTCAAGGACTACGCCAAAAGCGTTTAGATATTGCTTTGGCAGAAGGGGAAATGAATGATAGGGAGTTTATGGTTGAGCCTTTCATGGAAGATGAGATGGTATTGATTGCTCCCCCGGTTCATCCATTAACAAAGAGCAAGAGCGTTTCCGCAAAGGATCTCCAAGATTTTGTCTGGATCCTCCGCGAAGCAGGCTCCGGAACTCGTGAATTTAGTGATCATTTTATGCAAGCTTTAAAAATTAAAATGCGACATTCCTATGTGTTTAGCAGCAATACAGGAGTTAAGGCGGCCGTCATCAGTGGTTTGGGAATTGCCATGGTATCTAAATTGATTATCCAAAAAGAATTAAAGGCCAAAGAATTGATGATTATAACCCTCGATAAAAGCACTCCCTATCTGGCTCGCGACTTTGTCATTGCCAGAGGATACGATACTTATTTCACCAAGGCTGCCGAGGCCTTTATCGCTGAATTGAGTCAGTTTAGCCAGGATGAACAAGAGAGTATTTCTCCGGACATTGTAGAATAATAAAGATACACATGAACTTTAAATATGCATGAACTTTAGATACACCTGAGCTTTTAGATGCGCCTAAGGTTTCTTAAATTTGCTCTTGACAGCTCCGAGAGGGCGTATTAAAATAAAGACAATAAAACATATAAGAATACTAGGATAATAAAAAAACAAACATCACGCGCAAGACTGGCGTCGAATGCTTAAGTTTAATATTTAGGAGGAAATCGCATGTCAAAGATTGCTAAGAGTTTAACCGACCTTATCGGAAATACCCCACTATTAGAGTTGTCCAATTATAATCAAGCTAATGAATTAGAAGCCACGGTCATAGCGAAGCTGGAATACTTCAATCCCCTTTCCAGTGTTAAGGACAGAATTGGTTATGCCATGATCAAAGATGCTGAAGAAAAAGGCTTGATTACTAAGGATACTGTGATCATTGAACCGACCAGTGGTAATACAGGAATTGCTCTGGCCTTCGTATCTGCTGCACGCGGCTATCGTTTGATTTTAACCATGCCGGAAACAATGAGTGTGGAGAGAAGAAACCTGCTCAAAGCCCTCGGAGCCGAACTTGTTCTTACTCCGGGACCTGCCGGCATGAAAGGTGCTATTCAAAAAGCCGAAGAATTAGCAGCAGAATATCCGAATTCCTTCATTCCGCAACAATTTAATAATCCGGCTAACCCCGAGATTCATAGAAAAACCACGGCCGAAGAGATTTGGCGCGACACGGACGGAGAAGTCGACATCTTTGTCGCCGGGGTCGGAACGGGTGGCACCGTAACTGGTGTGGGTGAAGTGCTTAAGAAGAAAAAACCAGGCGTAAAAGTCATTGCTGTGGAGCCTGCCGATTCCCCTGTTCTTTCAGGAGGAAATCCCGGATCCCATAAGATTCAAGGCATCGGCGCTGGATTTGTTCCCGGTGTCTATAACTCGGAACTCATTGATGAAATCTTTCAGGTGAAGAATGAAGAGGCGTTTGAAACCTCCCGCAAGCTCTCGAAAACTGAAGGCCTCCTTGTCGGAATTTCCTCCGGTGCAGCAGCTTATGCGGCCACACAAATTGCTAAGAGACCCGAAAATAAGGGCAAAAAGATCGTTGTCCTTCTCCCAGACACAGGAGAAAGATATCTTTCGACTGTCTTATTCCAAGAAGATTAACACCCGACTAAGCGCCCTTTGACACCCGCCTTCATAGCGACAGGTGCCAAGGGGCGCTTAACTTGTTTTCACACAATGTTAACAAAGAGTTTGCTGTTTCTTCACTCGCATTTTAATTTTGTGTGTTATGATTCAGACATGACATTCTTCTCCTACCTTTTTTATATAGACAAGGGTTTGCTCTTGTCGACCTGAACCGTCTTTATTGGCGGTTTTTCTTTTCGAGTTTCTTTTTGTCTTCTTTTCCAAGGTATTTATTAAGCTTTTCTTAAATTCGTTGTTCTTAAATTGATTTTTTACCCTCGAGAAGATATGATAATTCAGATGACATGATAATTCGGAAATTGGCTCAGAGATTTATGATGCAAAGATATATTGAAGTTTTTGCGACAGATAGGCTGAAAAATAGGAGGTTCGATCTTGGAATTTATACAGACTGCGCTCGATATATTTATTCATCTAGACAAGCACCTTGGTGAAATTATTAGTACCTATGGATTATGGACTTATCTCATACTTTTTTTGATTATTTTTGCAGAAACAGGATTTGTTGTGACACCGTTTCTTCCCGGAGATTCTTTGCTTTTTGTGGCGGGAACATTTGCCGCCGCTGGTGCTTTGGATGTTAAGATTTTGTTCTTTTTGCTTCTCGGAGCTGCTGTCCTCGGCGACACCGTCAATTACGAGATCGGACGCTTCCTTGGGCCGAAGGTATTCGCGAAGGAAATGCGTTTCCTTAATCATGAGAATCTAATGAAGACACAGAGGTTCTATGAAAAACACGGCGGAAAGACCATTATCATCGCCCGTTTTCTGCCGATCATTCGAACCTTTGCTCCTTTTGTAGCGGGTGTCGGTGCCATGAAATATATGCGGTTTATTTCTTACAATGTCATCGGAGCCCTCTTATGGGTCACGGTTGCCCTTTTCAGTGGTTTTTTCTTTGGCAATTTGCCCTTTGTACGAGATAACTTCACCCTAGTGATTTTTGCGATCATTGGAATCTCGGCAATACCACCGTTTTATGCTTATCTTAAAAGCTGGTTACAGAAGAGAGCACAGGAAAAAATCGGCGCTGACAACGAGTAGGATGAGCTGCAGTAGGGTTAAATAGCAGCTCAAAGCAATAGGTGCAATTCAAAAGTCCACGGCTTTTACCCTCACAGGGGACAGCCGTGGACTATTATATTTTTGGCTAAGAACTGATTACATCTTGGCTAAAAACCACTTGCAGGTGTTGAGTTCATACTTCAGTTCAAAAACCTTGAGAAGCCCATTGATAACGCTTTGGCAGCGAAAAATAATCATGCGATTGCCGGCCAGCTTCTCCTCAGTTTTTAGGATGATTTTATCAATGGAAATGACCACAGGAACTCCTTCGAAGCGGGCTTTGAATTTTACAGGACAGGGAATGCCCTGCTCATTGAAACGAGCCACCATCTCAATGGGTTGCATGATAACCTTCACTTAAACATTCCTCCTTGTGTGGTGTGTTATTGTTGTTGATGATTTGATGAGCCTAAAGCAGACTGGTCATCATGGGATATTCCTCTTCGGCGATTACCCCTCCGGTCATGGCTTTGAGACCGGAGTGAAGATAAGAGGAACGCATGATCGCACTCGAGCCAAAGCGCTCTCGAATCACATCGATAGCCTGGTCGATTTTTCGCTCCTTCTCATAGTTCTTAGTGAAGAAGGATAACTGCAGAAAATCATTATGGCAAAGCTCGGAGACCCGCACGCCCATATGTCTTAGGGGTTGGCCCTTCCATAATTCGTCGAAGAGCTCACAGGCGATCTCCCAGATTTCGTTGGTACAGTCTGTGGGGTGAGTGATTTTTCGTTGATGAGAGTAGGAGAGAAATTCGTGGGTCCGAAAGGAAACGGCTACAAGTTGGGCGAAATACTGATCATGTCTTAAGCGAGCGCTGACGGTTTCCACGAGCGAGAGCAGGACTAGGTGAGCTTCCTGGCGACGATCCACATCGAAGGGCAGGGTGGTTGAATTGCCCATACCTTTGACTTTCACGTGGCCGCCGGGTCGAACGGGGGAATTCTCAATCCCATGGGCATAATTCCAAATCAGGATACCGTGGCTTTTTAGGGCTGTTCTTAAGATGCGCGGATCGGTATGTGCTAGGTCGCCAATGGTTTTAATATTGCGTGAGAGAAGCTTTTGGGAGGTTGCTCTTCCCACCATGAAGAGCTCTCCGATGGGTAGGGGCCACATTTTTTCGGGGATTTCCTCAGAAAATAAGGTATGGACCTTGTCGGGCTTTTGGAATTCCGAGGCCATTTTTGCCAACAGCTTATTGGTGGAAATACCGATATTTACGGTAAAGCCCAGCTCGTTTTTAACCCGATCCTTAATCACATGGGCCGCTTTAAGGGGATCTCCCCAAAGCTGATCCAGCGAGGTGAAATCCACAAAGTATTCATCCACGGAAAATTGCTGGATAAGAGGGGAATACTCTTTTAAGATATCTCCTAAAGCTTGGCTGCATTGGCGAAAGAGGAGATAATTAGGCTTAGCGATGATCAGGTCCGGACATTTAGTGAGGGCAGAGTATAAGGTTTCTCCGGTTTTGATATCGTATTTTTTCGCAGGTATGGATTTAGCTAAGACAATACCATGCCGGGTTAAAGGATCCCCCCCTACTACAGAAGGGACGGTTCTTAGATCCAAGGAATCCCCTTGTTGGAGTCGGTAAGTTGCTTCCCAAGAAAGATACGCCGAATTCACATCAATGTGAAAGATAATATGTTTGCTCAATATCAAGCACCACCTGAATAGAAATCCTTTGGTAACGAACGGCTGAATTTAGTCCTGCTCTATCTATTATATGCGAATGTATGTTCTATATCAATAGAAACAAACATTCTATCATGCTAGATTATTATGTATATAGTGGAGGAATAAACCAAACTAGCTCAGCACTGGACTAACGTCTAGAGGGTGAATGCCCCCCCTAAACGGAGCCTCGTTCAATCCAAACAAAATTGTGGTTTTTTAAAGGAATGTTCGGATTTAGAGTTGAATTATTTAAAAACATAAGGTATAGTTTATAAGGTTTGCGTAGTGTCAAGCTTAACCGAGGAGGAATATATCTTGAAAAAGTATGACGTGATCATCATTGGAGCAGGTCCCGCCGGAGTTTTTGCAAGTTACGAATTAGCGATCAAGGCCCCCCAGCTCGCTGTCCTTTTGATTGAAAAGGGACGGGATATCTATAAACGCAGTTGTC
Organism: Desulfitobacterium sp. THU1; assembly: GCF_038181555.1. Lineage (NCBI taxonomy): Bacteria > Bacillati > Bacillota > Clostridia > Eubacteriales > Desulfitobacteriaceae > Desulfitobacterium > Desulfitobacterium sp. THU1. Next base: position 25,578 of record NZ_JBBWUA010000012.1, on the reverse strand, counting down.
CCATTTTAAAGAAGACCCTTTCTAAATGCCCGCCGCCCAATAAGCAAAGGGAGTTTGCCAGCTGTACGCCGGCATGCTCAATCACCAATGGCTTTGGTGGTGCCGGAGCCTATTCGGATGGGAAGTTCAATATAACCACAGAGTTTGGGGGATGGCTCACCGAGTATCTGCCACCGTCAGAAGTTTTGAGCCTGATCAAATATGTGGACGAGATTAACCTAAAGCATGGAGCCACCTCCGCTTTAACGGATCCCAACACTCCTACAGTGAAGGAGATTGAAAAGAAGGCTCTAGGTGCCGGCCTCAAATTGCTCCGCGCCCAAGTTCGCCATCTGGGAACGGAATTAAACCTAGAAATTCTTAAGGATATTTACGAGTTTCTTAAAGGGAAAATCGATATGGTCTTCGAAACAGAAGTCGCTGATATTATGGCAGATGAAGTGGCAGGGCAACTGCAGGTCAAGGGAATCCGCACCGCTAAGGGAGAGGAGTACCACGCGCCCAAGGTTGTGGTGGTTCCTGGCCGAGATGGCTCAGAGTGGTTTGCTGATGTCTTGAAGAAATACAAGTTGGAAATGGGCAGCAACCAAGTCGATGTGGGGGTTCGTGTGGAAACTCTAGACACCATCATGGAAGATATTAATGAGAACCTATATGAAGGGAAGTTTATTTATCGGACTTCTGTAGGTACCACTGTAAGAAGTTTTTGTAGCAACCCTTCCGGGCATGTGGTTATTGAAAACCACACGGGTGTAATGCTGGCTAACGGACATGCTTACCGCGATAAAAATCTGGGTAGCAATAATACTAACTTTGCCCTGCTGGTTTCCCACAACTTCTCTTATCCTTTTAATAAGCCCACAGAATATGCCAAGAATATTTCCCGACTAGCTAATGACTTATCTAACGGTAGTGTCTTAGTTCAAACCTTTGGAGATATTATGAAAGGGCGTCGCTCCACGGACAAGCGGATTAAAGAGAGCTTCGTCGAGCCTACCTTAAAGGAAGCCGTTCCCGGTAACTTGGGGCTTGTGCTGCCTTATTCCACTATGAAAAGCGTTATTGAAATGATCGAGGCCTTAGATAAAGTAACTCCCGGTATTGCCTCCGAGCACACCTTGCTTTACGGGGTTGAAGCCAAATTCTATTCCTCGCGTCCTAAGCTGAAAAGCAATTTTGAAACCGAAATAGCGGGACTTTATGCAGGGGGAGATGGTGCAGGGATTACGCGCGGTCTAGCTCAGGCAGAGGCTTGCGGAGTGATGATTGCCCGCAATATCATGGAGGAAAATGGCTAACACCGCTCATCTTTCGCCCTAGGATCAGATTTAAGCTGGATTTTTTACTAAACGAGATTATATAAAAAGGTGCACCTCCGAATGTTAGATTTTGTGTCCAACATTTGGAGGTGCACTTTAATTTTGCGTTATTGTGACCAAATATTCCGTAACGGGTTGCTGCTAATTGAGGAATTACGTTACTTATCCTATTTACTATTTACTCTTGGTCTCAGCCGCAGATTTATCAAACTCATCTTGAACTGCTTTTGAAGGTTCAGTCGTCAAAAGGCTAACGATAATAATCGAGAGCAAGCCGATGATGAAACCAGGAATAATTTCATAGACAGCACTAAGGGCAGGGAACTGTTCCCAAAGGATAACGGTGAGTGAACCCATGACCATACCGGCGAGTGCTCCCCACTTCGTCATTCGTTTCCAGTAGAGGCTCATGATAATAACCGGGCCAAAGGCAGAACCGAAGCCCGCCCAAGCATAGCCTACTAGGTTGAGAATCGTATCATTTTGGGTCCAGGCTAGATAGGTGGCCAGCAGAGCAACCAGCAAAACACAAAGACGGCTGACGAAAACCAGCTCTTTATCCGAGGCTGAACGGCGGAACAGAATACGATAGATATCTTCAGTCAGGGAACTAGAGGTTACGAGCAGCTGCGAGGAGATCGTACTCATAATTGCCGCAAGAATAGCAGAAATCAAGAATCCTGTGATGATCGGGTGGAAAAGGATTTTGCCTAGCTCGATGAATACTGTCTCAGGGTCGGCTAAGGTCAAGCCATGTGTAGCAAAGTAGGCAATCCCTATCAGACCGGTAAACATGGCGCCGACTTCCGAGAAGATCATCCAACTCATGCCGATTTTGCGCGATTTGTTGATCTCACCGACAGAGGAAATCGCCATAAAACGGACGATGATGTGGGGCTGTCCGAAGTAACCTAACCCCCAAGCCAATAGGGAGATAATACCGATGGTTGTGGTCCCGGTGAAAATATTTAAGAGGTTGGGATCAATGGTTCGGATAGTATCAAAGCTATCACCAAGGCCCCCCGTGTGCCAGAGGGTTACTACAGGAACCATAATCAAAGCGATAACCATGATGAGTCCTTGGACGAAGTCAGTGAAGCTCACTGCTAAGAAACCACCGATGAGGGTGTAAGTCACGATGACGGCAAGAATTAGCCAAAGACCGGTATGGTAATCCATGCCAAAGGTTGTGTTAAAGAGAACGGCACCGGAAACTAAACCAGAAGAGACATAAAAAGTAAAGAAGATAATAATAACAAGTGCGGATACTAAACGAAGTACATGTGAAGTATCATGAAAACGATGTCCAAGGAAGGAATCGTAATGGAGTCACTGGCGATTTCCGTATAGGAGCGCAAACGAGGTGCTACATAGAGCCAGTTAAAATAAGCACCGATGGTAAGGCCGACGACAATCCAGCCTGAGCTTATTCCGGAGACAAACATTGCTCCGGGCAGGCCCATCATCAACCAACCGCTCATGTCAGAGGCTCCGGCGCTTAAAGCGGTGACGGCTGGGCCAAGGGTTCTCCCTCCAATCATGTAGTCGGATAGATTCGCGGTCTTTCGATAGGAATAATACCCGATGGCCAACATCATGACCATATAGCAGATGACCGAAAAAGCAATCACTCAACTATCACTCTCCTCAATCTATTAATATTTCTGTAGAAACGAGCCCCTATTATAGTACACATATACACATAATACCATAATGCCGGTAGGTTGATAAGTAGTAAATGAATAAGTATACATTATTTTTAATAATAAGTATTAGCGGCGAGCAGATACATATTCATCCTTAAAAAGGCGCAAACTCTTTGTTGATGGTCTTTTCTTTATGGAACTGGTCAAAGAATAAGGAGTGAAGCAAATGTCTGAATCGATTCTGGAAAAAACCGAAGGACGGGTAAGTTATCACGATTCCGTGGAGGAGATGCTCAAGAGAATTCGCGAAGATGAGATGTCCAATGTATTTGATCGCTACGCATTGCAAGAGAAAATTCGCTGCAAGTTCTGCCTTGAAGGCCGAAGTTGTCAACTATGCTCCAATGGTCCTTGTCGGATCAGTGATAAGGGAGGTCAGGACAAAGGGGTTTGCGGTATTGGCCCTGATGCCATGGCTATGCGGAAATTCCTCCTGCAAAACATTATGGGTGCAGGTACATATAGTCACCATGCCTATGAAGCTTTTCGGACGCTGAAGGCCACAGCAGAAGGGAAGACCCCCTTTAAGATTAAGGAACCCGAAAAACTAAAATGGATGTGTGAAAAGCTAGGCATCAATACGAATCAAGATGTTAACCAAATGGCTATTCAGCTGGCAGATCTTCTAGAGAATCAACAACGAGTCGGGGTGGAAGAACCTAACCTGATGGTCGAAGCCTTTGCGCCAAAGAAGAGGAAGCAAGTTTGGCGAGATTTGAATATCTATCCTTCAGGAACAGTTCATGAAGAACAAAATTGTGTGGCAAGCTGCTTAACCAACGTGGACGGCAACCATGTTTCTTTGGCGCTAAAAGCTCTACGTTTAGGATTAGCCACTATCTATAATTCCCAGATCGGATTGGAAATGGTACAGGATATTCTCTATGGCACCCCCAAACCGCACGAGGTCGAGGTGGATTTAGGGATCATGTGTCCTGAACATATCAATATTGTCTTCAATGGCCATCAGCCATGGATTGGAGCAGCAACCATTGAAAGAGCGCGTTCGGCGGATGTTCAAGAAAAGGCAAGAGCCGCCGGTGCAAAAGGTCTGCGGGTGGTGGGGTCCATCGAGACCGGGCAAGAACTACTTCAGCGTTTTGAGGTAGATGATGTTTTTGTTGGGTTAATGGGTAACTGGTTGGCCATCGAGCCCCTTTTGGCAACCGGAACGGTTGATGTCTTTGCTATGGAAGAAAACTGTTCCCCGCCGGCGATTGATATGTATGCCGAGAAATATCAAGCTACCCTTGTTTCTATCAGCACCATCATTGATATCCCAGGACTTCAACATAAGTTCCCCTATGACCCATCAGAAACGGATAATATTGTCGAAAAACTTATTGACCTGGCCATTGAGAACTTTAAAAAGCGCAAAGGTAAAGTGAAACCCTTGGTTCCCCAGAAGAAGATGAAAGCGATTGCCGGATTTTCCACCGAAGCTGTCTTGGGGGCGTTAGGAAATAAGCTGGACCCCTTGGTCGAAGTTATTGCAGCCGGGAAAATCAAAGGCGTCGTTGCCTTGGCCAACTGCTCAACCTTAAGGAATGGTCCCCAGGATTGGAATACCGTGAACCTGACTAAGGAGTTGATTAAACGGGATATTCTCGTGGTCGCCGGTGGATGTGGTAACCACGCCTTAGAGGTAGCCGGACTATGCAACATGGATGCTGTAAACATGGCAGGTTCAGGACTTAAAGAAATCTGTACTGCTTTAAAGATACCCCCGGTTCTCAGCTTTGGCACCTGTACAGATACCGGACGGATCAGCATGCTGGTCACCGCACTTGCCGATCACTTGGATGTGGATATTCCCCAGCTTCCGATTGCCGTCACAGCACCGGAATGGATGGAGCAAAAGGCCACGATTGATGGCGTCTTCGCCATTGCCTACGGAGCCTATACCCATCTTTCACCCACTCCTTTTGTTTCGGGTGCCCCCCAATTAGTCAAGCTATTGACTGAAGATGTAGAGGGGTTGACCGGAGGAAAAGTCGCTCTCGGCGATGACCCCGTAGAAGTGGCCCAAGGCATCGAGGCCCACATTGTAAAGAAACGCAAAGGATTGGGTTTGCAGTAAATTAAATAGTATGGAGCGTGGGCATAAGCCGGCGCTCCTTTTCGCTTCATGAAAAGCACGAGATAGACGAAGAGTGTTGAATTTCATCAAGCGAAATGCTGAATAAGCTCTGATCGAAAATAGGAAGCTTTGACGACAGACTTGATAATACAGAGCTTATTGGTACAGAGTTTAATAGTACAAGACTTAATAGTACAAAAAGAAAATGTAAATATAAGGATTGACAGACTTGCTCGGTGGATTGTATACTTAGTACAGTTTTCTACATAGGAAAAATCTTACTTAACGTATTATTGGAAGGAGGCCGTTACTATGACTCTATATATCACCCCAGCTTATGTGTACACCAATTATCCTGTAACTTCATTCTACGGCCTGAGACTACCCATTTGACCCATTAAGATTTATTGAATTGGAAATGGATGGTGGAGTCACGGGCTAATACCGTGACTTTATTTTATTTGTTCAACAAAGCCACGGAACTCTCTATGGAGAGAAGTCCGTGGCTTTGTTGATTGACGGAAGAGAGAGATAGAAGATGTCAATACTACGCAATATGCTTAACCCCTATCGTGGAATGCCCAGAGAAATCTATGTTATCTTCGTTGCCCGAATTATCAATGCTATAGGGGCCTTTGTGGGACCCTTGATGACTATCATAATGACCCAAAGTATAGGTCTATCCGAAGGAAAGGCAGGTTTTTATCTCAGCCTTTTAGGGGTAGTTTGTCTAGTATCCTCCCTATCAGGAGGAAAGCTTGTAGATCGCTTCGGCAGAAAAAGTATTATTGTCTTATTCACCGTCTTAGCTGCTGTGGCCTATTTCGGGATTGGGTTTATGGAACCGACTGAGGATATGATTCATTTCATTATCGTAGCCGCAGCTTTCAGCGCAACGACAAAGCCGGCTTATGATTCACTGATAGCTGACCTTACAACACCCGCTAACCGGAGTGGGGCTTATGCCCTTTCCTACTTGGGATGGAATATCGGCTTCGCTATAGGTCCCATTTTAGGAGGGTTTCTTTACAGACACCATTTATCTTGGCTCTTTTTCGCAGAAAGTATAGCTATCTTCGTGACAGTATCCCTGATCTTTATTTTCATTCCAGAAACCCTGGGTAAGACTCGTGAAGAAATCCAAGATGAGGAGCGCTATTTAGAACGCTGCGTCGAAGGATCTATTTTTAAGGTTATTAGGCAACGGCCCCTGCTGATTTTCTTTGCCCTGATTATGTGTGGCTACAATTTCACGTACTCCCAGTGGTCGTTCATGCTTCCTATGCAGATTATGAAGGACTATCCTATTATGGGAGCTCAGTATTTTGGATTCTTAGCAGCCTTTAACGGCTTTATCGTTATGGTCTTTACCCCGATCGTTACCCGCTTTGCGGGGCATCTTCCTTACTTGCAGCGAGCGGTGATTGGTGGAATGCTCTACGCGGTAGGCTTTGGAATGATTGGCATACTGCATTCACTTGAACTTTTATTCCTGTGGGCATTTATCTTTACTTTAGGAGAGATTGTTCTGGCGATTACGGTATCTCCCTTTATTGCGGATAATACCCCAGCATCCCATCGGGGGCGGATGACTTCTACCCTAGCTATCATTTCTGATGCGGGATATACCTTAGGCCCACTCGGCATGGGGATTGCCTTAACCTATATCAATATGGCAACAGGGTGGATAGCCTTAGGTGTATCAGCTTTGATGTTTACGGCCTTAATGAAGATGTTAGAGTGTCGTGAAAGACAGATCGCACTCCATAAGAGCGTGAAAGCCCTTGCTAAGTAGTAGCCGTTACCATAGAGCACACCGTCACAAAGCGCAGAAGTCATTTTAGAGCTGACATCGCCATAGATCAGACCGTTACTAAAGAGCTGACAACGCTATAAAGTAGACCATCACTATAGCGTAACTCTATACAGTAAAAACGCCAGAGTAGTTCATGTCTGGCGTTTTTGCGCATTTCAAATTTTAAATAGCTCTCGAATCTAGGATTGTTCTAATACTGAAGGGTCTTTTTCCTTTTTCTGTTCCTGCTTATCCTGGGCGCTACGGGATTCATATTTGGCGCTATTTCTTCCTTCAGGTCGTCTCTGAATCTCACCCGATCTTTTCATGTGTTTGCTCCCTCCCTTCTCGAGAATTTTAGATTTTTGTTGCTAACTTTTGGTTGTTGATTGTGAAGTACATGTTGATGTAGATGGAAAATAGTCTGTGCTAATCTGCCATTGCTTATTATGCGAAGTTAGTTAGGTAAACATCCTAAATGAGGCTGAAATCAAAAAAAATTTCAACCATATAAAAAGTCCCCACTCAAGGAGTGGGGACGGTGGGGTATATATTGTGGGGTATATAGCATTATTGAAAAATTCAACTGAAGTGGCTTAAGCTTCGTTGTTTACCTCGATATTAGCTAGCTTTTCGTAGTATTGGACTAAGGCACTATGATCTGCTTGATCCAAGCCACTATGGTTAAGGGTTTGCATCATTTCCATGACGGAAGCGGTCAGCGGTAAAGGAGACCCGATATCATGTCCGGTTTCCAGGACGTTGTTGAGGTCCTTTATATGAAGATTGATGCGGAAACCTGGGTTAAAGCGGCGTTCAAACATCATCGGTGCTTTGGCGTCCATGACGGTACTTCCTGCTAATCCGCCTCGGATAGCTTTGTAAACCGTTTCAGGATTTGCTCCAGCCTTAGTGGCAAGGGTTAAGGCCTCAGAAACCGCTGCAATATTGATGGCGACGATAATTTGATTAGCAAGCTTTGTCACATTCCCGGCACCTACATTACCGCAGAGAACAGCCGAAGAGCTCATGGCTTTTAATATAGGAAGGAATTCTTCGAAGTCGGCAGGATTCCCGCCGGCCATAATCGATAGGGTTCCCTCAATAGCTTTGGGTTCGCCACCGCTGACGGGTGCGTCCATGAAACGAATGCTTTTCTCAGCCAGCTTTTGGGCCACTTCTTGACTCGCTCCTGGTGCAATAGAGCTCATATCGATCACCATACTGCCAGGTTGGGCGCCTTCGATCACTCCGTTCTCTCCGAGAATCACTTCTTTGACTTGGGGAGAGTTGGGGACCATGGTGATAATCAGGGAGCAACGCTCGGCTACATCTTTTGGAGATAGACCAGCTTCAGCACCGGCCTTAACTAATTCTTGGACAGATCCTTGACTGCGATTATAGACAACCAGTTCATGACCAGCCTTGAGTAAATTCAAACTCATGGGTTTGCCCATAATACCTAAGCCGATAAAACCAATTTTCATTATGAGTACCTCCTCGTAATTTTGCTATCGGGTTTTTTATACAGCTATGCCTTCATCACCTGTGAATTTATAATTGTATCTGAGTCGAGTTGTATAACATACATCCGCACCGCTGTGGTGTCATGTGTTGCTATTTTTACTCGAAGTCCTTGATCCATGCTAAGGAAGTCACTGTATCAGACTGGGGCACATACTCCATAGCGACGGCAAAGGGATAGCCCACTTCTTCTAAGGTCTTAAAGAAAGTATGGTAATCTAGCTCACCGGTACCGGGTTGATGACGGCCAGGGTTATCTGCAATTTGGATATGAGCAATCTGTGGAAGTTTATCACGTAAGACTTGCAAGAGATCTTCTCCTTCGCGGGCCGCGTGATAGGTATCGTATTGGAGGAAAACATTATCACTTTCCGAGGCGGAAATGACATTGAGCACATCGTCTGTCGTATTAAGAAAGAATCCAGGCGCATCGAGGTGATTGAGCGGTTCAACCAGTAGTTTAACACCGACAGATTGGAGATGTTCGGCTGCATAGCGAATATTGGCAATTAGGGTTGACCACAATACCTCCGTTGATTGATCAGGAAGGGCCTTACCTACTAAGCAGTTGACTTGTTTAACCTGAAGAGCTTGGGCGAAGGTAATGGCTTTGGCCACCCCAGCTTGAAATTCTTGTTGACGGCTGGGATCGAGGGCGATTCCTCGTTCGCCGGCATCCCAATTCCCGGCTGGGAGATTAAAGAGGACCAGTTCTAAGCCGTTGATTTCCAGTGCTTCTTTAAGCTCGGCTGGCTCATAGTCGTAAGGGAACATGAATTCCACTCGTTTCAGTCCGGCTGCTTTGGCCGCTTCGAAGCGATCCAGTAGAGGTAGATCAGTAAAGAGAAAGGACAGATTGGCGACGAGGTTTGCTTTTTTTACAGACATGTGTTGATTCCTCCCTAAGTTCTTTGTTACTCTAGTTCGCGGACTCCCGTTAAGGTTCCATCCAAGGAAACGGAGCACTGGGCTAGGGGATCGACTAAAACTTCGATTAAATAAGGACGGTTGCTACTAAAGGCCCTTTGCAAGGCTTCTGGCAGCTTACCGGGTTTATCGACCAATTCCGCCTCCACGCCCATGCCTTGAGCAGTTACCACAAAGTCCAGCCCTCGGGAATGGCCTTGTACACGATTCGCGTACTCAAGATCTGTGGAAATGCGACGTTGGTCAAAAAGAAGATTTTGCTGTTGGCGGATTAAGCCAAAGAGCGAGTTATTCAATACCACAACAACGACAGGAATATTGTGTTTGGCGGCGGTGGCCAGCTCCTGTAGGGACATTCCCAAGCTAGCGTCCCCTAAAAGGTTAACGACTTGGCGCTCCGGATAAGCAAGCTTTGCCCCTAGTGCGGCACCCAATCCCCAGCCCATGGTTCCTGCCCGACCAGTGATCAGGAAGGAGCGGGGGACATAGGTATTGAAAAGCTGAGTTGTCCAGATTTGACTAATGCCGCAATCCAGAGTTACAATCGCATCTCGGTCGAGGGCTTCACGTACCTCTGCAATGGCTTGTTGGGGCTTGAGAGGAAAAGTGTTGAACACCGTTTGACGAGCTAAACGGGTCCGTTCCTCCTGAAGTGAGTGAATGCGGTCTTGAGCCTGAGCGTTTGGGGAGTAGTTTTTGTCCCGTAGTAAATTGAGAAACTGGTCTAGGAAGTCTTTGATATCCACAGCTAAGGAAATCTCTGTGGGAATATGGCGAGAGAGCTCTTTTTCGTCTAGGTTAATATGAATTACTTTTCTTCCGGCCTTAAATTGCTCCATATTTCCGGTGCTACGACCATCAAAACGTCCCCCTAGATTGATGATAAGATCTGATTCGAGGATGGTTTTATTTCCTAGAGGAGTTTGGCACATCGTGCCCATCAACCCTGCATAAAGTGGATGATCGTTAGGAAATGCATCTTTGCCCATCAAGCTGGATACCACGGGGATGTGCAGAAGCTCAGCTAAGTCGAGAAGTTCTGCCGCTGCGTTACCAAGAGTAACGCCCCCACCTACCAGCAGAGTTGGCGCCTTGGCTGCGCAGAGCATTTTGTGGATAGTATTCAATTCACTTTGCGCAATTTCCTGCTTGGGAGTGTTTTGTAAATTTAAATCCAGGACAGCATCAAGAGCATTCCAATCGACTTCCAAGCTCCCTTTCTGCACATCTAAGGGAAGATCGAGTAGAATAGGACCTTTTCTGCCGGTTGTGGCTAGCTGCCAGGCTTCGTTCATGATCGTCGGCAGATTTTCTGTTTTCATGATCAGATAAGCGGCCTTGGTCACTGGACAAGCCATTTCTACAATGGGGGCTTCTTGAAAGGAATCCTTACCGACTAATGAAGTGGGAACCTGACCGGTCAAAGCTAGGAGGGGAATCGAGTCGCTGTAGGCGCTGTATAAACCCGTCAGAAAATTGGTGGCTCCAGGACCTGATGTGGCTGCACAAACTCCTACTTGGCCGGTAGTTCGTGCAAAGCCGTCAGCCATAAAGATCGCAGTCTGTTCATGGCGGACGTTGTAGGATGCAAAGTTTCGCTCCCGAATCGCATCGTAGAAGGGGAGAATGGCTGCTCCAGGAATCCCGTAGACTTGTTTGACCCCTCTTCTTTCTAAAAAGGCGGCAATAAACTGAGCTCCAGTCATGCGTTCCAGACTTGTATCCTTGGACCCCTCAAAAGTGGTGACATCGTTTTCATTTCCCCAAAGTGCCATAATTACTCCTCCTTGTTTCGAACGATAAAACTAGGTTTCACAGTTTAACGATTGAAATCACGGTCGCCTAAACCGTTGTAGAAGAATCGCAAAGAGTTTTTGTTTTAATATATAAAACCTAGTTTCATAATATGATACTATTATGTTCTAAATCTACTCTACGGTCCACAGATTTTCTTTCAATAGTCGAAATGAAGGGTTTATCGGTTGAACTTGAAAGTCTAGTAGCGTTCAACTCGGCAATAGACTAGCCTTAGTAACCTTGAAATCCGATAAAAAATAACTACTCCCAACAGATATGCTGGAAGTAGTTATTTTTAAAAGACAGAATTTAATTCTATTTGTTTTCGAAGATGGTACCCACCTTGAACTTGGAGCCTTTAAAGGCGTATTTCGTGAGGAGGAAGTAGGAGGTGCCGCCTACGATAAGACCGATAATCCAAGCGAGATCTACCAGCATAAAGGCTGCAGCTGCGCCTAGGAGCATGGCCGTGATAGCAGCGGGATTATACCCGGAGAAGGGGCCATCAGCTTTGTAAAGATCTGCCACATTTACTTTTTGTTTTCTTAGAATATAGTACTCGATTAAGAGTATGGCTACAATAGGTCCTAAGAAAGCGGAGTAGATAAGAATGAACATGGCTAAACCTGCGGAAGAGGAATCTTGGACTAGTACCCAAGGGAAGGAGCAAAGGCCGAGGAGACCAGTGATAACAACGGCAGGCTTATATTTCATTTTGGTGAGCAATTGAATGACATAGGTCGGTGCAATAATATTGGCAACCATGTTCACTGCGACTGCACCCATGACGATGAAGGCGGAAACAAAGACGGTGACAGCATCATTATTGAAAACGATGGCTAAAGCTTTAACAGGGTTGGAGTTACCGGTAGCCGAAGCCAGCATGGCACCGATGACAATGACTGCACCATAGGCTATGACGATAGGGGAGAAGTAGAGAAAACCGCGCTTAGCATCGCTAATTCCAGGTTTGAGCTCACGAGAGTAATCTGCTGCACTAAGGAATATGGCAGCGTAATTGCCCATGAGGACCATAATGAAAGCAAAGAATTCGATACCCCAGGTGCCTTGAGTATTGATCCACTTTTCAGCGATAACACCACTATAGTTCGAAATGAGGAGAACGAATACATAGACGAAAGCGACCATTAAGACAACCGAGATAAGAGTTTCTACCCATTTAATGGCATGAAAACCATACATGGAAAGGACAATCTGTACCAACTGAAGGACTACGAAGCAGATGGGAATGCTATCAAAGGAGCCCCCCGTAAAGACTTTGAGAATTTCGTTTAAGGCGGTGGCGCCAACCCAGCTTTGGAATCCGTACCAGACAATCGCCGGGATACCACGTAAGAGCGAAGATATAACAGAACCTTTTTCACCGAAAGACATCCGTAGTTGCATAACATAAGGAATACCGGTTCTATAGCCGAGTCTATCATTTAGAGTGAAGATAAGGGAGATGATTCCGATAGCGATGATGGCTGCTGCAAAGGTTTGGTAAATATTTAAGGTAGCTATTCCGGCAATAATCATACTGCCGCCGAGGGTCATATTGCCGAGGTTAACTCCATCGCCAATCCACATAAACATGTAAGGGATAGGTCCCATGGTGCGTTCGCTGGTTTTCTTGGGATAGAGAGTTTCTTCTACCCCTGGAGCATGTTCTATCACAACATCTTGAGCTTCAGCGTTTACAGACATGTCTTCACTTCCTTTTTTGATTATTCTCTAAGATAAAACCTTCGTCTAGCCTATAGAGTGGGTTTGAGATGCTTACCAATGGGCTTGGAGGTAATCTTTCCGTCCTTAAAAATAGTCGTTCCTCTCAGAATGGTTTGGGTAACATTACCCCGGAAACGATCTCCTACATAAGGGCTAACTTTGTGCTTGTAGAAGAGATCATCTGCTTGCAAAGTGAATTCTTGATTTAAGTCCACTAGAGCAAAGTCTGCATCATAGCCGACTTCGATTTTCCCCTTACCTTGAATCTTAAAAATCTCGTTAACATTTTGGGCGGTTAATTTGGCAATATCCACAAGAGGGAATTTCCGATCATGGTAAGCATGAGTGAGCAAGCCTTGCAGGGTGGTTTGGCAGGCTGATATGCCACCCCAAACTCGCATGAATTCTCCATCCTTGAGTTTAGGATCACAGGGAGAGTGATCAGAAGAAACAAAAGCGATCTCATTATTGAAAAGTTTTCCCCACATTTTGGATTGGTTTGCGTTATCGCGAATAGGAGGAGAGCACTTGGCTACAGTTCCTAGCCGCTCTACATCGTCGCCGGTGAGGTAGAGATAATGGCCAATGGTTTCGCAGCGGACATCAACACCTCTTTTACGGGCCTCAGTGACAAGTTCAATGGCTTTCGCGGTGCTAATATGGGCGATAAGCAGCTTACAACCAGTTTCTTCTGCGAAGGTAATCATCCGCGAGACGTTTTCAATCTCAGTAATTGGTGGACGAGCGGCGAAATAATCTCGCACGCCTGCTCGATTAGTAGCTAGAGAAAGCTCGGTCAACTCTTTGGTAATCTCGGCGTTTTCGCAATGAACCATTAAAGGAAGCCCAAGCTTAGCTAGTTTTTCCATACCGACTAAAGCAGTATAATCGTCCATTCTTGGAAATTCATCGATGCCACTGTGGCAGGAGAAAGCCTTGAATCCGATTACTCCACACTCAGCTAGCTCATCCAATTTATCCAAATTGGCAGAAGTCAAACCACCCCAGAAGCCGTAATCCACTATAGAATCTTTTTGTGCTACGGCCAGTTTATTGTTGAAGTTCACTGCATCTAAAGTGCATGGACTACAATTGAGAGGCATATCGAAGAAAGCAACTCCACCGCCAGCGGCTAAAGCACTCGAACCAGTGGTGATGGTCTCCCATTCAGTTCTACCAGGATCATTAAAATGGACGTGCCCATCGGTCATGCCGGGAAAGACATATTTGCCAGTGGCATCCACCACTTCCTTGGCCTCGCCGGGAATTTCATCGGCGATCTGAACGATTTTCTCATCATAGACAGCGATGTCAGCCTTCCGTACACCATCGGGGCAAACCACATGTCCGTTGCGGATAATCAAATCATAATGACTGCTCATGAGGTACCTCCTTTTATTTTAACTTCTTAACATACTCTCCAAAGCCCTTTTGACCAACGATTTGACCATCTTGGGCGACCACTTGACCTCTGACTAAGGTGCATACAGGAAGGCCTTGACCTTTCAGTCCGACAAAAGCAGAGATCGGGTTAACATAATGTAAGGACTCAGGTGTGATTTCCCATTCCTTGTCAGGATCGAGGATGACCAAGTCAGCATCAAATCCAACTTGAAGGGCACCTTTTTTGCCAAAGATACCAAAAGCTTTGGCCGGTCCTTCACTTAGAGAACGGGCTAAGAGGGTTGGAGAATAGCCTCTCTTCACGACACCTTCACTGAAAACCACTTGCATCACGTTTTGGATGCCACTAATTCCTCCCCAAGCGCCAAAGACGCCATGCTGTGCTTCGCTTTTTTCACTGAGCTCGCAAGGAGAGTGATCCGAGGCAATGGCGGATAAGGTGCCATTGTTGATGTACTCCCACATGCCTTCCATAGCTGCGGCATCACGCAAGGGAGGTGCGCATTTAAAGAGGCTACCGTTTTTAATGACATCTTGATCAGTAAAGACGAGATAATGACCGCAGGTTTCAGCGGTGACATCTACACCTTCAATTTGGGCTTGGCGAATAATTTCGGCAACTCTTGGATGACTGACATGACAGATGTGAACTTTGGCTCCTACTTCTTTAGCTACATCGATGATATTTTGAGTAGCAATCAATTCAGCTAGGACGGGGCGAGAATCCAGGAAATCCTGCCAATCATTTTTCTCTTTACGTTTTGCTCTAGCTTCTTCCCATTTAATAATGGAATAATCTTCGCAGTGGAATCCTGCTCGGCCATCGAACTCTTTGCAAATCTCCATGGCTTCTTTTGCTTGACCGATGGATAAAGAGACATAGTCTGGAGAAACTGGTCCGATAAAGGATTTAAATGCTACGCAACCTTTCTCATCCAGTTCTTTTAAATGGTTAAGGTTATAATCGACGAGACCACCCCAGAAACAATAATCCACATAGGCGTTAGGAGAAACTGCTTCTAACTTTTTGGTGAGGATTTTACCATCGGTCATGGCCGGTTCATTTTGCATTGGCATATCAATGATGGTGGTAAAACCGCCGACCCCAGCGGCAGCTGTCCCGTGTGTATAGTCTTCTCTCCAGAGGTAACCGGGATCATTTAAGTGTGCGTGGGTATCGATGGCTCCGGGAAAAACGTATTTTCCTTGGGCATCGATGACCTTTTCGGCTGCGACCTCTGTTCCTGACTCGATGATGGCGGCTATCTTTCCGCTATTAATTCCGATACTTGCTTCAATAACTTTGTCAACAGTCACAACCTTACCGTTTTTGATGACGAGATTAAACACATTCATGCCCCCCTAAACTAAAATAGGTCTACATGGTTAACGAAACGGAGAAATAGAGTATATTTGATTGTGAATTTACATTAAGAATATACTGAATATTATAATTTGACATTATCAAGTTGGGACAATAAAACACAAAAAGGTTTATCCTATAAAGACTAAGATATTTAGTTTGGCCAGTTCAACCCTTCTTTAATCTACCTCTAACAGTCCTATTAATCTATCTCTAACAGTCCTATATAAAGCGTTTCTACTGACTAGATAACTTAAGGTTAGTTAATTGGTATGTAATTACACATGGTTGATTTGTTAGGTCTGTGGATTAAAAGGATAGAATGACCTGAAGAATATTATCCAGAGTTGCCAAAGACAAAGGGCGCGAAATAATAAAAAATAAGGATAAACTAGATATAAGAATTGAGATAATATTTCAACATTTTAACTTAATATGTGAATTAAACAGAAACGCTTAACCATTGAAGCAGTAATGAAGAGGTGGCAGTTATGATTAACAAAGAACGTGTATATCAGCGATTACAAGAATTGGGGAAAATCGGTCATAGAGAATCCGGCGGGGTAACCCGTCATGCTTTTACAACTGAACATCGGGCCTCGAAGGACTTAGTGGCTGAGTACATGCGGCAAGCAGGCTTAAGTATCCGTGAAGATGCTGTTGGGAATCTGATTGGCCGCCGCGAAGGAAGGGATCCCAACGCCACCGTGGTTCTAACGGGTTCCCACATTGATACGGTCTGCGATGGCGGAATCTTTGATGGAGCTCTAGGGATAATAGGAGGCATCGAAGTGCTTCAGACTTTAAAGGAGCAAGGAATTGAAACCCAACACCCCATTGAGGTGTATGCTTTCAATGATGAAGAGGGTTCTCGGTTTAGCTTTAGCATGTTTGGCAGCCGTGGTGTCATCGGTGACCTTTCACCCAAAGACTTGGAAATGAAGGATAAAGCAGGGATAACTGTTGCCCAAGCCATGAGTGAGCAAGGCTTTGACTCCCTGAAACTTCAGGAGGCCATACGCGCCAAGGAAGAGCTGAAGGCCTTTATCGAGCTTCATATTGAACAGGGGAAAGTATTGGAATGCAAAGATCTCTCCGTCGGTATCGTCACAGGCATTGTCAATGAACTGTGGATGAAGGTTATTGTCAAAGGTGAGGCGGGCCATGCCGGAGCAACTCCCATGAATCTGCGTCAGGATGCTTTGGTGGCTGCCGCTGAGATGGTCCAGGTCATAGAGCGCGAAGCCAAGAAGACAGGAAGCACTGTGGCGACCGTCGGTAGATTCAATGTCTTCCCGGGCGGTATTAACATTATTCCCGGGCGTGTGGAATTTACCTTGGATTTGCGGGATATCTCTCAAGAAGTAAGTGATCAAGTAGAAACCTCAATATTTAAGGAAATTGAGGGAATCTGCCAAGAACGAGGAGTACAGATTGAAACGGAGATTCTGCAGCGGATTCCTCCGACACCTTGTTCTCAAGAATTTCAGCTAGCAGCCAAAAAAGCCTGCCAAGATCTAGGCTTGGAATATTACTGTTTACCCAGCGGCGCGGGACATGACGCGATGCAAATGGTTAATATTTGCCCTATAGGTATGATTTTTATCCGCTCCAAAGATGGAATTAGTCATAATCCGCTTGAATGGAGCAGTATGGAAGATTGCGCTGATGGAGTGAATGTATTGTACCATGTTCTACTTGATTCGGCAGTGCGTATCGAGGGATGAGGGGAGTGAAGTCCTCTATGTTGAACATTGAAGAGATTTTGAAAGTGAAGTACAATCTAGAGCTGCCAGCCCCTTCCGAACCTGATGGATTTTATGCCAGAGTGATTCAGACAGGAAATCTACTGTATGTCTGTGGACATACCCCAAAACTCCATGGCGAGTACGTGTTTTTAGGTAAGTTGGGAGAGGATTTCACTGTGGACCAAGGGCAAGAGGCAGCCCGTATTGCCATGAGTAATTGTTTGGCGGCTTTGCAGGAATATCTGGGAGATTTAAACCGGATTAAGCAATTTGTTCAGGTCATTGGCTATGTTCGCAGTGCCGACAGCTTTACCCAGCAGCCTTTAGTAATGAATGGGGCGTCCGAGTTGCTGTTGACTTGTTTTGGGGAAAGAGGAAGACATACCCGCATGGCTTTGGGTACCAACCAGCTTCCCGGTGGTGCTGCAGTGGAAATTATGTGTGTTGTTGAAATATAAGGATAAGGATGGAAATAGGGTTAAGTTTAGGATTTGGGAATTAGGAGTTAGGGTTAGGGTTAGGGTTTTATGAAAGAAGGCGTCGCCATACTACTTTTGCAAGTAGTAAGGGACGCCTTCAGTTTTTTTATTTATAAATAGGCAACTGAACAACAAGATGAACAGTTGCCTGGTACAAAGAGTTAACACCGGGCTAACCTGAGTCTCTTTTAGAGCTTTAACTCAAAAGTCTCTCCTAATTCACGGATTTGGACATCGCCGTCATAGAGTGGAGCGATGGATTCGTCCGAGGTTTGCTTGCGGGTGGCTAAAATATAGGCGAATTTTGGTTCCAGAGGAAGAATGGTTCCATGCCATACCCCGCGATGGAGGACGAAACACATATCCCGTTCCCAGAGGAAGGCGCGTACCGAGTCGAGGGAAGGTAAGGATTCTAGGTCAGAGGGGTCGGTGGCCGGAGCAACTGTAATGATTGCCGGTCCGCTGGTCATCATAAAAAAACCTTGGGTTACTTTATTATGACGTTCTAAGTTCGAAAACTTAAATTCTTTGCGATCCAAGAGGGCATAGACGAATTCGGATTCTCCCTCATCCACCTCAAAGGGCATCCGATCCGTAAACACGGGAGGGGTATTTTTAAAAGGTGCAATTCCGGGATTAGGACTTAAAAGATAGCCAAAGGGTTTAAAGGCTTCCTTAGTTAAGGTTTCGACTTTAAGTATACGGCTCATCAACGTCATCTCCTTTTATGATCATGGCAATACTATTCGGTATTACCTTTGTACTTCCTTTATCCCCAATTGATAAAGTTTGAGGATTGATTTTTCAGACAGTGAGCATGTTTCTTAGTATAATAGGGTAAAATACTAGGGTTAATGAGCCCGAAGCTTTATCATATTAGGATAAAGGTAAAAATGCAGGAGTAACGAACATTAAGAATATAATGCTAATTAACTAAATTTCAATGGTATAATGAAAGGAGAATGTAATATGGGTTATCCTCAGGATTTATTATCGTCAAGAGCAGTGGTCCAACATGGGAGGTATGCTTTGATTCCCCCCGAAGGACGTGTGAAAAATGTTCTGCCGAATCTTGAGAAGTGTAATGTGAGCATTATCGCTTCGCCTCATTATGGTCCCCAATTTGCTATGTATACAGTCGAGGTCTTGCCAGGAGGCGGCACCGTAAAGCCTTTTCAGGAAGAAGGAATCGAAACGTTTGTCTACTGCTTAAACGGTCAGGGTAAAGTTTTAGTTGAGGGTAAAGAATACAGCATCGACGAGAGTGGCTATGTTTTTGCTCCTGCTTCTTCAGGTATGAGCCTTAAGAATGATTCCTCAGCATCCTGGCGACTTCTTCTTTACAAGCAACGTTATCGTCCAGTAGAAGGCTTTGCAGCGAGGGTTGTGGTCGGAAGACTCAATGATATGCCTGATGCTCCTTATGATGGAATGGAAAACGTCCGGATTAAGGATTTATTGCCTACGGATTTAGGCTTCGATGTCAACTTCCATACCTTGAGCTTTTTACCGGGTGGTTGCCATCCTTTTATTGAAACTCATGTCCAAGAACATGGGCTCTACCTTTTAGAAGGTGAAGGGGTCTATCTGATTGATAATCAATGGATTCCGGTGAAGAAAGAAGACTTCATATGGTTTGGTCCCTATGTACCCCAGGCGTGCTATGGTGTAGGGCGTACACCCTTTACCTATATCTATACGAAGGATTGCAATCGCGATATTCAATTATAGTTCATTGAACTGAAAAGACAGCGTAACAGCAAAATGAGAGCGAAGAGGTGGTAACACATGGAGATTACTGTAAAGGATTTGTTGAGGGTAGGCCCTCTGAAAACCTCCCAAGTGGTTGCAGGGTACCAGAAACTTGATAATGTGGTCAAAGGTGTTACCATCATCGAAGCTCCTGATATTGTGAATTGGTTATCCGGTGGTGAACTCCTTTTGACCAGCTTGTACTCAGGACCGGGTGAGGGGATGGATTACCAAGAATTTATCCGGAAAATGGCTGAGAAAGAGGTTTCCGCTCTGGCCATTAAAGTACGACGCTTTGTTCAAGATATCCCGACCGAAATCATTGAGGCGGCTAACCAATACGGACTACCCGTCATTGAGCTGGAAGGCAGCATTCGCTTTGTCGATGTTATGTATCCGGTCATGGAGGAGCTTTTTAACTCCCAAGTGGTGAAGCTAAAGTACTATAAGGATGTGCAAGAGCGTTTTACCACCTTAGCCTTACAATGCGAAGGGCCGGAAGCGATCGTCAATACCCTAGAAGAATTAGTGGGAAACCCTGTTGCAGTATATGACAAAAACTTTAAATGTATCCAAAGTACTCATTCGGCTTTAGAGCGGTTTCAGGTACCGGAAGAATTTGCTTTGCGAGAAAATCTAAATGATAAGTTTTTTTATTATCGACAATCCGTCACCTACCCGGAACTGGAAGGACAATGCATACCTCAAGTGGTCGTCCCAATCCAAGCCTTTAATCAAATTAAAGGTTATTTAACGATTGTGGAACTCAATAAACCGATAATCGATATGGATTTCATTAGCATTGAGCAAGCAGCTACTGTGACCACCTTAGATATGGTTAAGCGTTTTGCGGTTAAGGAAGTAGAGTACAAATTTAAGAATGATTTGCTTGAGCATATCCTCTCAGGTGAATTAGGCTCAACCAATGCTCAAGAACGCATCAATCTGATGGAATGGGATTTGAATCGCTCCTATTATGTCGTCCTCTTTAACCTTAAAAATTTGGACTCATATCATGCGGAGCATCGTTCCCAGCATAAGATGGCTTTACAAAGCATCAAAACTGAGATAACGTCCCTCATTTCAGGGATGATTAAAACGCATACTCGGGACTTCATTATTGGTAATAAAGTCGATAAGATTGTTCTGCTCTTGCCCGTAAACGATTCCCAAGAAAATTCATTAGTTAAGGTGAAAAGAATAGTACAAGAGGCTCAAGTTCAGCTTAGGAAAAGAATGAAAAAGCTTTGTGTTGAAGTGGGTATCGGTGATGTTGCTAATGGCGCCGAGGAAATCCCCCGTAGCTATAAAGAGGCCTTGGATGCGCTGAGCTATGGAGGAATGCTTCATGATGGGAATGCTGTAGTCGCCTTTTCAGATTTGGGGGTTTTTCGTATTCTTTGCAAATTCGCGGAAAGGAACTCTTTAGAAGAGTTTATCCCCAAGTCGTTACTTAAAATTCTTAAGCATGATCAAGAAAACGCTGCGGAGCTACTAAAAACTCTAGAAATCTTTCTTGAGTGCAATGGTAACGCCAGTAAAGCGGCTAAGGAATTGTTCATCCATTACAAAACAATACTCTACCGTTTGGAGCGTATTAAGGAAATTGCTCAACTCGACCTCGAGGATAGTAAGAATCGTCTTGAACTGGAGATGGGATTAAAGATGCTTCGGCTTATGGAAAACCAAAGCTAAGAATAATAGGCTGTTCGGAATACGATATTACTGTTATGGGTGACTATAGAAAGGATGAGGCAAAGATGGCTATTAAGGATCTTCTGCAAAGGCGTCGGAGTATTCGGAAGTATACGGATACCCCCATCGAAAAAGAAAAAGTGGACCAACTCATTCGTGCGGCTTTACTCTCGCCAACCTCTCGTAATGGGAGGCCATGGGAATTTATCCTGGTAGAGGATCAGGAACTTTTAGAGCAGCTTGCTGCAGCTAAAGTGGGGGCTCAATTACTCAAAGGAGCTACCTTAGGGATAGTCGTCTGCGCAGATTCCCAAAAAAGTGATGTGTGGGTAGAAGACATATCAATCGCTACTATTTTGATTCAGCTGCAAGCTCAAGACTTAGGTCTTGGTTCCTGCTGGATTCAGATTCGGGAGCGGAATTATCAAGATGGCACACCAGCCGGCGAATATGTGAAAAAACTACTGGGAATACCAGAACATCTTCAGGTTGGGACCATTATTGCGTTGGGATATCCGGCAGAAACACGTCCGGATCATACAAGCGACGAACTCCTCATGGAGAAAATTCACAGGAATACCTATTAATATTGATAGCAAAACGATCAAATAAAAGTAATGCTCTCTTACAGATGATGAGGCTAAGTAAGAACTCACATCGATAAGAGAGCATTTGTTATTATCAAAGCCACCTGGCAAGCGCGACACCTGTAGAAACCCCAAACAATCCAACCAGAGTGCTCAACAGAACATAAGAAATCGCGGTCGAATATAATCCCTTTTCTAGTAAAGTGAAAACCTCAAAGCCAAAAGTCGAGAAGGTGGTAAAAGCTCCGAGAAATCCTACCCCAATTCCTAGTCGCCACTCAGGTGCTAAAGATAACTTGTCTAGAAAGAGGACATTAATAAAACCCAATAAGAAAGCGCCGCTAATATTGATAACAAAAGTTGGCAGGGGGAAAACTTGAGTCCAACGGTCTGATATCCAAAGGCTCAATTCATAACGCGATAATGCACCTAAGGCGCCGCCTATCGCAATAACGATGGAAGTCATATAATATTCCTCGCTTATCAAGACTGTAAGTTCGTAAATAGCAACTTTTGTGAGAGTATGAAGTGCTGTAAGCATTATACTTGTTCGTATAAAACCTTACAAGTCATTCTTGTACGGTTACTCTTCTGTTTCTTTTTTAAACAGAACCTCCGACTTCAGGTTTTAGGGCCTGCAGTGATGCATATGCTTAAATATGGTGCAAAGGAGGGAAGCATTTTTGCGTATTATAACCTTATCTCGTAAAGGATTATATCTGAGCATTATAGTTCTTAGCTTAGTATTACTGGGGGTTAGTATCCGGACCATGGACTTGGCGCTTCCCTCCATTGCTAAGCATCCGGGGACTTACTATTTAGTCCACACGCAAGAAAAAGTATTGGCCTTAACCTTTGATGATGGGCCGGATCCCCTTTATACAGGATATATTCTCGACGTACTTAAGGAAAAAAACGTGAAAGCCACCTTCTTTGTTTTAGGGATGAATGCTCAAGGCAACCCCGAGTTACTCAAACGAATCAGTGAGGAAGGGCACGAAATAGCAAACCATGGCTACTCACATAGCTATACTCCCAGTAAATTTGTTCGCGAACTTACACGTACAGACGAACTTTTATATGAGCTGCTTCAAAAACGCACTACCTATTACCGCCCGCCGGGAGGGATTATCTCTGAATCCGTCTTAGCAGGAGTAAAGGAACAAGGGCATACCTTGACCTTGTGGAGTATTGATAGCAAGGATTGGCAAAATCCGGGGCCGCCGCGAATTATCCAAAACGTGGTCAAGAACAGTTTTCCCGGAGGAATCATCTTGCTCCATGATGGGGGAGAAAGGCGGGAACAAACCATCCAAGCTTTAGGCCCGATAATTGATCGGTTAAGGGAACAGGGCTATCGCTTTGGGACCGTTTCCGAACTAAGAAATTTTGAGAGTGTTAAACCGGTTCAGAAGAGCAAGCTGAAATAATAAAATCCCAGAGCGCAAGTTTCTGGGATCTTCTTTAACATAGTTGAAAGAAGAGGAAAGGTGAACAGAATCTCCGCTGTGGAATAAAATACCATATGCAGGAGAGTTGAAAGGGGGGTTATTAGTGCATGGACCATTAGGAGATTATTCATCTTACCCGGATTCTTACCCCTTAAGTTATTCAGGACCTAGTTTTCTTGGTCATATGAAAAAGGTTGCCCCTGTTATTTCCCAGGAAGCGGAACGAATTAACGCAAAAATTACTGCAGTATCTAATGTATGGCTCCTGGCCCCAGCCATGGTAGGGACAGCGGCATACTTTATATTTACTACACTTTTTAGGGGATTAGAGGGAGAGAATGATAAGGCGCTAAAGGGGAAGTTAGGTAGTGTTACCTATAGCGCTATTGTGACAGCGGGACTCGCTGCCTATGTCTACTCTGTTCTCGTTGTAGCAGATGGACATCTGATGGATATCTATTGGCCTATTGCGGGCGCTATTGCGGTCCAGCTTATGTATTTTGCTTCGGTTTATATTTGGCTTTACCGTTTGGATAAGAGTAGTTTTACAGATAATATCAAAGATGATCCTATTGAAGAAATCATTACTTTTATTTATTTTAGCATCACAACCTTTGCTACCACAGGAAGCTCTGTTTTTCCAGAATCCATCACCGCAAGATTATTAGTTTCTTTGCAAGTGCTCTTCTTAATCTATTCATTTACCATGGGACTGGTCTTCTTTATAAATCCCTAAAAATAGGGTGAGTAGGACCGATTTTTCGTCTATGACTATAAGATAAAATCGGTCCTTTGTTTTGTACCATTCAGTATAAGTTTAATTTTCTTATCGATAGGTTTCTTTAAAAAACTTGCTTTCGGGGACAATATATATTAAATTGGATTTAATGGAAGGAGGAATTATAGTCATGTCTTTTAAAATCAATGAAACGATTACATATGTAGGTAAAATCGATTGGGAGCTGCGAAATTTTCATGGGGAAGAGTACAAAACGAAGAAGGGATCATCCTATAATTCTTATCTCATTCGAGATGAAAAGACAGTCCTTATTGATACAGTTTGGGAGCCTTTCGGTCGTGAGTTTGTAGCAAAATTAAAGCAAGAAATTGATTTGCATGAGATTGATTATATTATTATGAACCACAATGAGGTGGATCATAGTGGTGCGCTTCCCTTTCTCATGGAAGAAATTCCAGATACACCAATTTATTGTACTGGAAATGGCAAAAAGATTCTCCAAGGAAGCTATCATAAGGACTGGAATTTTGTCGAAGTTAAAACCGGGGATCGCCTGAATATCGGGAGCCGTGAACTTATCTTCATTGAAGCTCGGATGCTTCATTGGCCGGATACGATGTTTTGCTATTTAACCGGGGATAATATCCTCTTTAGTAATGATGGTTTCGGTCAACATTTTGCTTCTGAACATATGTATAATGATTTAGTAGATACGAGTGAGCTTTATACTGAAGCCCTCAAATATTATGGTAATATTCTTGCACCCTTCAGCAAAATGGTCACTGCAAAAATCAATGAGATTGTCAAAATGGAGTTGCCGATTAATATGATCTGCCCCAGTCATGGGGTGATCTGGCGGGACAATCCGCTGCAGATTGTGCATAAATACTTAGAATGGGCTAACGACTATCAGGAAGATCAAGTCACCGTCATTTATGATACGATGTGGAACGCTACAAGGAAAATGGCAGAATCCATTGCTGCTGGAATTCGCATGGTTAATCCAAAGCTCACTGTGAAGCTATATAATTCTGCTCGTTCTGATAAGACAGAAATTATCGGTGAGGTGTTCCGTTCCAAAGCCATCGCCGTAGGCTCTCCCACTGTGAACAACGGCTATCTTTCTTCGATAGCTGCGATTATGGAGGAGATCAAAGGGTTGAAGTTTAAGAATAAAAAGGGAGTTGCCTTTGGAAGTTACGGGTGGAGTGGCGAAGCCACTAAGCTTTTAAATGAGGAACTGAAAAAAGCTGGGTTTGAAGTAATCGATGATGGAGTCCGCCTTATGTGGACACCTGATGAAAGTGAACTTGCCCAGAGCGTAGAGTTAGGAAAACGTATTGCTCAAAATCTTCAATAACAAGAGCCTTTGAACAAATAGTACCTTTTAAAAGTAATAAACGCGGCTACCTTAGGTAGCCGCGTTTATGTTTGTTTTCGAATTTTTGCTTATTAATCAGTTAACTAGCCATAGGTACTATATA
>NZ_JBBWUA010000011.1:0-99423 GCF_038181555.1 Desulfitobacterium sp. THU1 | reverse complement strand
TGAAGAGTGATATTTCCTCACTCCAACATGATGTTGTCTCTATGAAGGACGATATCTCTTCCATGAAGAGTGATATTTCCTCACTCCAACATGATGTTGTCTCTATGAAGGACGATATCTCTTCCATGAAGAGTGACATCTCCACGCTCCAACAAGATGTTGGCTCCATGAAGAACGATATCTCTACACTGCAAAAAGATGTTGGCGACTTACATACACAGGTCGCGAAGAATACGATTACATTGGAAAAAACCCAAAAAGATGTCAGAATCATGGCTGAGGTTCAAAAAGCTCATTATGAACAAAATCAGCGAGACCATCAGGAGATGCTCTCTACTGTTAACTCCAGAACAAATGTTATCGAATTAGCTATAAAATCCGTTTCCACTACACTAAGCGATGTTCAAGAAGAGAGTCAATCCCTGAACACTCTTCTTGGTCAACACACACTCTCTATAGAAACCATGAGGCGAAAATTAGCAAAGACACCTTGAGCAACGTAAAGTGCACCCCAAATGTTAGAAAAAATTCTAGCGTTCAAGGTGCACTTTTTAACGTCCTTCTTATATGGCTATCTGTAGCTCTTTAGTAGTACCCATCCGATCTTGAGCCTCGTTACTCATCTGATCTTGTGCCGTTTCTCATTGCTTCTTACTTCTTCGTTCCGGTATAGACGAAGACGGCATCGCGAAGGAACTCTGCTGCCCCGGGTTGCTTCACGTCATAATAAGCTGTGAATCTTGAATCATCCACATACATCTGGGCCAACCCCGCATGAGCTTCCTTGGAGTAGCTTGGCCAGGAGAAGGTGAGCCATTGACGATGGAGATCGGCTGTTTTTTGAGCCAGCTCTCCTGCAGGGTCCCCTGTCTTAAAGGCTTCATAGAGGGTCGATAACACTTCTTCACCAAGCTTAGTGAATTCATCATACTGCTCTTGGGACATGTTCATGAACTTCTCGTTGGACTTAGCTACGGTTTCTTCACCGTATTTTTCACGGATTTCCTGACCATATTTCTCTTCATTTTCTTCAATCATCTTACGCTTAAATCCTGCAAACTTTTCTTTGTCGGACATAGTGATTCTCCCTTCTTTTTGGGCAATGGTCTTCTCAACATTTTCGATGAGCTGATCCAATTGCTCTCGTTTTTCCAGAAGCTTCTCACGATGTTCACGCAGTGCCTTATCCCCATCAAAATCCGCTGTGTTTATGATATCTTTAATTCCTTCCAAGCTCATCCCCAACTCTCTGTAAAATAAAATCTGTTGTAAGCGGTCAACCTCGTGTTGCCCATAAATCCGATACCCTGAGGAAGCGATTCTAGCCGGCTTAAGAATCCCGATTTCATCATAGTATCTGAGGGTGCGCGAGCTGATTCCCGCCAGATGAGCTAACTTCTGCACTGTGTATTCCACGTGATCACCTCCTGACGAGATTAAGAATACACCTTGACGCAACGTCAAAGTAAAGAGGGGAAGTAACATTAATTTAAAGAATTTTTCATGAAGGTTCTTAGAAAGGTTTTACTAAATAAAGGTTTTTGAAGCTTTGTATATAAGGGATTTTGTATAAAGCTTTTCGATTTTCAGCTAATAATATCAAGCAATTGATCAAAGTGATCAATTGCGGCCACATAGTTTTCCACCGAACCAAAACCATAGCGAGCATAGATAAAGGGGATCTCGGCGACTTGCGCAGCCTTAGCATCTCCTAGGGTATCTCCCACATAAACGGGATTCTGGAGATGGTTTCGTTCCATAATGAGCTTTATATTCTCGCCCTTAGAAAGGCCTGTTCTGCCTGGATTCTCATAATCAATAAAATACTTCTCTAGCTTATGGGCAAAGAAAAATGATTCGATATAGCCATCTTGGCAATTACTGACGATAAAGAGCTTATGCCTATGTGCCAGTGCTTCGAGAGTTTCCTCCACATGAGGATACAACATCCCCCCGTGAGTCCTGATCGTCTCAAACTCTATTTCTCCGCCGCGATCCATGATCTGACACCGATCCTCCTCGGACAAGTTAGGAAACAGCTTTCTACCGATCTCGGGAATTTGCAGCCCCATGACACTTTTGATCTGGTCCATAGAAACTTCTTCAGATTCATGCCCCTGTGAGCGTGCATACTCTGCCAAGGTTTGATTCCAGGACAGGCATACGAGCTTTGTGGCATCCCATAGGGTCCCATCTAAATCAAAGATAACACTATCTACATTCGCCAACTTTTCCATCACTAATTCCCCTTATCTGAGAATTTGACCAGCCTCTGATCATAGAACCTTAATGATTTATCTAGCTTCTGATCATCGTACCTATTATGTTTAAGATTAACTAGTAAAGTTAAGATTGTACCCTTATTTTTATAAAATTTCACTGAGATCCGCCATGAAGGAATCTACAGCCTCCTCTTGTGTAGCCCAAGAAGTCACCAAGCGAATAGCGGTCTGCGTGCCCACTTTCCCCCAAATTTCAAAATGATACTTAACCTTAAGCTGCTCAACGATCTCGTCGGAGAAAATGGGGAATACCTGATTAGAGCTGGATTCGGCAAGAAATTCCACCCCTACTTCTTTCAATTCATCGCGCAGCTTATAAGCCATACGGTTAGCGTGATCTGCTATCTCAAAATACAAATTATCCCGAAAAAGCTCAAGGAACTGAATACCGATTACCCTTCCTTTCGCCAAAAGGGCACCCTTTTGCTTCATATGATAGCGGAAATCCGTTTTTAAGACTTCATTACACAGTACCAAGGCTTCCCCAAGGAGGGCCCCATTCTTGGTTCCACCAATATAAAAAGCATCGACTAGCTTAGGTAAATCTGCTAAGTCCAGATCGTTCCCTTCGGCGCATAAAGCCGAACCGAGTCTGGCTCCATCCATAAATAAGTAGAGGTTCTCTTCCCGGCAAAACTGACTAAGAGCTTGAAGCTCATTTTTAGTATATACAGTGCCCACCTCTGTAGTATTGGAGATGTACACCAGCTTAGGCTTGACCATATGTTCATCAGTGTGAGCAGTCAACACCTCTTGAATCAGGACCGGAGTCAGCTTGCAGTCCTTGCTCTCCGCGGTGAGCACTTTGTGGCCTGTGGCTTCGATGGCCCCCGTCTCATGGACAAAGATATGTCCGGTCTGCGCAGCAATGGCAGCCTCGTGAGGTCTCAAAAAGGCCGAAATCGCCACCAGATTGGCTTGGGTTCCTCCCGTAAGAAAGTGAATAGCCAAGTCCTCATTTCCCAACCGCTTACGCAAAAGTTCACTGGCCCCTTGGCAAAAGGAGTCCTCTCCATACCCTTGCTCTTGAACAAGGTTCGATTTCAGCAGAGCCTCGAGAATCCGCGGATGGGCTCCTTCACTATAGTCATTCTTAAAGCTGATCATCTATTATCCTCCACTTCGCAAATCAAATATCTCTTTAAAAAAACTAACAATTAACTTAAGTAATTAAACAGTAATTACACCAAGGGGTATCCGGCCTCCTCAAGGCGCTTGCTAATCCGGTTTTGATGTTCAAAGCTTTGCGTTTCTAAAGTCATATAGACACGGGCAGAACGCATGGGAACCGTTAAGTCATAACGGGCATGCTCGATGGTAATGATATTCGCTCGTTCTTGAGCAATAATTTCGAGGACTTTCTCCAGGTTACCGGGCTGATCAGGCAAGAGCATCTGGCAAACCATGGCCCGGCCTGAACGTCTGAGGCCTCGTTCGATAATCTGCGCCAGGAAATTTACATCGATATTGCCCCCACTCAGTATAAGCACCGCTTTCTGACCTTTTAGATCGACCTTATGTTGAAGGGCGGCCGCGACACTCACCGCTCCTGCTCCTTCGGCGAGGGTCTTCGTGCGTTCCATCAGCATAAGAATGGCTTGACTGATCTCTTCTTCTTCAACAGTCACGATAGCATCTACAACCTGACGCACGGTGGCAAAGGTTCGCTCTCCCGCCTTTTTGACGGCAATCCCGTCAGCCACAGTATTGGCCCGGGCCAAGAGCTCAGGCTTGCCAACCTCCAGCGCATGAAGCATACTAGCCGCTCCCGCTGCTTGGACTCCGATGA
Source organism: Desulfitobacterium sp. THU1 (assembly GCF_038181555.1). Taxonomy (NCBI): domain Bacteria; kingdom Bacillati; phylum Bacillota; class Clostridia; order Eubacteriales; family Desulfitobacteriaceae; genus Desulfitobacterium; species Desulfitobacterium sp. THU1. The sequence continues at coordinate 95,352 of NZ_JBBWUA010000011.1, read as the reverse complement.
TGCGCACATTGGGTTTAAGGGATTTTAAGGCTACACCTACACCGGCGATCAAGCCCCCGCCACCAATCGGAACGAGAACGGTATCCACCTCGGGCAATTGCTCAAAAATTTCTAAGCCAATCGTCCCTTGTCCCGCCATGACCTCCCAATCATCAAAGGCATGAATGAAGGTCGCACCGGTTTCTTGTTGGATTTCTACAGCCTTTTGATAAGCATCATCGAAGACTGCCCCGGAAAGAATGACCTTAGCGCCATACCCCTCTGTAGCAGAGACCTTGGCCAAGGGAGCATTTTCCGGCATGACGATGGTTGAGGCGATTCCTAAGCGCGAGGCTGCCATAGCCACCCCTTGGGCATGATTTCCTGCCGAAGCAGCCAAAACCCCTTTTTTCTTCTCGTCTTCAGAAAGCTTCAGGATTTTGTTCATCGCTCCGCGGGCTTTAAAAGAGCCGGTTTTCTGCAGGTTCTCCATCTTCAAGTAGATATGTGCCCCGGTCAGAGCACTCATGGTACTTGAATGATCCAGAACCGTTTGGTGAATATAAGGTTGGATAGCGTTCTGGGCTTCTTGGATTTTTGCTAAAGACAGTTCTGTAGACATACCAACGCTCCTTACTCATCGCAATTGCTAATTCATTTGATCATCTCATTGCTGATCTCAATCGCTAATCTTGACAACTTATTAAAAACTTAAATACACCTTTTTCTAAGCTTTAAACAGATCTTTTTCTGAACTCTATTTACATCTTTTCCTGAGCTTTAGTATATACCGAAAAAGCTTTCCCCACCCCAAGATAGCCGACTGAACATGAAAATAGGCATCCCACGAGGGAATGCCTAGATATAATTCTCTATAATGCTCGCTGAATCCTTTTTCTTCGCCATCAGCAGAGCTTTCGTATTAGATTACATTTTGAGACCACGTTTGGAGATCCCGAAGGGAGACCATGTCAAGAAACATTTGATGGATTTTGCGATCTTCATTTAATTCCGGGTGAAAGGAAAGACCGATTTGATTTTTATAACGAACAGCCACGATGTGTTCATTGACCTCACCGAGAACCTCCACCCCTGCTTTGACTGATTCGATATAGGGTGCGCGAATAAAGGTCATGGGAACCTTACCCAAATCCCCAACTACCTCTTCGGTATAAAAGCTCCCCAGCTGCCTTCCGTAAGCATTCCGCTTAACCGTTACCGGTAAGGTACCAAAGTGATGGGCCGAATCGTTGCTGAGCTCTTCAGCAAGAAGAATAAGTCCCGCACAGGTGCCTAATACAGGCAGACCCTCGACGATCTTCTCCTGCAGAGCTTCAAACATATCCAACTCCCGGAGCAATTTCCCTTGGGTGGTACTCTCCCCTCCCGGCAGAATCAGTCCGTCAAAATTTTGACGAGCATCATTGCCATTGCGGAGCTCTAGATAATCGACACCAAGTTCCTTGAGGATTTTCTCATGCTCGGCAAAGGCTCCTTGAACAGCCAATACTCCTACGATCATCTTACTTGCCTCGTTCAGCCATAAGCAGCTCGATTTCCTGCTCGTTGATTCCGACCATAGCTTCCCCTAAATCCTCGGACAGATCAGCCAACACCTTCGGATCCTGGTAATTCGTTACTGCTTTGACAATCGCTTGAGCTCTTCGAGCAGGATCTCCCGATTTAAAGATACCGGAACCTACAAAAACTCCCTCCGCTCCCAACTGCATCATTAAAGCTGCATCCGCAGGAGTCGCGATACCACCAGCAGCGAAATTGACCACCGGCAGACGACGATGCTCATGGACATAAAGCACCAACTCATAAGGTACTTGCAGCTCTTTTGCTTCTTGGAAAAGCTCATCTTCTCGCATGCCGACCACGCGGCTGATTTGACGATTGATCATGCGCATATGGCGAACAGCTTGAACTACGTCTCCGGTGCCAGGTTCACCCTTGGTCCGAATCATCGTAGCTCCTTCGTTAATTCTACGTAAGGCTTCCCCCAGATCTTTGGCCCCGCAAACAAAGGGAACCTTAAATCTGGTCTTATCAATGTGGTAGACATCATCAGCAGGGGAAAGCACTTCACTTTCATCAATATAATCAATTTCGATCGCCTCAAGAATCTGAGCCTCGACAAAGTGACCGATCCGACACTTGGCCATAACTGGAATAGAAACTGCATTTTGGATACCTTTTATCATCTTCGGATCACTCATCCGGGATACACCGCCAACAGCACGAATGTCAGCTGGGATCCGCTCTAGAGCCATCACCGCGCAGGCTCCTGCCGCCTCGGCAATCTTCGCTTGCTCTGGGGTGGTCACATCCATGATCACGCCGCCTTTGAGCATTTGGGCAAGCTCCTTGTTCAGGTCATATTGTTTGTTGTTTATAGTATTCATAACAAAACCTCACTTTACTTGTTCATTAGTTTCGAGTATACTCAAATCTGGCTATATTCAAAATAACCAATTCCTTATTTTTTTATACGACCAAATCGAAAAGGAGTCCTCAAGATGTTGACCTATTCTTTTGAAAATATAGGGTCAGAGAGCATGTATGAATATCTCTACCATTGCATCAAAAAGGATATATTGGAAAAAAAATTAAAGCCTGATGAAAAGCTCCCCTCCAAACGGGCCTTTGCCAAAAACCTTGGGGTGAGCATCATTACCATTGAGAACGCCTATGCTCAATTGGCCGCCGAAGGCTACATTTATACTCTGCCTAAGCGGGGATACTTTGTCGCCAATCTAGAGGGACAAACCCTTCATCCTCTTCGGGAAAGACCGCAGGAAGCACAAGGCCAGAAGCAAAAAAAAGAGCCAGCTTATTATGCTGACTTCGTCAGAAATTCCGTAGCTCCCGATTCTTTCCCCTTCTCGATCTGGACTAAGCTCCTGCGTGACGTGACCGATACGGAAAGCGAGGCTGCTCTCTTATCCGATACCTCGGTGGGCGGCGTCACGAAGCTAAGGCAAGCCCTTGCTGAACATCTTTACCAATTCCGCGGGCTATCTGTGGAGCCTGAGCAGATCATTGTCGGTGCCGGTACCCAATACCTCTACAGCGTCCTGATCCAGCTCTTAGGTAGAAATCGCATCTATGCCGTAGAAGACCCCGGCTATCCTCGGCTGATGAGAATCTATGAGAGCAATGATGTCAAATGTTATCCGATTGCTATGGATGCTTCCGGGGTTATGCCGGACGATGTCAAGAGCCGTGGCGCCCAGATTCTGCACATTACGCCCTCTCATCATTTCCCGACCGGAATCGTCATGCCCGTCAGTCGACGCTATGAGCTCTTAAGCTGGGCAGCCCAACAAAATGAGCACTACATTATTGAAGATGACTATGACTGCGAATTCCGCCTTTTCGGCAAACCCATCCCCACGCTGCAAAGTATCGATATCATGGAAAAAGTGATCTACATCAACACCTTCTCGAAAAGCCTAGCTCCCACCTTTCGGATCAGCTACATGGTTCTCCCCAAGCATCTTGTAAAGCGGTATTATCAAAAGTTGGGCTTTTACTCCTGCACCGTCTCTACCTTTGAGCAATTCACTCTGGCCCGTTTCATCTCCGAGGGTTATTTTGAAAAGCATATTAACCGGATGCGAACCTATTACCGCAAGCAACGGGATACCATCCTCAAAGCCCTCCGCCAAAGCGATTTAAGCCCCTATGTTACGATTCGCGAAGAGGATTCCGGGCTACATTTCCTCATGAAAATTAATACCCAGGTGGACGACGAAAAGCTTATCCTAGCAGCCAAAAATACCGGCATTCGCATTTCCTGTGTCTCTCAATATTACCATGACAACCATGATCATCAGACCCATGAAATTATCCTGAACTATTCAGGCATTGAACCGGAAAAGATTAACACCGCCATCCAACGTCTGAGTCAAAGCCTCCTGGCTGAGATCTTGCATCCCGAGAAAGCTACTTGAAATTGAACCTAATGTTATTGCTCTGTAAAACAAGGGCATTATACAAACAAGCACGCTAGCCCTGGAGCGCCTGAGCGGTGCGGATGTATGGTATGGTAAGCTACACGACCCAGACATAACAATATAAAAACGCTACAAAAGCACACGGCCTTTGTAGCGTTTTATTATAGCAGATAATTAGAGTTGAGCTTTTATACTTTCCTTATCCATCGAGCACTCCAAGCGCTTTACTTCTTTACCCTGATCTAAGATAACCACTGCGGGTGCGGCTTGAATACTATACTTATTAGCCATACTTTTCTTGGTAGCCAAATCTACTTTGACGACCTTATATTTGCTATCCATTTCACTGTTTAATTCTTCTAATAAGGTGCTGAAGGCCAAGCTTTCATCCACCATAGCATTGAAGAACAACAGCGCAACTTTTTTATCACTTTGGAGAACCTCAGCGTTAAAGCTGTTAAGTTCATCAATATAGCGTCCCGCTGCAACCGCCGCTGTGGCACCATCACCGGCTGATGTCACTACTTGTCTCAAGTATTTGACACGATTATCACCTGCAGCATAGACTCCCTCCAAGTTGGTTTCCATCAATTCATTGACAGGGATATAGCCACGCTTGTCCATAGCAAGGCCACTATCCTTTAAGAAACCCGTGGCAGGGACCATCCCGACAAATAAGAACACACCTTGACAGGGGAAATCATAGGATTCTCCGGTCTTAATGTTCTTAATCTTTACAGCTTCTACATTGTCTTCACCAAGAATTTCTGAGACCGTGGAGTTCCAGATAAAATTCATTTTGGGGTGACAAGCAGCTCGCTCAGCACTTACTTTGTTGCAGTCGAGAGTACCTTCATCGTGTAATACGATAACTGTAACCTTACTCGCAAACTTAGCAATATACATACCTTCTTCGATAGCTTGGTCACCGCTACCAACGACAACAACATGTTCGCCTTCGAAAAACTCTGCATCACAAGTAGCACAGTAAGCTAGACCATTGCCCCGCAGTCTTGATTCTCCTGGAATGTTGAGCATTCTTGGCGCACTGCCACAAGCAATGATCACGGCTTTAGCGGCAATTTCCTTACCCTTCTTAGTCTTGATTACCTTTTCTTCTTGAGAAAAGTCAACACTAAGCACTTCTTCTCTGAGGAAATCTACCCCAAAGCTTTTCGCATGCTCATGAAAATCCTTCATCAAATCAGGCCCAGTCGTTTCTACGTAACCAGGATAGTTGACAATTTCGCGGGTCGTATCAACCATCCCACCAATAGTTCCCTTATTGATGAGTAAAGTCTTAAGCTTAGATCGACCACCATAAATAGCTGAGGTCAGCCCCGCAGGGCCCCCACCAATGATCACTAAATCATAGTTTTCCATTTCTACAACCTCTTACCTTGTCTATTTTATACGATTTAAGCACCTAGAACTTCAGAGATTTTTTCTTCAACCTTATCGTCTTCGACTAAACCAGCCATTTTCCCTTGGTATTCTCCCTCATTAAAGAAGAGAATTTGCGGAACACCTTTTAAAGAAAATCTTTGAAATAAAGCTTTTTCATCTTCGACATCAACATAGTAGAAGCCGAACTTACCTTCATACTTTGGTTGTAAATCTTCAAGCACAGGTACGACTTCCTTACATACGTGACATGTTTTTCTTGAGAAGATCACTAAACAAGGATCACCATTATCATAAATAATCTCCTCAAATCGGGTTGGGTTCAATTGTTCTAATGACATCTTTCACACTCCTAATCATAGTAATTCCACTACTTACTAACTAACTCGAACATATGAAGCAAGAATTGTGGCGCAAACTAATCGTCTTGCGTCAATGAAAAAATCTTATTAATAGCATACCACTCGTTTACTTTTTTTAAAATATCCTTGATTATAGAAAAATTCAATGCCAAACACCTAATTTGCTTATGAATACCCCTTAGTCCATTAAGTTAAGGCAAAACAGGCGTCTCAGTTAAAACTGAAACGCCTGAATTATATTTTTACTTGGTGCGCCACCACAGATTCGAACTGTGGACTTGCCGATTAAGAGTCGGAAAAATTGTCTTTATTATATTAGAAATTGCCGTCTTTTTTCATTTCATTGAGCAGTTGCTCAGCCATTCTTAGATAATTATCCCATGCGGTGTTGCGTGTGGTATAACCACTTGCTGCATAGTCGCCGGTATCACCTATGGCTGGAAGCGCGGATATATCTAAGAGGTTCTGTGTTTTAACCACTTGTTCGTTTAAAGCATCCATTTGAACATTAAATCCAATACGGGAAGGCTCTTCATATTCTACACTTTCATATTTGGATTGTCTGTAAAACTTCTTCAAGATTGGATTGTCAATTTCTTCTGGAGAGTCAGCAAAGATCTCATCATACTTTACGGAAACGATCTTTTTATCTTCGACAACTATTTTGAGAAGACCTGTAAGTCCACCTTCTAGTTTTTCAGCAATGCTGTAATATTTTTGCTTCGATGGTGCATTCAAAGAACCTTCCAGCTGCTCTGCCAGTGGAAGCATGGATTGCTTGACACTGTTGGAAGCACCAGAGATCATATCAAATTCTCCGGTAAGGTCTTGCTTTTCAATCATTTGCTTTTCCACCATAACTACACTTTGAATCCAAGCAGCTCCTTTGCGCTCTCCCATTGAGAAGTTATATTCAGACATCCGTTTGGGGACATCTTGATAATAACGAAGGTAGTAATTTGGACGTCCAGTTTCGTTAAATTCTACGTGAACTATTTTTCCATCATTTTTAACGACCTCTAGAGACCCTAGGTGTCCTTGACGGAAACGTTCTTCGATTTTATAGTAATCACCTTTAGTGATCCCTAGCTTTGGTTGAATACTCCATTCGAGATCAAATTTCTTTTCTTCCGGCTGAACACTTACATTTTGTGTTCCCTGAGTTTTGCCCGCCTCTGGCGCCGTACTCTCTTGGCTGCAACCTGTCATTGTTGTTACCATTGCTGCAAGTAGCACTCCTGTAAGCAAACTTCTTTTACCTATTACCATCCTAATCGCTCCTTTTTCTATATCGAGCTTGAGAAGCTCTTTGTGATGGTTTTATCATACACGAGCTCACCCATTATGTGAATGTAATTACTAAGGCTTAACCCCTGACAAAACACGGATTAGTATTTTACGTTCCTAACGCTCACCCTTTTTCATGGCCCTATACACCATCGGTGGCATCCCCGTAGATTTTTTAAATAATTTCCCGAAATACTCTGCATCACTAAAACCTAGAAGAAGGGCTATTTCATAGTTTTTTAATGAATCCTTTTCAATCAGTCTTTTTGCTCGTTCTATTTTGATAAAAGTAATATACTCTCCGACAGTTATTCCCGTCTCCTGTTTGAACAGATCACCGACATAATTCTTTGTCAAATAAAATGCTTCTGCAATTTTTCCGAGACTAATTTCATTTTCAATATGCTCAACACAAAAAAGACATACCTCTTTTACTAGGGCACTGCGTTCAGACCGCAAAACAAATCGATTCAGGGTGTCCATCAGCCTTTCAACATGCTCCATGAATCGCTCTTTCAGGACTTGGAGCTCAGCTTTCTGAGGGGAGGGATTTTCCAGATAATGCTCTACTGTGATGTACTTCTCGATCCAGGGATATGCCTCTTGTATGGACATCAAAACTTCATCATAAATTTTTTGCAATACCAGAGCCCCTTTAATCCGATCATGCCCTACCCCCTCACACACTTCATCAAGCATCATCTCTATTCCCCTTAAGGCTCCCTTTTCTCCTTGTTCCAGCTGCTTCAAAAGGCTTCTCAGCTGTGCCTCAGGATAATAGATGTCTACCTTTTCAATCAGCTGTTCCTCTAATGTCTTCACATATTCATTAGCCTTTTTCTTGTCCAACAGGTGCTTTTTCGCTTTTTCGAGTACCTGTTTTAGGTCATCATGGGCAACAGGCTTAATTAAATAATCAAAAACACCGTATTGAATCGCATGTTTTGCAAAGTTAAATTCACTGTGCACGCTCAAGAACACGACGCAAGAAGCTAAGCCCCGCTCTTGTACTTCTTTTAATAGTTCAATTCCATTGATGATTGGCATTTCAATATCTGTAATCAAGAGGTCTACAGGATGCTCCCGAAGCTTTTCAAGGGCTTCTTGACCATCCGATGCCTGTGCAACGATGCGAAAATCCGTCTCATCGCTCCATAAGGTTAACCGCTTAATCTGTTTTATCATAATATCCATATCATCGACAATCATTACTTCAAACATTTTTGCCCTCATCCATGTTGTTTTTTTCTAAGGGTAAAGCAAAATAAAGTTGTGTCCCTTCATTAACTCGTCCCTCAATCCAAACTCTTCCTCTATGTTTCTCAAGTACTTTTTTAACAGTAGCAAGTCCTATACCCGTTCCTTCAAAATCCTGCTTACGGTGCATTCTTTGGAATACGTGAAATAACTTACCGGCGTACCTCATATCGAAACCAACACCATTATCTTTAAAGCAGAATATCCATTCTTCAGCATGTTTGACACAGTTTACGTTTAGGATTGCCTGTTGACGCCCTTTTGTAAATTTAAACCCGTTGGAAAGAATATTTTCAAGAGCTTGCCGTAAGAGTACTTTATCCCCTGTTACGATCGGTAATTCATTCTCAATGACCAAATCCACGTTCCGATCAGGATGGGCTACCTTAAGTTCTTCATAAATATTGAGAATAAGGTCTGTTAGGTTTACTGGTTGGAGTTCCAATTCTTGCTTTGCTGTAATGGAATATTCCAACAGCCGATGAATCAATGTGTTCATATCTTGGCAAATCCCTTTAATGCTCCCTAACATTTCATTGGTTTCTGGATTAAGTTGTTTTCCATAATCCTCAAGAATAAAATTGCTATATCCTTCAATGGCTCGAATAGGCGCCCGCAAATCATGGGATATAGTATAGGCAAATCCCTCTAATTCGCTGACTGCATTTTGCAGTTCACCTGTGCGTAAGAGAACCCTTTGTTCCAGCTCGTCATTTAGCACCCGAATATCTCCTAACGCCTCCTCTATTTGGCTCTCTCGGATTCTCAGCTGCGATTGTGTCTCCACCACGCGCTGAACAAAGCGAATGGTGATCCCACCCATAATAAAAAACAAAATAGTTGCAAATAAGAAGGTGACTCGGGTTTCTTCACTGGGATTGAGAGTCCATGAAAAAAAGGGAATCTCATCAGATATATAGTTGTAAACCCCTAATACAGCTAAGGTAAAGCATAAACCGAAAAGAACAATAGCGGTCAAAATATACGTGTTATATCGTGCCCCACTAGAGATGGGTAGGTCAAAAAATTTGCGAACAAAAGGAAGGAGGAGCACTGCATCGCAAAAGCCTAATAAAATGGATTCGACAATGATTCCCTTGATTACGAATAAAAGAATAATCCCCATATCCATTTCCGTATAGGCTTGAGGATTCCAAAACGGTGTAATCACTTCATTCAATCGAATAAGTATTGGGAATAGAGTGGTATAAACCACAAATCGGATAACGACATATATCAACTGTAGAAAGTAGAGATTATAGACTCCCTTATTTGATTTCTGGCGCTTTTTACTCCCATATCCGTGAATAAGAATCCAAAGCAAAAGAGACAGGGAAGGAATCAGCGATGCCCAACCATTATAACTCCCTAGAATAAACGGATAAAAAATAATAGGGCTGGCTACAACACTAATAACACCATACTTAGTCCCCCAGGCTAATGCCACCAACAAGGGAAGCATCAAACTCCATGTAATGTTAATGGAAAACCCATTAAAATCAAATCGACTTGCAAAGAAAACCCCTACAAAGCTAATCAATCCAAAAGAAATCGATATGAAGGTCTTGTAACGTTTGCTCATCTTTATCTCCCTTAAAAAAGCACTCTAATTATCTTCTTAGTAATACCTCTATTTTCGTCGATTTATCACGGGATGACAAGCCTACTGTATGCCTATATCACTTTGTATGGACTGTATGCTTTTTATTGCCCATAGTTCTTCCTACATAACTAATATTACTAACATCTAAAAGGAGGACTTAACTTAACATGGTAGATTACACAAGAGAAGGGCTATGGGAGATCAGTCTTGAAAGACCAGATGGATATCCCCAATGCGGGAAGAAATAATAGTTGAAGAAAATAATTTTGGACATATAAGCCAAAAACAAATTGAAGTTATTCGAGAAATTACTAATAGATATTACTGGATATTTAATAATTTTCTATTTGCCAGTGATAGTGCTGAGTATTTCATTGACTGAACACAGTCATCTTGAAAATACAGATCAGTCGTCTCGTTATTTGGGAGCACTCGGCTTGGAAGAGAGTACAGTGACTGGAATAAACGAATCGCACACCTAACTCCGTCACTCTGGGGTTAAACTTGACATGGGACCCCACGGGATGTGCTTCAGTGGGTTGAGGGGTGAGGCTCAAATAAAGAATGTCTCTGGGGCAAGCCCCACCCCTTCGCTTGAGGGTAGCACATCCCATCCCCATATCAAGTTTTGCTATCGGGTTGAAGCAAAGAATTGATCGCTTTTATAAGGTGATCAGTTTTTCGTGACAGATGCTAAATATAACCGTGACAGGTGCTCTAATTCACCGTGATGCCTGCTCTATCCAAACGAAATATTCAAGTGCCAGATAAGTCACCCGGCTCTATTGGATCATAAAAATACCCGTCAGGTTCATTTTAACATCATAGATGATTCTGAACATCCCATCTTCAATCCTCAGCACTTCAAATGTCTCCCTTCCATCCAAATTTAGCAGCAATAATATTCCATGAAGTAATCACGTTTACTTCTATACAAAAATCCCTTAAACCACTCGGTCTAAGGGATTCGTCTTTTAGCCCAAAGCATCACTATGTGCCCCGCTTTAAGATGAACGAACAGAACAAGCAACCACTATAATTGCTTGTTCTGCTTGCCATAATTATTTTGTATTTAGTGCAGCATTTTTTCCTGCAATTCTTCCATGGACAATAATATCTGTTAGAGAAGAGGTTCCATCGTGTACTCCACCAGTAACCTCACCAGCAGCAAATAGATTTTTTATAGGTTGGTTTTCGCCATTTAACACATGCGTATCCCCATCAATTCTAATTCCGCCTGCTGTATGGTGAACGTTAGGTACCAGCTTAATGGCATAAAATGGAGCTTTCTCAATTTTATTATTCATACCTGTTTTTCTGCCAAACTCAGCATCATTTTTACTTTCAACAGCTTTATTCCAAGTATTGACGGTCTTTGTTAGAACGTCACCTTCAATATCAATCATCTTGGCTAATTCTTCAATGCTATTGGCTGTTGGAACTTCTGAATGGAAATAACTTTGCATTCCTGCCTGTTCATTACGAGCAGTGTCATCAAGGATTAACCATACAAATCGTTCTGCTTTACCCTCGTTTATTTTTACGAAATTATCCATATCTAACCAATCATATTCTTCTGCAAATCGTACTCCGTCTTGGCTTACAGCAATAACATCTGAAACAGCACTGGACAATGGGGACATAACATTAATTTTATGCATGTTTTCTAACACTGCCCCAACCTCGATTGCCATCTCAATTCCATCGCCAACATTTCCTGGTGAATTGGTTGTTCCTAATCCGGCTAATCGCTCATCGTATTTTGTAACCATCTCATTATTTGCACTGAATCCACCTGTTGCTATAACAACAGATTTTGCATTAATTTTATAATTTTTTCGATCAGTTTCAGAAGTTGCTTCCACACCTACTACAGCATTGTTCTCCACAATCAGTTTTTTTGCTGCTGTATTCGTAATAATCTTTGTGCCTTGAGACTCTACTTTTGCTTGCATTACTTTTGCAAAGGTAGCTCCTGGTTTTCCTTCTTTAGGTCTATGAGTCCGTGCAACAGAGTCACCATGAGCAGGAATGATAACAGAAACATCTGCACCTAACTCATGAAGGAATTCCACCGCACTCTCAGATCCATCAACAAGTTGTCTCAATAAAGTTGTATCCTTAAATGTTACTCCTTTGGACATTACACTATTATAAAACGCATCTGGATTATCAATAATACCTACAGCCTCTTGGTACTTGGTTCCCGCTCCATTTATACCACCACCAGCTCTTGCAGTATTGCCCCCAATAGTGCCTAACTTTTCTAAAACAATAACATCCGCACCTGCATTTGCTGCTTCTATGGCCGCAGATAAGCCTGCTCCACCACTACCAATAATAACTACATCTGTAGTAAGTTCAACACTCTCATATTCTGTATTGTCTTCCACAACCTTAGTTATATCTTTCTCAGTAGCCCCTGCCAATAACAACGCAGCTTTTACAGCTTCAAGAATTCCGTTACTCGTTACGGTTGCTCCTGAAATTGCATCTACAGCAACGGTTTTATTTTTAATGATGGTCTCAGGCAATTTTTCAAATGCAGGATCTGAAATACCTGGTGTTTCAGAGTGCTCTTTAAAATTAATGGACAAGATACTGTCCTCGGACACTTCTACCACCGCAACAATATCCCCATTTTTACCTTTACCTACACCCTCATATGTACCAGCTTGGAACATGGCCGAATCCATTTCAGAGACTGCCTTCTTTCCGTTACCACACCCTGACATAGTAACAACCATTATCAGACTCATAAAAAAGATAGCTAACCTTTTCTTCACGTGTCACTTCTCCTTTTGATAATAAATCTTTTAAAACTTGTTCGTAGAATTACATTGTCGATAAACAATAAACGCGCGCTATTTATGTCTTACAATGTAGTATTACATAGTCGTAATACAAGTTTGTTCTACATTAGTAGTATAAATGTATGTACTAACTTTTGCAATACTATTTTTTATGATTCAAATTCATTCGCATTTAAATAAAGGGAGTGTCGCAAAACTACATTTTAAAGTAGTTATAGCGACACTCTCTTTCCCTTTCGGCTAAGATTTTTCGATTGCTTAGTCAGTACTTTATTTATTTTTTACTCCTCACGAAATTTGGGTACACCAAAATAAGCCTATGATTTTTCAGGCCTTTTTCAATACTTTCTAGGCTGTTTTTAGTGGATGAAGAGGCTTCCCTATTCGTTCATTCTGTATTTGGCGTGAAGCTTATTCACGTTATAGCCCAAGCATAGTAGCATGAATTCTGTCTTTACGCTACTTTTTCCTCGTGTCAGAAATCGATTGAAGTTATAGTCGTTTTTTAAAACTCCAAATGCTCCTTCGACCTGGATTGATTGGTTAACTCTAAGCGAGGCTCCTTCTTCCGTTGTGATGTTTTCATAAGATACTTGTCGTTTTTCTACAAATGTTTTCGATACCTGAATCTTCCGATTCCCTTTAGCCTTTGTACAGCGGCTTTAATGCGTACATTCGCTGCAGTCTTCACATTCATAGACGGTTATTTCAGAACGATAGCCAGTTGCTGTAGTTCGGTGGGTAACCCCCACAGGCTTCAGCTGCTTACCGTTGTGGCAGGTATACTCATCTGTCTCTGGATTGTAAAACATATTTTCTCGTTTACTGATGTTCTTTTTAAAACTCCGCTTTTTCCATCGTTCATAGGTTTGGGGCTTTATGTAGGGGGTCTGTTTTTGTTCCTCGAGGTAAAGATATTTTCCTCGCTCTCATACCCAGAATCTGCGATCACATTTTCATAACGTACGTTTAATCGATACTCCATCTCTTTTAAGAAGGGGATCAGGGTAGCTATGTCGTTTCGATCCTGAAAAACTCCAACTCCCGTAATGCACTCACTTTCTACTCCGATTTGTACATTGTAAGCAGGCTTCAACTGAGCGTTGCGCATATGATCATCTTTCATATGCATGAAGGTCGCATCTGGGTCAGTCCTGGAATAGCTGTTACTTCCCTCAAACAACTGGTTATGAGCATTGTATTGTTCCTGGCGAGCATAGAATTCTTGCAATGTTTCGGTAAACTTTTGCAGTTTTGATTTCCGTTTACCGATTCCCTTAACAAATTCAATTTGCTCTTGCTGCTGTTTATCTTTCAAAAAAGCCAACACGATGTTGATGTCCTTGAGTAAGGTTTCGTAGACACTTTAAAGTCGATCTCCATAAGTGGCATTTATCTCCTCTATGCACGACTGAATTTTTTCAAACATCTTGGCTTTGTTTTTGTTAACGGCCTTTTTCCAGACAAACGTCTAACGGTTGGCATTAGCCTCAATCTTTGTCCCATCGATAAAGAGGTTTTTAAACGCTATTTCATGGATATTACGTAGATATTGAACCATTTGATAAAAAAGATAATCGATACATCCCTGAAGATAATCTTTTCGAAAGCGAGCAATGGTGCTATGATCGGGTGTTTTCTTACCTTCCAGTAACCACATAAAGTTAATATCTCTTCTGCAGGCGGATTCGATCTTCCGACTAGAATAGATATTGTTCATGTAGGCGTAGGTCAATACTTTAAATAGGATTTTAGGTTCAACTGCAGGTTTTCTTCCGGTGAAAGAGTAGGCCTTGTAAAGTGCTTTGTAATTTAATCCCTCCAAAATGTGGCTTAGCAGTCGAACGGAGTCATCCTTAGGTATTAACACTTCAAGATTAAGTGGTAAAACTAATTGATAGTGCCCCCTAATTGGGTATAATTCTTAGTGTGTAATTTAATTTGTAGCATAACTCAATTGTACAACTACTGTGGATCTTTCGGGATCTACAGTTTTATTTTTTACACAAAAAGGGGCGTTGCTCGAAGAACTTTCTGTTCGTTTTGCAACAGCCCCTTTATTTAAATGCTGAATCTTTATTCTTATAAATTGATTGATGTTTCTATCTTAGATTTATCATTTTCTTGAATTGCATTTTTAATGATATTTATAGCCTCAATATCATGTTCTTTCATAATAGCTTCCGCCAAATCTCCATCTCTTGCGTTTATAGCTTCAACCAGTTTTGTATGAGTATTAAAAGACCGAACCATGCGCACTTTCAATGGCATTAAAAACCGCATATTTCTAGATGCTAAGCTTAGGGGTTTAAGAATATCTACAAGAGTTTGATTACCCGATTCTTCTACAATTATGTCATGGAACCTATCCATTAATTTCAAATGAAGCATAAAGTCATCATCTGCTACTGCTTTAGCATCTTCTTTTACAAGATAATTTAACTCCTCTATCAATTTGGGATCACCATTTTCAGCAATTAGCTTAGCTGCAAGGCTTTCCAAATAGGATAGAAGGGTATATATCTCTATAAGTTCCTCTAAAGTTACTTTATGAACCACAATTCCCCGATGAGGTGTTTTTTCAAGAAGTTTGTCCCCAATAAGACGATGCATAGCAACTCTTACAGTTCCACGGCTGACTTTGAACTCTGTAGTTAAATCTGCTTCCACAATTCGAATACCTGGTGGATAGTAGTTGTTTAATATCCGATTTTTTATTGTTAAATATACATGTTCTAACACAGAACTATTTTCGTCGCTAATTTTCTTCACACCCTTTCGGTCGTTTACGTTCGCAGATTGTTTCGTCTCATGCTGAGTAAAGTTTAAGAAGTCTATGTCTGTCCCTTCAGACCTATATTATAGCAAAAAAGTAAGCAATATCATATAACCTTAAGCCTTAGATATTAAACTATATATAGTATTAAAAAGACTTAGAAAAATCATAACGTTTTTTTAACGATTTGACAGTCCTTTTGAACAGCTAGTATTGCCTTATTATTTTTCGCTATGATTTTTTTCACCGCTTAGAGCCCTGATATTAAAGACAGTACAGGCAGCTCAATTAACGGTCCAATGCTTAGGGCCAAAGCAATTAAGGGTTAAAGGTGGCTACAGCTATGGCCAAAGATAAAGGTGAGTTTGAGCTAGAGTAGTAAAATTCAAGGCCACTGTGTCCCGTTTAGGAAACTTCAGCAGCTTACCCATTCACTGAGCAAAAACAATCATTACCCCCAAAAAATCATTAGAGCAATGAATAACTCCACCAATAACATAGGATTGTCCAGCAGATTCTTCACTTCCTGGGCATACATCACCATCGCCGCAAGACACAAAAAGAGCAACTGAAGCGGATCTCCTTGTTCCAATATGAATGTCTGAAAACCTTCCTTAATCTTTGTGAGCCACTTGGTCACCACTGAGGCCAAGAAGGGAATCACCAAGACAAAGGCCACATGCCACAGAAAGTTGCCTACATCCATTCTAACTTCACTACCGATAAATACCGACAAATACGCCGGCAGGAGCACCACTTGAAAAATCAGGTTCAGCGGCAGAATGGACATTCCTAACTCCACATTCCCTCGCTTAATCCCGTAAACACCAAATACCAGTTACTAAACACAACAAAATAGGCATCTCAGTTAACTGAAATGCCTACTCAAATTCTATTTGGTGCACCACCACAGATTCGAACTGTGGACCTGCCGATTAAGAGTCGGATGCTCTACCAGCTGAGCTAGTGGTGCAAGCACTATACTATAATATACCTGTCGGTAAAGTTTTGCAAGCAAAAATTCTTGAATATCGTCAGTAACTCTGAAGCCCTTAACTGAAAAACTTATTTGTTACGATTGTTTCTTCTTCTTATTTCTAGCAAAAGAGCCGTTATGAGCCCTGCAATTGCGCCTATCGAGAGCATCATGCCCATTATAAAATTCCCTAAGTCCTCAAACCCTTCTCCTGCTTTCACAATATAGGCCAAGTAAAAATAGTAAAGGGCTAAAAGCAAGCACAAAACCCCTGGCAAGAATTTGATGGATTTGATACTAGGGACGAACCTATCCAAAAGGTATGTAACTCCCGCTATTATTATGGCAATGACCATTAAAACAAGGATTAAACGATCCATTGTACTACCTCTTTTCTATGCTCTAGTTCTAGCTTTAGCTTGTTTCTTCCATTTTATCCGATGAATTACAGCGTAGGAGATTTGGCTAGATTTAAAAATCTCTGGGTTAAATTCTTCTAATGAGGTACAATATATTAGATAAATAGAATTCACCATAAAGGAGAGAACCTTATGTTAACAGGTGCAGAAAAAATTACCGATGTTGTTGAGAAACATCCTGAAACCGTAGAAGTATTCCAAAAATACGGCATGCATTGCTTTGGGTGCATGGCAGCTCGTTTTGAGAACGTGGAACAAGGTGCTACAGCTCACGGGATTGATGTTCCTAATCTTATCAAGGATTTAAACAAAGCTATCTCTAAATAGCATTCACCAAAGCTTCATACATCGCTAGAGGAAAGAACGGTTCACATGATCAATATGTCATGTCACCGTTCTTTTGTTTTTGATTCTTAAAGTTGGTGGTATAATTTAACATAGAACATAATATGTAACGCAACAATACAAAACATGATTGAATCTGATTCAATCTTCTAAAGGCCGACTCTGATTTGCTAAGTTCATACAATATTCATAAAAAATTCAGCTCTTTTTCAGTTTATCATCAGTTTTGCCTCAGCGTCTATCTTTATACTGAATTTAGCACAAAACTAAATGCTTATTGCACCTAGTGCATAGTGCATAAGTCATAGTGCATGGTACTTACTATTTTATATGGAGGTTTCTCGTTATGAATGAAAATGATTATTATGCTGCCACACCTGAGCCCCCCCAAAGAAAACGGAGGCTGATCCCTTTAGTAGCCATCTGCCTTATCAGTGCCTTCATAGGGGGAGTCTCTTCCGTCTCCCTAGTGCAATATATCAGTCCCGAAACGTTGCGTACGATGGAGACCACAGGGTCGATACAGTCTACGAATAATGCAAACACTGTTTCCCTGCTTGCCAATTCTCTAGCTACTGAATCAAATTCCCCTGTCGTTCAAGTGGCTAAGAATGTGGGGCCCGCAGTCGTTGGCATCTCAAATTATCAGCCTTTCTCGAATATCCATAGCTATGGTTATGGTTTTAGCTTTGGCTCCCAAGGAAACGCCAGAAATTCCGAATTAGTAGAAGCAGGAACAGGTTCTGGCTTTATCATCGATGCCAAGAATGGCTATATCGTTACCAACAATCATGTGATTGAGGGCGCCCGAAAAATCACCGTCAGTCTCAGCGATGGACGCAACATCGAAGCAAAACTAGTAGGCTCAGATGCGAAGACAGATTTGGCCGTACTTAAGATTTCTGATACAAGTAATCTTACCCAAGTCACACTCGGGGAATCCTCGCAGATCGAAGTGGGAGAGTATGTGGTTGCTATCGGCAACCCAGGTGGTAACGAATTCGCGCGCTCTGTTACAGCAGGGGTTATCTCCGCTACCAATCGGACCCTTGCCATGTCCGGCGAATCCACCCTTTATAATATGCTCCAAACCGATGCCGCCATCAATCCCGGTAACAGCGGAGGCCCACTTGTTAATTACAACGGCCAGGTCATCGGCATTAACTCAGCAAAGTATGCAGAAAACGGCTTTGAGGGTATGGGCTTTGCCATCCCCATCACAGAAGCCACCTCAATTATCGAGCAATTGATCGGTACCGGAACAGCGAAGCACCCTGCCCTCTACGTCTCTGTTAGTGATCAATACCTAGCTTACGCGGAGGAAGAAAACCTCCCTCTGGGGGCTTATATCTACCAAGTTGACCCCAATGGACCCGCCGGTAAAGCAGGCATCCTTGAGAAGGATGTAATCACCCATATCGACGGAGTAAAAGTCGAGAACTCCACAGAACTCATCGGTGAAATTTATAAGCATAATGTCGGCGACCAAGTGACCCTTACCTTCGTTCGCAATGGACAAACCAAAGAAGTGAAAGTTACCCTAGGTGAAATGGCTTCCCAGTAAGCCTAAAGCGCGGCCTCGCCTCGTTGGCCAGTGCGGATGCGAACCGCTTGCTCTACTGGGTAGACAAATATTTTCCCATCCCCAACTTCGCCACTGCGAGCAGCTTTAGCAATGATGGTTATCAATTGTTCAACCAGTTCATCCTTTACAACCACTTCAATCTTCACCTTCGGGAGTAGAATCACTTTATACTCTACTCCCCGGTAGACTTGGTTGTGGCCCTTTTGATTCCCACAGCCAATGACTTGGGTTACAGTTAAGCCACTGACCCCAAAACCATCGAGTGCTAATTGCACATCATCTAGGCTGCCCGGTCGAATAATCGCTTCAATCTTCTTCATACTATCCCTCCTCTATACAGATTAATTTTTCGCCCTATGATCTGAAACTCCTTCCAGATAATTCCCAAAATTACAACTCCTTTGGCTTTTGATTACACCTCAAGCAATACCTATTTTCCTGGTTGACCACTAGCTGCAGGAACACCTACGGTTTTCACAACTGAAGCAAACGCGGGGAAATAACCACTGCCAATAAAGTCTGGGTAAGCTTGTTCACCGTGCTGGGAGATATCCAAGCCCATCTCTTCTTCTTCAGCCGTAACACGCAAGGGCGTGAATACACTGACCAGCTTCATAATCACGAAGGTTGCGACGACTGAAAGACCTATGGTGATCACAACCCCGATTGCTTGAATACCCACTTGTGCCGCGTTTCCATACAATAGGCCGTCAGTTCCCCCCACAGAGGCTGAAGCAAAGATACCTGTGGCTAAAGCTCCCCAAATTCCGCCGATCCCATGGCAACCGAAGGCATCCAAGGAATCATCATAGCCAAGTTTTGCCTTAAGAACACTGACGCTGAAGTAACAGATAGCTCCACCGATAAGGCCAATAACTAGGGAGGACATTGGAGTCACAAATCCTGCACCTGGGGTAATGGCTACAAGCCCTGCGATTGCACCACTGGCTGCACCTAGGATAGTGGGCTTGCCACGGTGAATCCATTCCGTAGCTGTCCATGCTAAGGCCCCTGCCGCTGCCGATGTATTGGTTGTGACGAGGGCCATGACCGCTAACCCATTGGCACCCAAGGCACTGCCGGCATTAAAGCCAAACCAGCCAAACCAGAGTAGGCCTGCACCTAAAACAGTCATAGGCAATTGGTGAGGAGCCATGGGCTCTTTCCCATATCCTTTACGTTTGCCAAGGATTAAAGCCGCCACTAGACCGGTAACCCCTGAACTAATATGCACAACGGTTCCACCGGCAAAATCCAGCGCTCCCATTTCACGCAAGAAGCCGCCGACCCCCCATACCCAGTGAGCGAGGGGGTAGTATACCATTAATAGCCAAAGCACGATAAATCCTAAAAAGGCGGGGAATCTCATCCGTTCCGCAATGGAACCCGAGATAATAGCCGGTGTAATTAGGGTAAACATCATTTGGAAGGCCATAAATAATAGGAAGGGAATCGTTCCCGAATAATCTACATTTGGTTCCATGCCGACTCCCCTTAGGCCTACCCACTGAAGACTTCCGATCATGCCACCATGATCGGTACCAAAGGCGAGACTAAAACCAACTGAGATCCATAATACTGAAGAGACACCCATGATAATAAAACTGTGCATCACCGTACTCAGAACGTTCTTTTTGCGAACCATTCCTCCGTAAAACAAAGCCAACCCCGGAGTCATAAGAAATACGAGTGCTGTTGAAATAATTATGAAGCTTGTGTCTCCTGAATCTATTAGCCCACTACTTGTCATGTTATCTTCCTCCTTGATTTTTATTAATAGTGGCATTTGTAAGAATTTGCTTACAAATGCGTATACCCTAAACCCACTCGACATCTCTCAGATAGAGCATGTAAGGAAGAACGTCCAAAGATGGCGATGGCGATCCAGTTTCGATTACTGGCAATCCCTACTTTAAGTTCATAATGAGTACAGCTATTATCCTGAACAAAAATTCCCTGACTCGCTTCTATAATGGCGTGGGTTATAGCGCATATAGCCTTCGGCTCCTTCTGGATTGCACCAGCATGGATTGCTTCTGCTATCACTGAATGAGTCAACTTCCCCGAGGGTTGTAAGTCATTATAGGTCCCACCTAATTCGGTTACTGCACAGTAGACATTTTGGGAAAGCAACAGCTTTCTTAACTCATTCATTTCTTCATGAGGTTCTGTTAAGGCTAAGGCCAGTGCAGTTCGTTCAAGAGAAGGCTTGGCTTGTCTTTGATTGTTTTCCGGCATTTTTTTCCTCCTTCCTAATTAAGCAAGGGCATTTGAGTTTCAGCGAAATGATTATCAAGGATCGATCGCGAAACTAAAAAAGGCGCCGTTTCAAGAAATCTACCCTAGATTCTTGACACGGCGCCTTTGCCTTATTGATTTGATGTTTATAAATTTATAGTAAATCAACAGAAATAACAAGAGGTTTTTGTGAAGAACACTGTATACATAGAGGACCTCATCAAGCATTAGGCTTGATGAGGTCCTCTACGGTTAAAATACTATTATAATGCTTTCTTAACGACCGTAACGGCGAGACTGACCAGACTCTCACGGGATTTTGCAGAATCAGCAGCGACCATCCCAGTCACAAAGCTCACTAATGTACATTTCAAGATATTATCTGCTAAGATTTGCTTCGGTTGAAACTTTGCCATAGACTCTCTAAATTGTTGCTTTGCCTCGACAACACTTAAGCTATTTTTTTCTTTGCGCAAAGAACCAACCCCCCTCCGAGGATTATTGCCACAAGGGCCACAGCAAATGCTGCCAAGAATGGTGGCATCAACAGACCTAAGCCGAGAAAACAGCCGTAAATAAACATTACGAAAGCTGTGATCGCTAATACCAGGGCGACAACAAGCAAACCGACCGCTATTAGTATCTTAAAAAGTTTGCTGCGGATATCTGCAAACTGCGCGTCAAATAAGTCGAGAAATTTTAGAATAACATCTGCTATAGTTTCCATAGCCTACTTCCTTTTCAGCAATTTCACGACGAGGAAACCCAATCCAAAGGCGATCAGTAGAGTTGCTAACGGATGTTCCTTTGCTGCTCCTACTCCTTTTTCTACGACCTTCTTACCTTCTTCACATGCTTTCTTAGCAACTTCTTCTCCAGTCTCGACTGGCTTTTGAACTACTTCCTTAACCACTTCGAATCCTAGATCAACTGCCATAAGGAGCGCTGCCTTCACATCGGATAAATCAATTGGATTTGCTTGTGTACTGGTTGTCGGTTCATTGGATTGCATCTTTTCTACCTCCTCTATTTTTGCTTACGACTGGCACTTTTGAGTCATCAGTGGGGTTGTCCAACAGCTTAAGGATTTTTGATCTTCTAGGTGACTAACTGTCAGACCGCTTGTCCAACTGAATAGTTCAAAATTTTGCCTTCCTTAGCGAATTCGGCAACGATGAAATCAGGCATCATTTCATCACCTACTAACGCTTGCTACTATTTTAGCAAAAATTCATATTATTTGCTACTATTAAGCTAAATTCTCTCTTGTAAAAATATAACTTTTACAAATCTCATCGATCTGCATCAGTTTCCCTGCTCACTAATTTTACGGATAGCTTCAATGCACGCATCGACCTCTTGGCTTGTATTAAAATAACCTAAGCTCAAGCGCACCGTTCCGTGTTTAAAGGTACCCAGGGTTCGGTGGGCATCAGGAGCGCAGTGTAGTCCTGGCCTTGAAGCAATGCCATAAAGCCTATCCAACAGATAAGAAACCTCCGAAGGCTCTCTTCCTTCAAGGTTCAGCGACAAGACGGGGGCTCTTTCTACCGTAGGCTCCGGACCATAGAGGATGACACTCGGAATCTTAGCTAAACCAAGCATGAGCTGGCGAATAAGGGAATTTTCCTTTTCGCGAATCTTTTCTAGCCCCTCTTGACGAATAAACTCTATTCCTGCCCCTAAGCCGGCTATGCCCGGCGTATTCAGGGTTCCACTTTCATAGCGTTCAGGGCTTTCCTCCGGTTGAAAGGGTTCTTCTGAGTTTGCGCCTGTCCCTCCCTCATTCAGAGTATCCAATTGCAAATCTTCCCTCAGATACAAACCTCCCGTGCCTTGCGGACCCAATAACCCTTTATGCCCGGCAAAAACTAAAAGGTCGATGCCCATAGCCTGCACATCAATGGGTAAAGAGCCTGCTGTTTGGGCCGAATCGACCATCAAGAGCACCCCCTTAGCCTTAGCAATTTTACCGATTGCCGAGATGGGTTGAATCACACCCAGCACATTTGAGGCATGGCTAAGCACAATCATTTTGGTATTCTCCTGAATGGCCGCCTCTACTTGCTGAGGATGCAGACCCTCATGTACTGAGGCCTGAAGCTTAGTCACTTCAACCCCTTTGCTGCGAAGCTTTTCCAGAGGCCGAGTCACCGCATTATGTTCAAGAGAGCTGGTAATGACATGATCACCGGGCTTGAGCAAACCCTTTAAACCAAGATTAAGTGCCCCCGTAGCATTGGGTGTAAAAACAACCTGTAGGGGATCCTCAATGTTAAAAAACTCGGCAATCTGCACTCGTGTTTCGAAAACGATCTGCCCAGCCAGCAAAGCCATCGTGTGTCCGGAGCGACTGGGATTCGCCCCTTTTTGACGCATACAGAGGTCTACTGCTTCATAAACAGACTCCGGCTTCGGCCAGGTTGTTGCCGCATTATCGAAATAGATCATATCTATACCACCTTCATCCGGTTAAGTATGCTAACTTCATATTATATATCATAATATGTTTAGCCCCTAAATGGCACCTCTATAGAAGAAAAACTTTGTGCTATCTAAATCAAAGTCTGCGTGCGAAAAAAAATGCCTCAAGCCCTTGCCCCGTCATGATTGTGTGATATAGTAATGTTTGGAGGTTTTTGTCACTATAAAACTAAGGAGGCGCATAATGAATTGGTTATTGCTTGCCCTAACCATAGCTGTCCTCATCTATCTCGGAGGCTTTCGACCTCAATGGCTCATCATTTTGCTGCTCGGAGCAGTAGCTCTCGACATCTCCAAGACATGGTATCCTGACATCCCCTTTCTCGGTAGTGCCCTAGGTATGATTACCTTGGCTCGCCTGACAACCTACGCTATCATTATTTCAGCCTTTCTGCATGTCCTGTTCAATAGTGATTACCGCAAACGCCTTGGTGAAATCTTTACTCAGCCCGTGACCTGGGCTATTTTGCTCTACTTCATCATTGCCGTGGTCAGCTATAAACATAGTTTTGATCAGTCAAGGACCCTTGTCGAAGGTCTCCGACTGTTAGTGTATATCGCCTTATACTTCTCGGTCGTCTTATTTACGCGTTTCCGATTTAATCCGTTATTTCCTTTGCATATTGTCCATCTCGTCGGCTTGGGACTGGCTCCGCTTACCTTCTATGAACGGCTGACCGGCCATCTTATTTGGCAGGATGTCAATGCCCTGGGCGATTATCTACGCGTTAACGCCACCTTTGTAGACCCCAATATCTTTGCTCGTTTTCTCGTCTTAGCTATTGTTGCCAATCTCATTTTGCAATATCTGGCCAATTCAGCATGGGAACGCCGCATTTATTTAGTCGGTTTATTTGTCCTGCTGGGTCAGCTCGTCATTACCATGTCCCGAGGAGGGCTTCTTACCTTAGCGGTCGTGATGGTCTTTATCCTCATTATGCTCCGTAGCAAGCGTATTGCGTTACCCGTGGGCATCACCGGAGGCCTTGGGCTTGGAGCCGTTCTTCTCAATCCGACCATGTTAGAACGATTCCTAAAGATTCAACAAGACCTTACTTCCGTCGGTTCCGAACGCCTTTATCTCATTAAAGTCGGAGTGCGCATGTTTCAAGATAATCCTCTTTGGGGGGTTGGGCTGGGAGCTTTTCAGACCCGGTTTCTGACCAATTATATTGATTATAAAACTGTAGGGGATGGGGTAAGCCTATCACACACTTCAGTGATTACCGTCATGGCTGAGCTAGGGTGGCTTGGTCTCATCAGCCTAAGCTTGCTGATGCTCAGTCTCATCTATGCCCTCTATAGCTTAAGCCAGAAGGTACGCCATACCTTTGTGCTTGGGATCGGTTATTTTGGTTGGATCTTGACCATCTTTGTCAGTGCTCAGATGGAAGCTCGCTTCTTTGAAGACCCTGTGCTCTGGGTGAGTATGGCTATGCTTGTTTCCTTGGTCATTAACAGCAAAGACGAGCATTTTATCTCCAACCGAAGCTTCCAGTATTACGATGCCCTCCGCTAAACTAGGTAATGGCCTGTAGTAAAACAGTGAAAACCATGGCAGAATAACAGTAGTCCTGATTTTGAACGGGGGATGCCTCTTGACTAGTGATGCTCAGCCGCTCGTATCCATCGTGATTCCGATGCGCAATGAAAAAGCTTATATTGATCGTTGTATTCAAACCTTTATCCAGCAGACTTATCCCCTCGAGCAGTTGGAGATCATTATCGTCGACGGTCAATCCACAGATGGTTCCCGGGAGATTGTGGAGGAGCTGGGCAAGCTCTATCCGGTTAAGCTATTAGATAATCCCACAGGGTTTACCCCCACCGGGATGAATATCGGCCTGCAGGCGGCCCGTGGAGAGATCGGGGTGGTCTTCAGCGCACATGCCACAGCTCATCCAGACTTTATTAAGAACAGCGTTCAAGCCCTGAAGAACACGAACGCAGCAGCTGTGGGCGGGCGCCTTATCAATCGCTCCACAGGAGAATTTGCCAAGCTAGCCGGCAAAGTCTTAGGGCATCCCTTTGGGGTCGGCAATTCTAAATTCCGCTACTCTGATAAGGCAGATTACGTGGATACTGTGGCTTATGGCGCTTACCGGATGGATGTCTTAAAGCAGACCGGTCTTTTTGATGAGCGTCTGATTCGCAATCAAGATATCGAACTGAACTATCGCCTCCGTAAGTTTGGCCACACCCTGTATTTTGACCCATCCATTGAATCCTATTATGCGCCGCGGGAAGATTTTACGCGCTTTGTGCAGCAGGGCTATGGCAACGGTTATTGGAATATCATCACTGCTAGGCTATGTGCACAGTCCCTTTCCTGGCGCCATTTCATACCCTTGGTCTTTGTGTTGGCACTATTGGGTGCGACACTCTTATCCATCCTTACTAGCCCCTGGTGGATCGCCCTCGTCGCCGGTCCTTATCTCCTCTTAGACCTTCTGGTCAGTATGCGCCTAGCCGGGAGCTTGCCGGAGTTTTTCCAACTCGTGTTGCTTTTTCCTAGCTTACATATATCTTATGGTTTTGGGTCACTGGTATCCTTAGTTAAACAAATTTTTACTGGAGTTGACAAACCATGAGTTTTAGCATCAGCCTTGCTCTAACGGTGATACTAATCCCTTTGGTAATTCGTTACCGAATTATTGATAAGCCTAATTATCGTAGCATTCACACCCGTGAAACTCCTAAAGCCGGAGGGATAGCCATTCTCCTCGGCTTACTGGGTGGACTCTTCATAAGCGGTCAAGGGACGGCTTTGCTGGCCTTGGTCCTGTTGATGGTGGGTGCCACTACCTTAGGCTTACTGGATGACCTAAAAAATTTAAGCCCCAATGCTAAACTCATTGCGCAATTAGCCCTCGCTTTGCTGACCACAGCCAGTGGCTATCAGTTTGTGCTCTTTGGCAACCTGCTGGACACGGCGATCACCGTCATTTGGATTATCGGGCTGATGAACGCCTTTAATCTCATTGATGGCATGGATGGTCTGGCCGGCGGCGTCGCGGGAATAGCAACGCTCATTTTCTTTGCCCTCGGAGTGCCCAGCCTAGAAACCATCGCTCTTCCGCTTCTGGGCGCAATCCTTGGCTTTCTTATCTATAACTTTCGACCCGCCAAAATATTTATGGGAGATACAGGCAGTATGCTCCTCGGCTATCTCTTGGCGGTGATGGGCATCCTTGTCCAGCGGAGCGCAGAGTCACCTTGGGTTGGTGGGGCAGTGACCTTACTTATCCTCGCTTATCCTTTATTCGATACCGCTTTAAGCATTATCCGCCGCAAAGCTAACCACAAGCCCATCTTTGCTCCCGACCGTAGCCACAGCTACAACCTGCTGATGGATCACTTGGGACTGGGTTATCTGACCACCGTTTTCACCGTTTATGGGGTGACGGCTTGCGGAGGCTTGTTAGGGTTCCTGACCTATACGCGTCAATCCCTTGCCTTAGCAGCAATCTCCTTGATAGTGGTCATTGCCACCATGATCATTTTCGTAGCTCGCTACCACCTTCTCGCTGAAAGCCGCTACGAAAAGCATTGAACTAAGAAGGTTGTAATTAAAAAGAATCTTAATCCACAAACCAAAACATATTTAATATAACGTAGTCTAAGGAATGCGTTAGGAGGAGAACACCTATGGAAACAGGAGCAGAACAACGAATTTACCTTTCATCCCCTCACATGAGCGGCGCTGAACAAGAGTATATCAGAGAAGCCTTTGCCACGAACTGGATTGCCCCTTTAGGCCCGAATGTGGATGCCTTTGAGCGCCAGGTGGCCGACTATGTCGGTACCCAAGGGGCTGTTGCCTTGAGTTCAGGGACAGCTGCTATCCATTTAGCACTTAAATACCTGGGGGTAACCCGCGGCGATTCTGTCATCTGTTCATCCCTCACTTTTTCCGCCAGTGCTAACCCCATCGTTTACGAAGGGGGAAAACCTGTTTTTATTGATGCTGACCCAGAAAACTGGAATATGTCAGCAAAGGCCTTAGCTCGAGCCTTAGAAGGACTTAAAAAAGAAGGCAAGCTGCCCAAAGCGGCGATTATCGTCGATCTTTATGGACAAAGCGCCCATCTGGAACCTCTTCTCGAGCTGCTCGAGCACTACCAGGTTCCAGTCGTCGAAGATGCCGCTGAAGCTCTCGGCGCCACCTATCAGGGTAAGCCCTGCGGCTCCTTTGGCGAATTCGGAGTCTTTTCCTTTAACGGCAACAAAATTATCACTACCTCCGGCGGAGGGATGCTTGTCTCCGACAATCTGAAGGCTTTGGATAAAATACGGTTCTGGGCTACCCAGGCCCGGGACAAAGCGCGGCATTATCAACATAGCGAGATTGGCTACAACTATCGCTTGAGCAATGTCTTAGCCGGTATTGGTCGCGGTCAGATGAAAGTCATTGACGAGCGCGTCAATACTCGCCGCGCCATCTTTGACCGTTACTATGCAGCCCTCAACAAGGTGGATGGCTTAGACTTTATGCCTGAAGCAAGCTACGGCCGCAGTAATCGTTGGCTGACCACCCTAACTCTCGACTCTGAAAAAACCGGTGTCACGGTCAATGATGTACTTATTGCCTTGGAAGAACATAATATTGAAGCTCGTCCTGTATGGAAACCACTCCATCTCCAGCCTGTCTTTAAAGATTGTCCTTATTATTCTCACGAAGAAGGGAAAAGCATCTCCGATGAGCTCTTTGCCAAGGGAATCTGTCTGCCTTCCGGGACGAATATGACCCTGGCGGAGCAAGACCGAGTCATTGAGATTGTGCGCGGGCTTTTGAAATAAGCTTCCTTTTGTAGATATCAATGCTCTGCTAATACACGCACTCTGACGATACGCATACTCTGATGATACACATAAAAAATAGCCAGCTGATTTTTATATCTGCTGGCTCTACTATTGCTCAAATTCACTATTGGATATACCTCTATTGCTTATGACCCATACGCAGCACTACCGCCTACAGTCTAACCTCCACAAAATCTCTGGCCTCGATGGATTCCTCCGTGACCAAGCAGTCCAGAGCCAGAATCTTCACCCCATGGTTCTTCGCCTGAATTAAGGCATCGGCAAAGGCCTGATGGGTCTTGGCATTGGGGGTAAAGTACTTGACATCCTTCATCTGGATGATAAACACAATATAAGCATCATACCCGGCATCGATTGCCTGACACAATTCGAGAATGTGCTTAACGCCCCGCTCCGTAGGAGCATCCGGAAAGAGTGCCACTCCCTCTTCCTCTAAGGTAACCCCTTTCACCTCGACATAGATCTTTTTTCGGGCTGTTTCCAAATAAAAATCAAAGCGGGAGCTTTGGAATTTGCTTTCAGGTTTCATCAACCGTAGATCTTGGAAATATTCCTTGGCTCCTAACCATTCCTGAAATACTTTATTCGGTACTTGGCTGTCCATATTGATCAGCCTTTCCCCCTTGCGGACCCCGATGAGATCAAACTTGGTTTTCCTATGCTCATAGTCCGCTTCCTGTACATAGACTTCGACTCCCGGAAGTAATAATTCTTTACAGCGTCCCGTATTCTTCACATGGCAGACTTCTTCCCTGCCGTTAATTTCTACCCTGGCGATGAAGCGATTTGGGCGAGAAATAAATTTTCCGGCTCTGATATTTTTGTAATGCATAGTTCTCCTTGTCAGTGTTCAAAAAATTTCGACAACATCCAACCTTATACTACTATATTTAGAGGAAATCAGGTATAATGACCCTAACTTGTTTGCAAAAAGTTAGGAGGAATCATTTTGGCGGATATAGGCTTGGCAATCCGCATGATACGCAAAAATCAAAAACTTAGTTTGAAAGATATTGCGGAGAAAACAGAATTAACCATCAGTCATTTAAGCCAAATCGAACGCAATTTGGCCAGTCCCTCCTTGGTTACCTTAGAGAAAGTCGCCTTTGCTCTAGGATTTCCCATCTCGAGCTTTTTCGTTAACCCCAAATTCACCTCAGAATACATACCCGAAGAAGCCCAGCGGACCATTCTCTTAAATGCCGGCATAACCCTGCGTTTTCTTATCAACAATAGCGTTCAAAATAGCCATTTAGGTGCCTATATTGCCAAGATTACCGAGCTTGGTGAGGATATCACAATTCACCATGGCGATAAATTCATCTTAGTCCTTGAGGGAGAAATGCGCTTTCACGTAGCACAGAGGGAATTTTTCCTTAGTAAAGGCGATACGCTTTATTTTAATAGCCTAGTCCCCCATTGGATTAGTGAGAAGTCTGAAGGAACTCTTAAACTTTTTGTGGTAACAACACCACCTGAAGTTTTTTAATACCCTACCTATCTAAACCTGGGAGGCGATCATTCTTGATTGAAGTCGGTGAATCCATTCGCGCCATACGTAAAAGACGCAATCTCACAACCACTCAATTAGCACAGCAATTGGAGTTGAGCAATGGCTATATCAGCCTCATCGAGAGAGATATCGTTAGCCCTTCCTTAGCTACCCTCAAAAGAATCGCTCAAATATTGAATGTTCCCGTAGAATCCTTCTTTCTCGACCCTGACTCCGAAGTGGTGTATAGTCATTTGAAAATGGATGAGCAAAAATTCCTGCATTCCGAAAATAAAAATTGGCGCCTACTCATCAACCCATCGCCGAAGGATCGGATAGGAGCCTATTGTGTGGATATGTCCGATTTGGATAAAAAAGTATACTCACATGAGGGAGTCGAATTGCTCTATGTCTTAGAAGGAGAAAGTCCCATCAATGTGGGAAAAGAGGATTACCACCTTAAAGCAGGCGATGCTTTATATTTCGATGCCTCGATTCTCCATTGGGATGCCAAGGACGTTGAGCTCCCGCGCAAACTGATTGTCGTGGTGACTCCTCCAGCGGAATTTCATTTTAACTCCACCAACATTTCAAACTGAGCCCTCTGCCTTGGTCACAACAATCCGCTCCCGGTGGGTATAAATATTCATGCAGTTTCTGCGAGCAAAGCCGATGACGGTAAGTCCCAACTCCTCAGCCAAGCGCAGGGCGAGGTCCGTGGGTGCGGACACCCCAACTAGAATAGGACAGCCCATCTTCGCTGCTTTAATCACAATTTCTGAAGAGATACGGCCACTAAAAACGATTATCTTTTGCGAAAGATCGACCTCATCCAAAAAAGCCTGGCCGTATAATTTATCCAACACATTATGCCGTCCGATATCCTCAGCATAATAATCCATCTTACTTCCGGAAGCCAGGGCACCACCGTGGACTCCTCCCGTAAGACGAAAAAGTTCTGAGCCCTCTTCCAGCAGATTAATATACTCGCTCACTTTTTGAGCAGAGACTTTTAATCCACTCTCAACCTTCTGGGCAAGTCGGGCATCGTTAGCAAAGTAAAATGTGCTTTTGCCCTTGCCACAGCAGGAAGTGATATAGCGTTTAAGAAAGAGGTCCTCACTTAAAGTACGCTCTGTCTTAGTCTCCACCCAGACAAAACCTTGCTTCGGATCGAAAGTAATCTTTTTAATTTGGTCAGGTTGATTAATTATACCCTCAGAGCAGAGAAAGCCTACTGCCAATTCCTTCCCTTGGCTGGGGGTGCAGACCATGGTCGCGAATTCTTTCCCATTGATATAAATGGTGAGCGCCTTTTCCACTGCAATATGCACTTGGGCTTCACACTGATCTGTTCCCACTATCTTAACAACAAGAGTTTCGCTTAAATTCCCCTGTTCCATAAAAAGCCCCCTCAAGGATAGATAACGTTCTGATTATTCTAACATAAATAAATATAGAATAGAAGAAAAGTACTCAATTGCACCAAGTATCTACTATCAATTATCATAAAATTTAAAATTTGTTTAAAATCCTGCTAACTCCTTGTTGAGAGAAAAATTTGCACTTATAATTAAGATATATATCATGCACGAAGCAGAAAACTGAAAATAAAGATCGACAATGGCAAACTTGGTGAAAACCAAGGACGCAAAGCTATGGGTCTTCCAGGAAACCCCTGATGATCGCCAAGCTACCGAACTCTTAAACTTTGAAGATTGTCGCCAAATTGGCGACTTTTAATTTGAAAGGAAGATAAAATGCGCCAGCTAAGCACCCACCGACTTCAAGAAGGAGATATTCTGGGTCGAACTATATATGCCAATGATGGACGAGTTTTATTAGGAAAAGGAATGGCACTTTCTGACTCTTACATCAATCGTTTAAATAAGCTTGGCATAAACATCGTCTACATTGACGATGAATTAAGTAAAGATATTGTGATCGAAGATGTTATTTCCGAAGAGCATCGTCGCGAGGCCATGTCCTCCTTAGATAACGCAGTACAAGCTGTTAAGGTCGGCAAGGATTTCGATG
The DNA here is from genome assembly GCF_038181555.1 of Desulfitobacterium sp. THU1. Lineage (NCBI taxonomy): Bacteria > Bacillati > Bacillota > Clostridia > Eubacteriales > Desulfitobacteriaceae > Desulfitobacterium > Desulfitobacterium sp. THU1. The sequence continues at coordinate 63,509 of NZ_JBBWUA010000011.1, read as the reverse complement.
GCTTTTCGGCCAAAAAGTCCATTGATAATATCATTCAGGATATCCTTTTCCAGAAAGATATCTTTATCGGTTTAACCGATATGCGCACCTATGATAATCATGTTTTTGCCCATTCTGTGAATGTCTGCGTTCTCTCAACAGTACTTGGGAAGGCCCTCCAGCTTGACCACGAAAGTCTGCAAGGACTGGCGATCGGCGCCTTGTTCCATGATATTGGCACGGTAAAGCTACCAAAAGAACTCCTTAAGAAGCGAACGCCCTTTACCCCAGAAGAAGCCGAGCTTTACAAAACTCACACCACCCATGGCTTTGATATCCTGCGCACCAAGCGGGAGTTGAATTTGCTCAGTGCCCATATCGCCTTCCAGCATCATGAACATTTTAATGGCGACGGCTATCCCCGAAAATTAGAGGGGGATTCCATCCATCAATGGGCCCAAATTGTCGGCATTGCGAACTTTTATGATAACCTAGTCAATGACGGCCCCGGCCATACCCATATCGCGCCTTATGAAGCTTGCGAGGTTTTGATGGGCAGTGCCGAAAAATTCTTCCCTAAGGATCTGATTATTACCTTTCTTAAGCATATCGCAGCCTACCCGACCGGTTGTACCGTAAAATTAAGCACCGGTGAAATCGGCATCGTTGTGGATCAGAATAAAAGCCTCCCTATGCGTCCCATCGTCAGGGTTGTACTGGCAGATGACGACTTCTCAAATGCTCAAGCTAAAGAATACAATCTGGTGGAAGAGCGCACCCTTTTTATTGAGTCCATTTTGGAGTAATGCAAAAACGACCTTATCCTACTGTTGCAGTAAGATAAGGTCGTCTTTCTTATGGTTGTTTACAGCTTCCAAACACGCAGAACATAGCCACCGCAGCCGCATTGATCGATGAATTGATACTTAATGCGATCGCCAAATTGTTGGTCTAATAGTTCAGTCAAATAGTCAACCGGATTGCCAAAGCTGGCCGGTGTCACAACGTTGACGTAATAGCCTACACCCGTATCGGCTACCGCCGTTAAGGCATCCTTAATGACAAGGTCGCGATCATTTGCATAATCATCATGTTCCAGTCCCACCGAATAATTCATGTTTTTCATCATTATCCCCATCCTTACGTGAGTCTCCACTGCGTGGACATTGGAAACAAGTTAACTCATTAACTTCATATAAGAATGATACCATGAATGACTTGGGAGAACTGTGCTTCAAATCATAGTTTGGGATTAAATCGCATAGTTTGGATTTATTTCGCTTTCTTCATTGCATTAATCGCACTGATCAAGGCTTTCACCGAAGAAGTAAAGATGTCCATGTGGATGCCGCAGCCCCAGTGTAGCGCGCCATCGGGACCGGTGATGCTGACATAGGAAACCGCCTGTGATTTGGAGCCTACCTCCAGAGCATGCTCTTTATAGCTAAGGTTGGAGTAGGATAACCCCAGTTGGGTTTGGAGGACATTGCTGATAGCGTCCAGACGGCCCTCTCCTTTTCCTGATAACTCCAGAGTTTCATTATCATAGCGGATGGTGACGGTGGTGTAGAAATCTTCCTGTCCATTGAACCGGAAATTCACCAACTCAACGGGATGGTCGATATTGACATATTCCTTGACGAAAATATCTTTGATCTCTGCGGGCATCAGCTCCTTATGCAGCTGATCTGAGACACTCTTCACCTTATAGCCGAAGTCCTCACGCATCTTAGCCGGTAAGTCAAAAGCGTAATGCTGTTCCAGTAAGAAGGCAATGCCCCCCTTACCGGACTGACTATTGATGCGGATGACATCTCCCTCATACTCCCGACCAATGTCTTGAGGGTCGATAAGCAGATAAGGCACGGTCCAGTTGTTGCAATCGCGCTCTTCCCGATATTTCATACCTTTGGTAATGGCATCTTGATGGGAACCAGAGAACGCTGCAAAAACCAGCTTGCCGCCGTAAGGTTGACGTTCGTGGACCTTCATCCCGGTTAGCTTTTCATAGCCCGCGGTAATATCCAGCATATTTTCAAAGTTTAAGCCGGGGTTCACCCCATGGGAAAACATGTTGAGGGCCAAGGTCACGATATCTACATTACCCGTACGCTCCCCATTCCCAAACAACGTCCCTTCGATGCGCTGACCGCCGGCTAGCAAGCCCAGCTCTGCATCAGCTACAGCCGTGCCTCGGTCATTATGGGGATGGAGGGAGAGAATCACATTATCCCGATACTTGAGATGATCACTCATATACTCGATTTGACTGGCATAAACGTGGGGCATGGACATGGACACGGTTGCCGGTAAATTGATTATCACTTTATTCTCAGGGGTAGGTTCAAACACCTCAAGAACCTTATTGCAGATGTCCAGCGCAAATTCCATCTCCGTGCCGGTAAAGCTTTCCGGTGAATATTCAAACCGGAAGTTGCCCTCTGTTTTAGCCGCATATTGTTTCAGCAAGCGAGCACCACTCACCGCAATCTCGATAATTTCTTCCTTGGTCATCTTAAAGACCTGCTCCCGTTGGGCAACCGAAGTCGAGTTGTAGAGGTGGACCACGGCCCTTTTTGCTCCTTCTAAAGCTTTAAAGGTCTTCTCAATGATATGCTCTCTGGATTGAGTCAACACCTGAATGCTCACATCCTCAGGAATCAGATTCTGTTCGATCAAGGTGCGCAAAAAGGTATACTCCGTCTCCGAGGCCGCAGGAAAGCCCACTTCAATTTCCTTGAAGCCGACCTGCACCAGCAGTTGAAAGAACTCCAATTTTTCTTCCAAGCTCATGGGTACCACCAAAGCCTGATTACCGTCGCGCAGATCCACGCTACACCAGGTTGGAGGGGTCGTGATATACTCCAGTTGCGCCCATTTCAAAGAAGTTACGGGTGGCATAAAATAGCCCCGTTGATACTTATCACAATTTTTCATTGCCTATCATCCCTTTCTCATATCTTTGCTGTTGCAGAACAACACAGGGATTGTTCCCTACATATTCTGAATTGGAAAATAAAAAAATCCTTCATCTCTACAACCATAGAGACGAAAGACTTAACATCTTACGTGGTACCACTCTCATTCAAGCCTTACGGCCTGCGCTCCATAGATACGGATCGAAAAAGCTCGTCAGTTATCTTCACGCCCTTTGCGACCTTATATCCTCCTACTGTAACGGTTAGGCTCCGACTCCACCTACTCTTCTTCATTTCAGCGAGCTACTCCGAGGCGAGTTCGAATCCATCTCGGCCGCTGTTTTCCACCAACCAACAGCTCTCTAAACGCTCCGAAACATTCTACTAATCCTCATCAGTGTATTTACTATAGTATTATGATATTGTGTTTAATGTATTCTATAACAGCAACTTAAGCATTGTCAAGTAAAAAATATCTCCTTCTGTCCGAGAGGCTCTCATGTTAAAATGAAGATTGGATATCTAACAAAGATAGATAACATTGCGCATAGAAAACGACAGAGTATGGGGAGAATTGGGTAACAACGATGAAAAGAGTAAATGAAATTTTTAGCGAATACGAGGCTGGCTTTAACTTAAGCACTGCCCTTGTAAAAGCCGTGGTTTTAAAAGAAAAGAGCAAAGCGTTAGAGATGAGAATCAGCTCTGATCAATATATTGGCATCGAAGAAATTACAGCCTTGAATCAATTCATCCGTCAACGACTCTCCTTAGAGGATTCGGAGATCATCGTTGAGTATGTCGAGGGCACTTCAAAAAAACCCCTTGAGGCGGAGCTAAAAAATATATTGGGGATGTTGACTCGCAAACACCCTCTTCTCAAATCCGCCATCAATAACTGTGACTATGAAATCAGCGAACAGAGGGTTAATTTTAACTTTAAGATCGCGGTATCCTACTTACTTAAAGGTAAGGGTTACGACAAGATCATCCAAGAAGCCATCCAAAACCTTTATGGAGCAACCTATCAGATTCACTTTGTTGATCAGGTCAGCCCTGAAGAAGTCATTCGACTCCAAGAGGCCATTCAAGAAAGAGAAATGCAGCTGATCCAAGAGCAAGTGATGGTCTCCCCGGTTCAATCCGGCACCGCCTTTGGGGCTGTAGCACCTAAGGATGATACCGAAAAAAATCCAGAAGCAAGTGCCAAGGGAAAAGAAAAAACCAAGGCCAAAGGCAAAGCCGAAGCGGACAGCAAAAAAGGCGATCCCCAGCTGATTTTGGGCCGCAATGCAACCATTAAGGATAAAGTTATTAAAATCATCGATATTACCCCCGATGAGGGAAAAGTCGCTCTCCAAGGTGAGCTATCGAATATTGAGGCTAAGGAATTAAGAAGCGGCAAAACCTTGATTTCCTTTGACTTATATGATGGTTCGAGCTCCCTGACCTGCAAAGCCTTCCTCAAGCCCGGCGAAGATGGGGAGGTTTTAGCTCGCCTGCAAAAGACCAAAGGGGTCAAACTCTCCGGCAATGCCGGCTTGAGTAAGTTCTCCGGGGAAATCGAGCTAATTGCCAATACCATCGTCGAGATTGAAGGCCTCCGCAAGGTTGTTCGTCAGGACCGAGCCAAGGAAAAGCGCGTGGAGCTACACTTACATACCCAGATGAGTCAGATGGACGCCATGACCAGTGCCACCGACCTCATCAAGCGAGCCATGAGCTGGGGCATGAAATCCATGGCCATCACCGATCACGGGGTGGTGCAGTCCTTCCCCGAGGCCCATAAGCTCATCGGTCGGGATAATCCTGATTTCAAGGTAATCTATGGGGTGGAGGCCTATTTGGCTCCGGATAAAAAACCCGCCGTAGCACACCCCCTAGGCCAGTCCATCGATACGACTTATTGTGTGTTGGACTTGGAAACCACCGGTTTCTCTGCCGTAACGGAGAAAATTACGGAGATAGGGGCCATGAAGGTACAAGCGGGTAAGGTCATCGATCAATTCACCTGCTTTGTCAATCCTCAAAAGCCGATTCCAGCCCGGGTTGTCGAGGTAACCCACATCACAGACGATATGGTCAAGGACGCAGAGACCATCGACCAGGTCATGCCCAAGCTTCTCGATTTTCTGGAGGACTGCGTTTTGGTCGCTCATAACGCTGATTTTGATATGGGCTTCTTAAAGCATAATGCCAAGGTCTTAGGCTATGATTTTAACTACACCTACCTGGATACCTTAGCCCTGGCTAAGGAGCTTTTCCCCGAATATAAAACCTACAAATTAGGCCGGATCGCCAAAAATCTCGGTATTAATGTGGAGGTCGCCCATCGCGCTTTAGATGACGTGGATACCACGGTGAAAGTCTTCAATATCATGCTGGATAAGCTCAAGGAACGAGGTGCGGTCACTCTCGAGGATATCGACCTGATGGCAGCGGATGAAACAGCGAAGAAGGAAGAATATAAGAAGCTCAAAACCTATCATGCCATTATTCTAGCCAAGAACTATACGGGCTTAAAGAATTTATATAAGCTGGTCTCCTACTCCCACTTGGATTATTTCTACAAAAAGCCGCGAATCTTAAAGAGCCTTCTCAAAAAATACTCAGAAGGCCTCATCCTAGGCAGCGCCTGTAGCGAGGGCGAACTATTCCAAGCGATCCTTCTCGGCAAATCCACTGAAGAGATCGAAGCCATCGCGGAAGAATACGATTATCTGGAGATCCAACCCCTAAACAATAATGACTACCTAGTGCGCAGCGAACAAGTACCTAATAAAGAATACCTGATGGAAATCAATCGTAAAATCGTCGCTCTCGGTGAAAAGCTCCATAAACCCGTGGTCGCCACAGGGGATGTTCACTTCATCGATCCTCAGGATGAGATTTATCGGCGGATCTTAGAAGCGGGTCAAGGCTATAAGGACGCAGATGACCAGCCCCCTCTCTATCTCAAAACCACCGATGAAATGCTCGAGGAGTTCTACTATTTGGGCGAGGACAAAGCCTATGAGGTGGTGGTCACCAACACCAATCTCATCTCTAATTGGTGTGAGCCCATCAGTCCTATCTCTCAAGAGAAAGCCACCCCACATATCGAGGGCTGCGAGAATACTCTTAGGGAAATTACCTACAGCAAGGCCCATGAGCTCTATGGTGATCCCTTGCCAGAGATCGTCGAGAAAAGGCTGGAGCGCGAGCTGGATTCTATTATCAAAAACGGCTTCTCAGTCATGTATATCATCGCCCAAAAGCTGGTTTGGAAATCCAACGAGGACGGCTATCTGGTCGGTTCCCGGGGATCGGTGGGTTCTTCTGTAGTCGCCTATCTGACCGGGATCACCGAAGTCAACGCTTTACCCCCTCATTACCGCTGCCCTAGCTGCCACTACTCGGACTTCTCCGACCATGACCGGCGAATCGGCTTTGACTTGCCCGATCGAGACTGCCCTGAATGCGGCACTAAGCTCGACAAGGATGGCATCGATATCCCCTTTGAAACTTTCTTAGGCTTTAACGGCGATAAGGAGCCTGATATTGACTTAAACTTTTCAGGAGAATACCAAGCCAAGGCTCATAAATATACTGAGGTCATCTTCGGTAAGGGCACCACCTTCAAGGCGGGAACCATCGGCACCATCGCCGACAAAACAGCCTTTGGCTACGTGAAGAAATACTTCGAAGAAAAAGGCGGCACCGCCAACAAGGCAGAAATTGTCCGCATCGCCAAAGGCTGTACAGGTATCAAAAGAACCTCGGGGCAGCATCCGGGGGGCATCATCGTCGTGCCGAAGGGCCGGGAGATCTTCGAATTCTGCCCTGTTCAGCATCCTGCCGATGACCCCAACTCGGACATCATCACGACCCATTTTGACTACCACTCCATTGACCAGAATCTGTTGAAACTGGATATCCTGGGACACGATGATCCTACGGTTATTCGCATGCTGCAAGATATTACCGGGGTAGACCCGAAAACGATTCCCATGGACGATCCGGAGACCATGTCCCTTTTCTCCTCCACCAGAGCTTTAGGGGTCAGCCCCGAACAAATCAATTCTAAGGTGGGAACTTTCGGGGTCCCCGAATTTGGCACCCGATTCGTGCGAGGCATGCTTTTAGACACTATGCCCAAGGCCTTTGAGGACTTGATCTGTATCTCGGGACTTTCCCACGGAACAGATGTCTGGCTGGGTAATGCCAAAGACTTAATCGATGCCGGTACCGTGACCTTGAGTGAGGCTGTCTGTACACGTGATGAGATCATGACTTACCTGATTCGTAAGGGCCTGCCCCCCAATACCGCCTTTAAAATCATGGAGCTGGTGCGGAAGGGTAAAGCTTTAAAGGATGCCAAATGGCCGGAGTATGAAGCCCTAATGCGCGAGCATAATGTTCCGGAGTGGTATATCGATTCCTGCCGCAAAATCAAATACATGTTCCCCAAAGCCCACGCGGCAGCCTACGTGATGATGGCCTTCCGGATCGCTTGGTTTAAGGTCCACATCCCCTTGGCCTATTACGCCGCTTACTTCTCCATCCGCGCCAAAGCCTTTGACGCTGAATTTATGATCTATGGTAAAGAAAAAGTGAAGGCGAAGATGAAGGAAATCGAGGCCCTTGGCAATCAGGCGGCACCGAAGGACAAGGATCTCTTCGATGACTTGGAAATCGTCCTAGAAATGTATGAGCGCGGCTTCTCCTTCCTACCCATAGACCTTTATCAATCCCACGCCACGAAATTCCAAGTGGAGGGAAATGCCCTAAGACCGCCCCTAAACAGTATCTCTGGCATGGGAACGGTAGCTGCCGAAGGACTCTATAACGCCGCTCAAGAAAAACCCTTCAACTCCATCGAGGATGTAAAAAAACGCGGTAAGATCGGCAATTCCACCATCGATGTCTTGAAGAAATTCGATTGCTTCCAAGGGATACCGGAAAGCGATCAAATGAGCTTCTTTGATTTGATTTCATAAAAAATTATAGCCACGATTCGATAGTCTAGGTAGGCTCCCCTTTCGGTAACAGATTTATTGTTAATCTGCCTACCTTTGGGAGCACACCTTCTAAACCGAATCGTGGCCGTTTATTATCTCATGGACTTTTTAGGCCCATGGGCTCATCTTTGCATATTTCATATATTATTTTATATTTATTTTATTTGTTACTTTTAGATGAGCTGATATATTCTGCGATCTTCAGTGTCTAAACGTTTTGTCAAAGCTGAAATAATCTTTTTAGAAGCCTCTATAAATTGAGGGATATTCTCCTTAATTTTTACTGCAGACATATATGTAGTCTTATACTTCATGAATTCTCCCGCTAAGGTACCCATTTCCGAATAGAGCTGTTGTGCAGTCTTGCGCATTTCCTCATTTTCTGATCCTTTTAGGTTGGGATAGAGGTAATCATCCTCAGATTTTAAATGTAGGACCAGAACACCGGATAGCTTGCTTATCTTTAAGGACAGATCAAAGGCCTTTTGCTCCAGATTCCCAGAGTTAAGCTCTTGGTCAATCTCCTGAACAAGCTGGCGAATATTCGTATGTTGTTTTTTCAGTAAATCATGACTCATTTCTATTCCTCCCTAATGCACCGGGAAGCGATGCTTTATATCCTAATTTAAGGTTACCTTAGGGCGCAACAAAGTGCCGTGACCTGAGTCACGACACTTTGTTATTCTTATCATGCTTGTATACTTTTGAGTCTTGCAAAGCTTGCGAGTCTTGCGAGACTTATGCAAAGCTTGCGAACCTTGCGCGACTTATGATGCCATTATATTTGTGCTTCCATTATTTTTGTCCCTCTTGTCTTCCTCATCAAGCCTTGGGTAGCCTAACAACAAAGCGGCTACCCTCGCCTACTTTGCTTTCGACCCAGATGGTTCCCCCATGGAGCTCTACTAGGGACTGGGTTATGGCTAAGCCCAAGCCTGAACCGCCGTATTTGCGGGCCCGCGAGGAATCACTGCGGTAAAAACGTTCAAAGAGATGGGCCAAATGCTCTTCGGAAATTCCCGGCCCGTTATCCCCTACCGCTAATTCCACACCCGATTCCATAGACTGCAAGGAAAGGCGAATGCTTCCATGGTTCTGATCCGTGTGCTGAACTGCGTTCTGGAAAAGATTAAGAATGACCTGCTTAATTTTATCCACATCGATAGGGACCGGCCCCACCGAGGCCAAATCCAGCCTAACCTCACGGTCCTCAGCCAGCATCCGCAGTTGGGGCTCCATCTCTAAAATCAGGGATTTTAGATCCTTCCCTTCTTTTTCCACGTCAGGAGAACGATCGAGCTTTGCCAGTAGGAGCAAATCCTGAATTAGCTTTTTCATTCGTCCTGATTCGGCATACATGCTCTTCAGGGACTTGTCCAGCATATCCGGTTGGTTCTTGGCTCCGCGTTGCAGAACCTCTAGAAAACCATGGATGGAGGTCAAGGGTGTCCGCAGCTCATGAGAAGCATCGGCTACAAATCGCCGCATCTGTTCCTTGGCTTCCTTTTCTGCAGCAAAGGAGGATTCTAACCGCTCCAACATTCCGTTAAAGGAATGCGCTAAGCTGTCGATCTCGGTTTGCCCTTGGGCCACAGGCAGGCGCTCATCGAGATTCCCAGAATCAATGCTTTCCATGGTATCCACAACATTAGACAAGGGAACCAGCGTCCTCTTAATAACTGCTTGGTAAGCCACTAACCCTCCTGCGAGGGCTAATAGAGAAAGCACCATGAAGATGAATACCTGGCGAAATAACACATTATTGACGAACTGAGTGCTCATGCTCACCTGAATCTGCCCGATCAGGCGACCGCGAAAATTCAGAGGCTGAAGCACCACCATCAGCTCTTCACCCCCGGAGGTCTTAACCACCATATAGTCACGAAAGCTCGTTTCCATCAGACCTTCTTGGTATTGATCAGCACTGAGTTGGGGCGATAGGGATGAGTTTCCCCCGCTGTTAAGGGGAGTAACATTTCCGTTCAGATCCACGTAGGCAATGGCTGAATCCATCAGATTCATAGGAACACCCCTAGGCGGATTCTCCGGAGTTCGACCCGGCGCTAATTCCCCCGGCCCATTTTCAAGATTGAAATTGGCATTGATTTCGGCATAGATTAACATCTGGGTCCAAGTCTCTCTGGGCACTGACGCCATCTGGGAGCGGATGCTGGATGCTGTGCTGGATAAAATGAACCCCTTGAGGAAGACATACTGAAATATACCAATCAATACGAGAATGATGGCTAAGAAGAAAAGCGAGCGAGCAAGAAGTTGGAATTTTAAAGAATGGGGATCAACGCTATTTTTTAGAGAAAATCGGTCTTTGCTTGCCTGCCATCTGCTCATAGCAAATCCATCCGATAGCCGGCTCCCCGCAAAGTGCGGATCAAACGATGCTCTTTATCGCCCAGCTTTTCACGCAAGGAGCGAATATACACCTCGACAATATTATCATCCCCGACAAAATCATAGCCCCAAACCTTATCCAGAATCATGGACTTGCTTAACACCAGCCCTTGGTTAAGGATCAAGAACTTCAGCAGCTCATACTCCGTGGGGGAAAGTTCCAAGGCCTTTTCATGAAAAAGGATTTCCTTGCGCCGATCGTCCATGCGCAAAGGACCTACCGCAACTTCTTCCAACAGATGGGGAAACTGATTGCGGACCCGGGCATAGATACGCGCCAGCAACTCCTCGAAGCTAAAGGGCTTGGCCATATAATCATCGGCACCTGTCCTTAAGCCTTTCACTCGATCCTCGACTTCATCTTTAGCAGTCAGCATAATAATGGAGACCTGTTCTAGCTTTTTTAGCATCCGACACACTTCAAAGCCGTCCATACCCGGCATCATAATATCCAAGATAATTATATGGGGATGGAATTGCTTAGCTAAAGTAATCCCAGCCATCCCATCGGGAGCCGTCTGTACCTCAAACCCTTCGTTCAGCAATCCCATGGCCAGGAACTCTAAAATATTGGGTTCATCATCAATAATCAGGATTTTTATTCCTTTGAGCTTCTGGATAGGTATCACCTCTTTACACGGATTGGAGCTCACACCCTCATTATCTACTACCCTGTTGAAATGATTCTGAGGACTAACTGAAAGTTTGCTGAAGAATACTACTCCTTGGGTAGAGAACTCTGTGAATCGCTTATTTCTTCCACATTCATATCGATAACTTCCCCGTCGGCAAAGCCTCGCGGGGACGGCTGACCAACGGTTGGGTCGAAGCCTTTGAAATTGGTATTGGTATAGACTTTATAAAAAACGCGCCCATTCTGCCCGGACTTCTGAAAGCTCGTTCCTTTTTTCTTGAGGAAAAAGTAAGCGTAGAGGCGATAAAGGGTATAGAGTACCGCTCCAATAATGACGATCCAGACGGAGAAAACCACGGTAGTGATGGCTACAAAGAAAATCGCCAAGCCCCACATGATTCGATAAAGCAAAGGCATACAAAGACCTCCTTAGTATTTGAACAGAATTATATTGAGTTAATTGAGTTAATCGAGTTAATTCATTTAGTTCGTCTATATAAATTGTAGCATACTTCGCACCGGGTTTGAAGTTTTCTCAGCCTTTGTCAACTTTGTGCGGTTGACTTCCCAAAAAAGCAAGAGTATCATAAATAGATAACCTATTATAGAATAGATAGATTCGATGTTCAGCGGAGAAGGTTTAATATCATCCGTGGTAAAGATGGGAAGGGGTAATAGAAATCTGATGGCAAAAGTGGTTTTAGAGGATATCATTAAAGCGGGTCAAACCCTTAAAGGAGTTATTAACAAAACACCCTTACATCGTCATGACCTTCTTTCGGAGAAATACCAATGCAATATTTTTTTGAAGCGTGAAGATCTACAAGTGGTTCGTTCGTTCAAGCTCCGTGGAGCTTATAATATGGTCCAAAGCATTCCCCAAGAGCGACTAAGCAATGGAGTCGTCTGTGCCAGCGCGGGTAACCATGCCCAAGGAGTCGCCTACTCTTGTAAAGCTTTGGGTATTAAAGGCAGTATCTACGTGCCTTCCACTACTCCGAAACAAAAAATCTCCTCCATTAAACGCTTTGGCGGAGAGTTTGTGGAAGTGATTCAAACTGGTGATACCTTCGATGATGCTTTTAACCAAGCCAAAGCTCATTGCGAAGAAGCCAATAAAACCTTTGTCCATCCCTTCGATGATCCATTAGTCATCGCCGGTCAAGGAACCATCGCCATGGAGATCCTCAATGATCTGGAAGTCCCGGCGGATTTCGTCCTAGGTGGGGTCGGCGGGGGCGGTCTTATGTCCGGTGTGGGGATTGCTATGAAAAGCTTAAGCCCCAATACTCAGATCATCGGTGTGGAAGCGACCGGTGCCGCCTCCATGAAGGAAGCCCTGCAACGAAGTGAAGTGATCACCCTCGATACGATCGATAGCTTCGTCGATGGCACCGCTGTCAAACGAGTCGGAGATTTTACCTTTGACATCTGCCAAGAGGTCCTTGATGATGTTATCGTCGTAACTGAAGGCAAGGTATGTACCACCATCCTGGAAATGTATAATGATAGTGCCATCGTAGTTGAACCGGCTGGTGCTCTTTCCATCGCTGCCCTCGATACTTATCAGGACAAAATCAAAGGCAAAAACGTGGTCTGCATCATCAGCGGCGGCAATAATGATATCGAAAGAACTCCGGAAATCAAAGAGCGCTCCTTACTGGATCAAGGGTTAAAGCATTACTTCATCGTGAATTTCCCCCAAAGACCCGGCGCCTTAAAGGAATTCGTCGTGGATGTCCTGGGACCCCATGATGATATCGCTCGCTTTGAATATATCAAATCCAACAATAAGGAAAAAGGCCCTACCCTCATCGGCATTGAGCTTACCCGTAAAGAAGATTATCAATCCCTCGTAGAAAACATGGATAAAAAGGGCTTCCAATATACGGAGATCAATGATAATCCTGAACTGTTTGGCTTGCTGATTTAACAAATACAAGTTTTGCTCGTAAATTATAAAATCCAAGGACTACCTCACCGGTAACCCTTGGATTTTTTGTAGGTATTAGAGGGTAATATATAATATCTTCACTAAGAAACACTATAACTAAAAGGTGGCCGATTATATGCAACAGAAGAAGATCAGGAAATGGGAAATTGTCGGAGTATTTTTCCTCGTCGGTGTTGGTACCTTGTTACATTTTATCTATGACTGGTCCAATCAATCCCAATGGGTCAGTATTTTTAGCCCCATCAATGAAAGCATCTGGGAGCATCTGAAGATGGGCTTTTGGGCATTAGTGCTTTTTTCGCTCCTCGAGTATAGGTTCATTAAAAGCAAAACTCAGAACTTTTTCCTTGCAAAGGGTTTAGGCAGTCTGACTTTACAAGGGCTGATTGTCATTGTCTTTTATTCATATACTGCATTTACAAATAAGCCTATTATGTTTCTTGACATCTCTTCCTTTGTCGTAGGATGTATACTCTGTCAGCTAGTAAGTTACAAAATTCTTACTAAATCAAGACCCAAGCCCGTATTAAATTGGCTTGGGCTTGGCATTCTCCTTGCCAGTGCCACTCTTTTCGTCATTTTTACTTTTGCTCCACCGGAGCTCATCCTGTTCCAAGAGCCCAGCACCTATCTAAAGGGCAAATAACTAAGAATCAACGCGTTGATGGCTGACGATGGGTTCGCTGAAGAGCAGCTGCCATACAAAGATCATTCGAGGGCGAAGCCCACTGCTCCAATTGCATGAAGTAAGGTGGTATCAAATAAGGGCACAGTCGAGTCCTCAGGTTTAACCAAGAGGCCGATTTCTGTACACCCTAGAACGATTCCTTCTGCACCCTGTTCGATTAAGTCCTCGATGATGCTTTTATATTTGGCACGTGATTCATCGACAATCTGACCTAGGCATAGCTCGTTATAGATTACAGTATTTACTATTTCCCTATCAGCATCCTTAGGAATCAACACTTTGATACCCTTAGCCACTAAGCGCGATTTATAGAAATCCTGTTCCATAGTATATTTTGTTCCCAAAAGCCCCACGGTCTTAATTTCTTTAGCAAGAACTTGTTGAGCGGTAATATCTGCAATATGCATTATAGGAATATGGATACCGGCCTGTATCTCATTGGTGACTTTGTGCATAGTATTGGTGCAGATGAGGATAAAGTCCGCACCAGCTGCCTCAAGACTACGGGCAGCCTCTGTTAAGATCTGAGCGGCTTTATCCCATTCGCCATCGCTTTGGCAGACTTCTATCTCCTCGAAGTCAACGCTGTAGAGAACACATTTGGCCGAATGCAGACCGCCAAGCCTTTGCTTAACTTCTTCATTGATGATGCGATAGTATTCAGCTGAGGATTCCCAGCTCATTCCTCCGATTAGACCGATGATTTTCATGGTTACCTCCTGGATGAATATTTTATTAGGTTTGGGGACTTATGATTTCACTACGCTTTTATTAATGAATATTATAAATGGTTTTTCTGAATCTGTATGCCATCATAATAAGGAGTTACTCAAGACTCCTTTTTATTTTGACCTTCTATAAATCAAATCGGAACCAACCAACCATCGATCACAATAGCAATGATTCCAAAAAGCACGAGGAAAACCGCTCCCCAGGTATCACTTCGCTCCCAATCCTTTGTGCCTAGGACTCGATACCCTCCGGAGACATAGCCCCTGGCCACGAGATTTTCTGCCAGTTCTTCGGCCCGACGCAAAGTGATGCGGAGCAGTGGTAGGAGGAGAAAAGCGAGATCCTTGACCTTCCCGGACCAACTTGAAGGCAAGCTTCCTTTTGCTAAACGGGCTTTATAGAGCAAGCCGGCTTCCTCTAGGAGCAAGGGGATGAAGCGCAGGGTCAAAGTGATCAGCAGTGCGAAATCCGCAGCCTTATCCGTGAATCGGGAGAAGGGCGCGACAAAGAAAGCAATGCCTACCCCTTGTTCTGAGGGAAGAGTGACGGCTGTGAAGATCCGAGTGAGCAGGAAGACGAGAAGAATGCGCCAACCAATGATTAAGCCTAGCCGTACTCCTTCTATGGACCAGTGGCCTTCCCAAAAACGCCAGTCCCCTCCCCAGTTCCAGCCCATCATCAGGATATAGAAGGTACCTAACAGGAGGGTGGCCTTTAGAACTGCTTGAAAGTCTTTGGGGGGAATATGACTTATTGCTAACAGAAAGATAAAAGCAATGGTTAAGATGAGCAGGCCTCCCCATTCAACTGTGGTCATCAATAAACCCAGTCCTACCAGACCACCGATCTTCAACCGGGGGTCTGCTTTATGCAAGGGACTTTCACCGGGTAAATATAGCTCTTTTCCTAGCAACGAACCCCAGCCTCCTTAAATCGTCCTACCTGTTCATCGATACCCTTCGCTGGACACTTGAAAGAGACTTTTCCCTCTTCAATTAACCACACTTCGTCAGCCAGATCGCGAATCTCTAACAAATCATGGGTGACGTAAACAATGGTTAGTCTGCCTTTTAATTCCCTGAGCAGTCCGCGAAACATCGTCCATCCTTGTGCATCTAAGCCCAGCAGGGGCTCATCTAGCAAAAGTACCTCGGGCAGAGATTCCAAAGCGGCTGCCAAGGCTATCCGTTGGCGCTCTCCTCCGCTTAGACGTTCAGGGTAGGCGGTGGCTAGCTCGCGAGGAACTCCAAAAACCTCAAGGTAGGCTAGGTTAAGATCAGCCTTGGCCTCCCTCTCTTTTCTACTTTGAAGGTAGAAGACTTCATCTTCTACCGTGTTCCCCAAAAAATATTCCCCGGACTCTTGGAGAATAAGCCGTACTCTCTGCCTTAATTCCCTATTCTCAAAAGTAGCATCCTTTCCAAAGGCGCAAAACTTGCCTTCCGTGGGCTTGATCAAGGCGATTGCACTTTCCAGCAGAGTGGATTTTCCTGACCCCGAGGGACCAAGGATGGCCAAGAAGCACTTATCTTTGATGGTCTCGGTAAGGAATAGTCGTGAGGGGTAATTTGCCACTTGCCACTCCAGAGGGTTACTACCTACGCTTTTTGCTGGCTTAGGATCAGCATTCTCCGCCCGACTCAAAGTTTGGATGCTAAAATATTTATCCCGTAAACTGTCATTTGGGTTACTACTTTCTGGATATCTACTCTCAAAATTGTGACTCCTTGAATTACGATTTTCTGAATTAGCACCCTCAAGATCACCGCTCTCTGAGTCACTACACCCTGATTTACTATTCTTGGGATGACTGCTCTGTGAGTTATGACTCTCTGAATTAATGCTCTCTAAACTATGACTCCCTGAATTACTACCCGCAGAAGTTCTACTCCCTAATAAAATTGATCTACGGAGAGAGCGAATGGAAAGGTTATCGCAAAACTCTCGATCCTGAAGAGCAGAGTGTGGCAAGCCAACATCTATGAGTTTCCCTTCCTTCATCACCCAAATGCGATCTGCTTTGGCAGCTAGCTCAGGATCATGGGTGATCCAGAGTTGAGCCATTCCCTTGCCTTTTTCTTTTAGCTGAGCAAGGCATGCTTCTTGAGCCCTTTCATCCAGCATGCTCAACGCCTCATCGAGGATAAGAAAGGAAGGTTTTATGGCTAGGATGGAGGCCAGAACGAGTCTTTGTCTCTCTCCCCCGGAAAGTGTGGAGGGTGATTGATTAAGCTGATCCCCCAACCCCATTTCACGGGCTATCACCTTCACCATTTCCTGCACTTTTTTCACTTCATAGCCTAAGTTTAAGAGACCAAAGCCTAATTCTTCAGCCACAGTTGCCCCGATCGTCTGGCGGCGGGGATGTTGACCGATGATCCCGATTTCTTGCCAGCGCTTCACCTCTGTCCAGGGTTTGAGGACGTCATCTTGGAGTAGCCTAAGCTCCCCCTCCTCCGGCGCAAGGGAACCGGCCAAGATGCGCGCCAAGGTGGTTTTCCCTGAACCATTGGGTCCCATAAGAGCCACCACCTCCCCTTGCTGCATGGAAAAGTCGATTCTCTCTAGAACGCCATAGCTAATATTTTCGCCTCTTAAGGTCTTATTCATAGTTCGTTCACTCACTTCACAATCTATAACTCAAACTGATCAATTCACTGCATATACTACTGAGTGATTCTTATAGAATACTACAAAGCATCAACATAGCATTCATATTGAGACTCTCCATAGCGTTTATGCTGAGCGTCATCTTCATAACAGTAATATCAAACATCTTCACAACCTATATTCCAGGGTTTTCTCAGATTCATCCGACTAAAGTTATTTCAAATCTCATGTCAATTACTCTCCAAAACACTCTTGTCAAATATCTTATCATATTGTAAACTAAAATTCACTATCAGGTTTACAATACATATCCGTTTCAAAAGTATGTCTGTACATCGCTCTACTCTACACATTTCCACTCCATATCACTCAAAGTAAAAGACTAAATAGCTCACACAGAAAGGATGACTTGCACCTATGGATATCCGCTCCCTTGCTAAAACTGCTGCCATGGCTGCTCTACTTTGCTTAGCTGGAATGCTTGCCCGTTGGGCTTCGGCTGCTTTGATTCCTTTTAGTTTGCTCCCTCTTTTCATTATGCTGACCGGCCTTATTCTCGGACCAAAGTATGGTAGTCTAGCTGTCACAGTCTATGTATTTTTAGGTTTGCTTGGCTTACCTGTCTTCGCCAGCGCTCCCTTTGGGGGAATCGGTTATATCTTGAAACCATCCTTTGGCTATCTTTTAGGGGATATTGTCGCTGCCTATGTGGTCGGTAAGCTCTACAACCGTAAAAGCTTCCTTTCCGCCATGCTGGCGGTCATCGCCGGGATTGGTGCCTTATATATCGTTGGCCTCAGTTACTTCTACCTCGTCATGCACTTTGTTTTAGATAAGCCTACCACAGTGGCTCTCGTCGTTTCCACCGGATTCCTTCCCTTTATCTTCGGCGATCTAGTTAAAGGATCTATCGCCGCCTGGGTCGGTAATCAAGTGGTCAAGCGTTCTGTTTAGGATCTTATTTATAGAATTGTGCATAAGGCCAAAAAAGGAACAAATAGTGAAGGCCAAAAAATAAGTCCTATAGTAGATCACAAGAAATATCTCAAACAATATCGCGGTAGAATTTTAGCTAAAAGCTCAAAGAGGAAAAGCCAGAAAAGAGGAAGAGCCAGACTTAACAAATCCGGCTCTTCTTCTTTTCTTATATGCTTACCATCAGTTATGCTTACTTTTGTTATATGTTTACCATCGGTTATGCCTACTATCTCTTATGTTTACCATCGCTTATGCTTACTATCGGCTATGCTTACTATCGTTTATGATTACAATTCATTCTGTTTCAGACTTCGCTTTTCGCTTAATAATCTTTCCTTATTGGGACGGGTATCATCAGCTAAAAAGTCCGCCCACTCATATCCAAGTTTGTCTGTATTGTTCTGCCAATAAAGAAGGCGCTGATAATAATAGTCAATTTTCTCGCTTACTGGCTTTTGGTATTCTTTCTTGTCGCACTTTAAAACAATAGCTGTTAGTTCATAAATAACAAGTCCTAAAGCATGGGTTTCAACATGAACTGTCGCTCCCGCATGGCCGATTGCATGAGCTAAGGCACTGTACTCATCATCGTTTATCTCTTTTGCTACAGCATGTGCATCTAATATGGCTCTCTTGGCAATTGGCATTTTGATTTTACCCCTCGCCCAATCCTCGCAAAGCTCTAAACAGGTTCTGGGTCTTCGTTCATCGGCATACTTCGTTTCAAATCGCTCCAAGGTCAGTTTTGCGCAATCCAGCGCCCACATCACAAGGGTTCTGTGATTTTGCAACTGAATTAGGTTTATCAATCTTTGTAAAGATTGGCTGTCACGAGAAAACAATATTTTGTTTCTTTTTTTAATTTGAGTTCCACATCCGAAAACACTGTATCGCTCCCCTTCCTCAAGCTATGCCATTAGCCATACATGCTTAAACTCAACAAGATGTTCCTGGTCGTTAGCTTTCATTATGCCTCCGATTTAATTTCTTTGTTAGTAATCTTAATGAGTTCTGCGAGCACTGCTACTCATATTTCTTGATAATATCTTCCGCTACCTGAAGCTGTGGGAGCCGGAGATCCATGGCTTGCTTTTGAATAAAGCGGAAGGCCTCGGGTTCACTCATCTTCCCCTTCTCCACAAGCAGCCATTTCGCTTTTTCAATGAGCTTCCGCTCCTCCATACGTTTCTTTAGGCTATCGCGCTCGTTCTTTAACTGGAACAGAGAATTCCTGACGGATAAAGCAAAGCGGGCGCTTTGGGTTAGGGTAAGGCGATTGATGGGCTTTGGGAGGATCATGGCCCCCGTGGATTCTAGGGCATGCTGCATATAGGGGATTTGGTCCGGTCGAGCGATAACGATAATTCCCGCACCTGTTTTCTCGTGGGCATCCAAGACAAGATCGATCCCAGGTTCGTCAGGAAGTGGTGTACTGATGATAATTAAATCAGGCTGAGTATTAATAAACTGCCGCCGTGCCTCGTTGGCCGAATGAGCGCAGCTTACCGGATAATATCCTTCTTTGATCAACGTGCTTTCCATACTGCCGGCTACTTCAGATTTTCCACAGACGATAAGAACATTCCCTGCGCTCATGATTAATCACCCCTTTAGGCAGCAGGGCTTCGATGCTCAATAGTTTTTGAGATAATGATCAATCTCCCACTGATGAACCGTCGTATCATAGTCCCGCCACTCTTGGGCCTTAGCAATGGTATATTTCGTAAAGATATGCTCGCCGATGGTGGCATGGATCAAGGGGTCCTTCTTCATTTCTTCAAGGGCGATTTGGAGATTGGAGGGTAACCGATCCAGTTTTAAGAATTTCTCCTCATCGGGAGTTAGATTATAGATGTTGATATTGACCGGTTCAGTCACCTGAAGGTCGCGGTTTAGGCCATCGAGACCAGCCTCTAAGAGCAAAGCTAAGGTCAAATACGGATTACAGCTGGGATCGGGGCTGCGCAGCTCAAGACGGGTTCCCTCACCCCGTGGGGAAGGTACACGCAATAAGGGGCTGCGGTTCATGGGCGACCAAGCGATGTGGACCGGTGCTTCATAGCCCGCAACTAAGCGTTTATAGGAGTTGACTAAAGGATTGGCGATGGCCGTAATCCCTTTGATATGCTCTAATAATCCCGCGATGAATTGCTTTGCTGTCGCCGAGAGCTCCCCTTGAGTCTCAGGATGGTTAAAGACATTTACCCCATCTTTGGCTAGGGACATGTTGATATGCATGCCCGACCCATTAACCCCTTGGAGTGGCTTGGGCATAAAGGTCGCATGGAGGCCATTGCGTTGGGCAATGATTTTGACTACATATTTGAAGGTCATGATATTATCGGCTGCCGTTAGGGCATCCGTATATTTAAAGTCGATCTCATGCTGTCCGGCGGCGGATTCATGATGAGAGGTCTCAATCTCAAAACCCATCTCTTCTAGGACCAGACAAATCTCTCGTCGGGTGTTTTCCCCTTGGTCAATGGGGGCTAAATCGCAATAGCCAGCGCTGTCATGGGTCGTGGTGGTCGGTTGTCCCACATCGTCGGTATGGAATAAAAAGAATTCGCACTCGGGGCCCACTTGGAAAACATAACCCTTTTCTTGGGCCTTTTGCAGGGTTCGCTTAAGAATATAACGGGGGTCCCCTGCGAATTGGGAGCCATCATGGTTCTTGACATCGCAGATGATTCTTGCCACTTTCCCTTGTTGCGGACGCCAAGGAATCAAAGCAAAGGTACTGGGGTCGGGGAGCAGCAGCATATCGGAGGCCTCAACTCCCGCAAACCCCGGTACAGCCGAACCATCAAACATCACTCCCTGCTCGAGGGCTTGCGGAAGCTGGTTATCCGTGATGGCAATGTTTTTCATCCGACCAAAAATATCCGTAAACTGCAGACGAATAAAACGGACATCATTCTCTTGGACAAATTTCAGGCACTCTTCTTTGCTAAACTGCATGAACGACACTCCTTTCTAATGGGCCAAAGGGTACAAAAAGGGCGCACCAAGTTCCCTATTAGGGTCCTTAGAACGCCTTTGTTCTATTCCTAATCTTATAACATTATCCCTTGCATCTAACACTATCCTTTGCCTAAAAACGAAACCCTACGATTTATCTTATACTTTGCGTAAGTCCTCTGTCAATATGAGAGCGTCATGGATGCTGTATTCATTCGGGAAGACTAGCACGCAACTCGAGCTCTTGCATATATTGAACAGAGACAAAGGAGTACTCTGCCGGGTGCTCCTTTGTCATTTTTTATTTGTGAGGTGCTTTGCTGATGTGCTCTATACTCGGTTTAATAAATTTTTCACGGAAGCTATTACCCCCAGATATTCAATATCTTAACCAGGCGGGGAAAACTCTGTCCCATCGGGGTCCGGATCAAAATGGCCTTTATTATGGTGAGCATTTTGCTTTTCAACATAATCGCTTAGCCGTCATTGATATTGAAAAGGGCAGACAGCCCATGACGACCAACCACGAAGGTTTCGAATATACCATCGTCTACAACGGGGAGCTCTATAACACAGAGGATCTACGCCGAGAGCTGCACGGTTATGGTGTCAAGTTCGAAACCCATTGTGATACAGAAGTGGTGCTGTACAGCTATATCATTTGGGGTGAGCAATGCTCCGCCAAGCTCAACGGCATTTATGCCTTCGTGGTTTATGACTCCCGACAAGGGCGAGCCTATCTTGCCCGGGACCGCTTCGGGGTCAAGCCCTTCTTCTATACCTTCGTGGACGGTGCCCTGCTCTTTGCTTCGGAGCTGAAGGCGATCCTACAGCATCCCCAAGTGAAGTCTCAATTGGGTTACGAAGGTTTATGGCAACTCCTCTATATGATGCCCGTTAAAGAAGAAGGCGCCGCTCTTTTTAAAAACATCTTCGAGCTTCCGCCTGCCTCCCATGGGTTTTTCTCACCAGACTCCGCAGGCGAGCCACAGGGTTTGCGATCCTCCAAATACTGGACCTTGACGGCCTACGAGAACAAGGAGAAAGAATCTACCATCGTCGCCACGACACGCGAGCTTTTGGTAGATGCCATCCAACGTCAGCTGGTCGCCGATGTCCCCCTCTGCACCTTTCTCTCGGGAGGACTCGATTCCTCAGTTATTACGGCAGTAGCCGCCCAAAGCTATCGGCAGAGAGGAGCGCAGCTCTCCACCTACTCCTTTGAACACGCCGGGAATAAAGAGCATTTTCAACAAACCCTATTTCAGCCGCAAAGTGATGATGAATATGCCGTCTATTTGGCCGGCTACCTAGCTACCCACCATCAGATCCTTACGGCGCAGAAGGAAGATTTGGTCGAGGCCTTAGAGGACGCCGTGCGCTATCGGGATTACCCCGGCATGGCGGATATCGACTCTTCCCTGCTCTACTACTGCCGCGAGGTCAAGAAACAGCATACGGTTGCCCTCTCCGGCGAGTGCGCTGATGAAGTCTTCGGAGGGTATCCTTGGTTCTATCGACCCGAGATGCTCAGCTCCGGATTCTTCCCTTGGATTCATGATCCCTATGCCCGCATCAGCTTATTTAGGCCTGAGGTAGTTCGCCCCCAGGAGGGATTTGGGTATACCTCAGAGCTCTATCGCCAAAGCGTGGCGACCTGTCCAGTAGTTGCCGGAGAGTCAGAGGCGATGCGCACCTCGCGGATTGCCAGCTGGCTTTCCATCAATTACTTCATGACCTCACTGCTAGAAAGAAAGGACCGCATGAGCATGGCCTCCGGGCTGGAAGTGCGGGTCCCCTTTGCTGATCATCGGCTGGTCGACTATGTCTATAACGTGCCTTGGGACATTAAATACAGAGATGGAGTAGAAAAATCACTGCTCCGCGCTGCTATGGAGGATTATCTCCCCGGCAAAATCCTTTATCGCAAAAAGAGCCCCTTCCCGAAAACCCACGACCCTGAATATGAAGCTTTAGTGTATCATCTTTTCCAAAAGCGCTTCGAGTCGGGGAGCGGGATGCTGGCAGAGCTCTTACAGCAGGATGTGCTTGATCGCCTTGCCAGCCCGGGGAATAACACCTGGTTTGGGCAGCTTATGGGAGCACCCCAACTCATGGCTTGGCTGGTTCAGCTGGATTTTTGGTTTGAGGAGTATAGGATTGAGCTATGCTTGTAAGGGAAGGATTCAGCTGAGCGTGATAAAATCTGCTGCATGTTAATAACTACTGTGATAAGATCTACGGCATGATAAGAATTACAGCAAAAAAACAAGCGTCGGCATATGAACTGGGTTCGGTTCATATGCCGATGCTTTAATAAAACTGAACTGCTACTTGTCAAACACGCACTAATCCGGGCTTATCTCCGCCTCTATAGACGGCGGGTGGCAGCGAATAGGCCAGTCCAGTATGGTCTCGGCTAACGTTAAGAAGGGTTCAATCCACCTCTGAACGAAGCCTCGTTCAAAGGGCCCATATAAATAGGCTAAACTCTTAGGATGACGCGGCAATCTGCCGAGCAGAGGGTGGAGTTTTCTCATCTGAACTACTGGGCTGGATGGTTCCCTTTTTCATCAATTTCTCAAACTCTTCCTTGCGAACCGGGCGGCTGTAGAAATAACCCTGCCCATAATCACAGGCCATATCTTTGAGGATAACCAATTGCTCTGCTTCTTCAATCCCCTCCGCCACGACCTTCAGATTCAAGTCATGAATCAGATTAATCATATGTTTGACGATCAGGTGGTCGTACTTAGTGGTGGAAATATTTTTAATGAAGCCGATATCAAGCTTAACCACATCAATGGGCAATTTTTTCAGGTAGGTTAAGGAAGAGTAGCCGGTGCCAAAGTCATCCAAAGCAATTTCAATGCCCATGGCCTTTATCTCTTTGAGATTCCTTCTAGAGGTCTCCAGATCCTTCATCAAGGATGTCTCTGTGACCTCAAACTGAACGTTTTGAGCTTCGAGTCCTGTTTCTAGTAACAGCTCCTTGACTTCCTCGTTCATCTCGACGGAGGTAAGGCTCTTGGCCGACAGATTAATCGAGATTTTTACATCAGGATACTGAGATTCCAGCCACTGCTTTTTCTGCCTTAAAGCTGTTTTTATAACCCACTTTTCGATATTGTAGATTAGTCCTGTTTCCTCTGCTAAGGGGATAAACTGATAGGGAGGAATAAAGCCGAGCCTTGGGTGGGCCCAGCGAATCAGGGCTTCGGCACCGATTATGCTCTCATCTGCCATATTGATGATCGGCTGATACAAAAGATGAAATTCATCATATTCAATGGCATGCCTTAAGTAATTAATTAAGGCAAGCTGCTCTAACATCTTGTTTTGCGCTTCTAAGGAGTAAAAACGATAATAATCTTTTCCGTTCCTCTTCACAAGATACAAAGCAATATCGACATTCTTAAATAAGGTCGCCAGATCCTCCCCATGTTCCGGGTAAAGGGCGATCCCAATACTTGTGGATATATAGAATTCATGATTATCCACTGTCCAAGGCCTTCTTAAGGAGTTTTGCAAATCTAGGACTGTAAGGGTGATGTCTTCTTTTTCATCTATCCCCTCATAGATAATCGCAAACTCGTCTCCCCCCAATCTGGCTACAAAGTCAGCGGGGCTTGTATGCTGCTTGATTCTATCTGCAATATGCTTGACCAGTAGATCTCCAGAGGCATGGCCTACTGAATCATTAACATTTTTAAAATTATCGATATCCATGTAGAGTAAGGCGAACTTCTGCGCCCGATTCCTGCTAATAAGCTCATTTACTTTCTCTTCAAAAAAGAACCGATTAGGCAATCCGGTAAGACTGTCATAGTAGGCCGAGGCATGAAGCCTATCTTCTAAGAGCTTCTTCTTCGTTATATCTGTTTGGGTACCGGCAAGACGGATAACCTTATGCTGATCATCACGGATCGCCCTCGCCTTACAAAGGATCCAGATATACTCTCCAGTGCTTCTCTTCATTCGATAAACGATTTCCAAGAAGTCACTTTCCGATCGGAGATAGTCCTCTATCGTTTGCAGGGTCTCTTCCCGATCATCAGGATGAAGCGAGGCAAGCCAAGCATCGTAATTAAAATCAACCTCACCCTCCTTATAGCCGAGAGTGTCGGTATATTTTGCAGAAAAATAATAGACATCACTCTCTAAATCCCAGTCCCAAATACCACAGTCCGAGCCTTCAACTGCCAGTTCCAATCTTTGTTCACTTAGGGCCAAAGCATTGCGATGTTGCTGTAGTTTCTGAATACTGTCAGCTAACTCTTTGATTGCTATTTTAAAAAGGTTCAGTCTACTGGAAACCAAGAAAAACAGTAAAAGCATGGTTAAAAATACATAGACCACACCCTTATAGGTCTGCATCTGTTGATAGACTTCCATACTGCCGCCAGCAAGACTTTTGGTCAATTGATCAGAAAACAAAATCCAGAGCATACCAAAAAGCCCATAAATCAAGGTGATTTTTACAGACTCTAATAAGGGATTAATTTTGTATTCATTCTCTATGAAATAGCCGAATCCCTCGAGCTTATTTTTTCCAAAGTAGAGCTTCAGTCGGTCACGAATCCCCAATGTTTCTCAACTCCTGTTCTAAGTGAGTATGAGACCCTCCGGCGAATACTATTTTAAAAGCAATGTAAAAGCTATATAAAAGTCTGTATATGTCAGGTAAATATGTGAAAAATGGTCCATCTCAGCCAAAAATAGCCAATTCCATTGTATCGAACTCGATGCGAAAAAACAATAGATAATAGAGATTTTGTAGTATTTTGTCTATTTTGAGGATTGATTTAACATAAGAGCCTCATGACATAGTAAAAAGGACCAAGGCAAAGCCTTGATCCGCTTCAAGAGACTTAGGAAATTCAACCTTATAGGGGGGAACTAGGGAGATTCAACCTTATAGGGGTAGGCAGATTTAACCTTTAAGAGGTCTAGACAGGTTAAGCCTTATATAAGGGACTGTAGTTCAGGGACAATATGGGGAGGTCTTTCACCTTTCAAACCTTTCACCAGGTTTTCCGCTGCCAACATCGCCATCGCAAAGCGTGTACTTGCCGTGGCCGAACCGAGATGGGGTAGGGTCACCACATTCTTGAATTGGAGTAAGGGATGATTAGGGTTGACCGGCTCTTGCTTATAAACATCAAGACCTGCGCCGCGGATCCTTCCCTCACGAAGAGCTTCCGCCAGCGCCACTTCATCCACTGTTTCACCCCGTGAAGCACTGATAAAAATGGCCGATCGCTTCATGAGGCTAAACTCTCGGGAACTCATGAGATTCACTGTTTCTGGAGTTAGAGGGGTGAGAAGCACGACAAAGTCAGCTTTGTGAAGGAGGTCCTCAAGGGAGCAATATCGGGCTGCATACCGTTCCTCTGCTTCGGGTTTGCGCGAACGACTATGATAAAGAATGTTCATAGAAAAGCCCAACCTTGCTCTTTGGGCGAGAGCATTGCCGATGCGTCCCATCCCGATGATGCCTAGCGTTTGATGGTGAACATCGATACCGAAAAGCTCGGCCGTGACCTTCTTGTTCCATTGGCCGTCCTTTACATAGCGGTCTAGCTCTCCTATGCGACGGGCAGTGCCCAGCATGAGGCCAAAAATCAAATCAGCGACAGTGTCATTCAATACATCGGGGGTATGGGTTCCCAGGACCTTCTTAGCTTTCATATCCTCAATAACGAAATTATTATACCCTACGGAAATATTAGAGACTATTTTCAGCTTCGGTGCAGTAGCAAGAAGTTCCTGATCGATTCTCTCTTGATTGATCAAGAGCCCCTTGACTTCCCCTAGCTGCTGGAGAAGCTCACTTCGGGGCATTTCCCCGACACCCTCCCACTTTGTATATTCGCAGTGCTTGCCGATAAAGTCCTCAACCTCCTGGGGGACCTTTCGTGCGATAAAAACTTCAGACATCAGTACACAACCTTCCGAAACACGCGATCCTCACTTAGTCACCGATGAACAGCTCTCCCACTTTTTCTTCCTTCCATCTTAACACAAGATGATCCCCTTTAGCTGTTTTTCCCACCCCGGCCGGTGTACCCGTAAAAATGATATCGCCTTCATCTAACCCGAAGTGTTTCGCTGAAAAATCTAGGATCGTAGGAATATCAAAGATCATCTCTTTGATATTTCCTCTTTGCATCTCGACACCATTCATCTCCAGGGTAAAGTCAAAGCTAGCCGCAGCCTCAAGGCCTTCGAAGGGAAGCCATTGTGATACAACTGCAGAATTAGGGAACCCTTTGGCCAGCAACCAAGGCAGTCCTTTTTTCTTCAACTCATCTTGTACCTCTCTTAAGGTAAAATCGATTCCTATAGCGATTTTATCAATAAGTTCTTCAGCCCTCGTTCCGGGTTCATACCTTTTACCGATATGGACAACGAATTCTACTTCGTAATGCACATCTCCCTGATCCTGTGGCATTGAAATCGTCTGCCCCTGCCCTTCAACTAAGGCATGGGTGGGTTTTGCAAAAAGGAACGGAGAAGTAGGTACTGTATTCTTGAGTTCCTTTGCATGCTGCATATAATTGCGGCCGACACAATAAATGTTTTTGATAGCCATTTCCATTCCTCCATAATATAGCATTTTATTACTTTTACTGATTAGTTACACGGTACTTTTACGCGGCACTTTTCCTCGGCTCGCCTAATAATAGTCCTAAGCTGCTCTCTATCTTCGTCCCCTAAAGGCAACAAAGGCTTCCGGGGTTCTCCACCATATAAACCCATAAGCTCCAGGGCAGCCTTTAAGCCACTCACGCCCCAGCGAGCAGTTACCGAATTATTAGCCTCAATCAGATTCAGTTGTAGAGCTCTGGCCTCTGCAAATTGGCTATTCTCTACAAACTCTTGAATCCGTGCACATTCGTTGGGAAAAACATTGGCTAAGGCTAGGGTTCCTCCAACAGCACCTAGGGCTATGCTTACAAACAAGAAACTCGCAGACCCCGCAAATACAGAAAAGTCATCCGGCGTAGTGTGAATAATCTCCGCAATCTGGACAATATTGCCGCCGGAATCCTTGATGCCGATAATATTCGGATGGGTAGCCAATTCAGCGACCAGTTTAGGGGATAGATTAATGCCGGAGTTACCGGGCATATTGTAGAGAATGATAGGGATGGGGCTAGCCTCTGCCACCTCCAAGTAGAACTCCTTCAGTACACGATCGTTCATAGCCTTTTTGAAATAGTTAGGACTTAATACCAAAGCTGCGGAAGCACCTGCTTCGGCAGCCAGCTTATTTAGTTCGATGGTTCCATGGGTTGTCTCGGTACCTGTCCCCACAATAACCGGCTTCCTGCCTTTAGCTTGAGTACACACCGCGCGAATAAGCTGTTGCTTTTCCTCATCGCTTAGCATGATGAACTCACCGTTGGAACCCAATACCACTATGCCCTCGAGTTTGGAAGACAGCCAATACTCTAAATTACTTTCCAGTTCAGCAAAAGCAATCTGGCCATCTTTAAATGGAGTAGGAATCGGGGCATAGATACCACAAAGTTTGAACATACTTTTTTCCTCCTATCTATGGCGATTGCCGTGGTTACTTTTGAGCAAGTAACTTTTCGGCCCGTTTTTGATTGAAAATTCCACAATAACAGGGCCTAGCCAGAACTGTTGATGCTTCTCTAGGTGTCATTCGTCCATCGGCAACAGCCTTTTTTACCTGTCTGACAAGACCGGCTGCAATCATGCCATGACCGCACATGGTGCTAAGGCACATCACATCTTCTTCCGGTAGCAAATCCGTGGCACCATGAATGCCTAATGAAATACCCGCGGAATGAGGCTTCAAACCCACTACCTCGCAAATTTCCTGTACTTGATCGACAAGCCCCGTGACCACCACAGACAAGCCAACCTCTTCCTCCTTTAGCCGTTCAAGAACATGAATCACCTTTTCACGTTCATGGAAAACGCACATAACTGGGGAGTTATCTTCGGTCTTAGCTATCAAAGCCTGGGGATCAATGCCTAAGGTAAGGTTTTCCTGGGTAGTCAGAGAGCCTAGATTTGTTGGACCTTCCTCAAAAACAAGCTCTAATGTGCGTTGCACCTTGGGAGTACAGCCAACATGGTTAATTCCCATGGCCGGTCTGGAGATGAACACAAAATCCTCCGTAAAGCTCGCTTCTGGTCCTACCCGATGCAGTGAGTGAGTCATATTCTATCCTCTCCCTTCGGCCGCCCGAGCCCCACATTAACTTTCATATTCCGAGGCACATTGATGCCTAGTTCAGCTAAACGTTCCACTACAGGCAGGCTGCCGTCCGGTTCAAACCGTGCCACAATCCCCCAAGAAAAAATACATCGAGCCCGACTAGCAGCTTCCGTAATTTTACCCACACAATCCTCTAATTGAGATTCAGGAATAACAAACTCCACAATAGCGGATAAGACCTTTTCGTTGCGCACATCTTCCTTGATACTACCCGTATGGGCATCCTCCATGAGATGGGTTAAAGGATTATTCGGCTCGAATTCGACTCCTGCTTGAGCCAGGGTAGTGGTTATTACCTCAACATCACCTAAGCGAGTACCTACCCCAGGTCGGCCAAATTCTAAGGCCATGCCCAGGTATCCCCGCTTAAAGCGGTCGGTTACATCGTTGGTTTTGACCTCCTCCGTACCCCGTCCACGCACTCCTGTATTTTCATGTTTGGCTGTGGGATCGCTAAATACCTTACGCACAGAACGTGGCCACTTCATTGTCTCCGGCGATTCATAAAACGCTTCACCCGGGCATTCGATTTGGCGAATGCAGATACCACATTCTACACATTCATCTTGGTTAATCTGAGCCGTATCCCACATCTCTATAGCCCCCAAGGGGCAATAGGGGATACATTCACCACAGCTCATGCATAATTCACCATCGATTTTCACTTCAGTCCCTCCCCAACAGAAGGTTTACCGCTTTTTCTCATCCGATCGATAATCTTTTTAATAAATGGCCAAGACACAGCGAGGATGGCGATGGCTAAAATTGTCCCTGAAATAGGTCGGGTGAAGAATATCGCCGGGTTGCCATTGGAAATAATCAGGGATTGTCTTAAGGAGGTTTCTAGCAAGGCCCCTAATACCAGCGCCAACACCATAGGAGTCGCAGGAAACCCCAACTTCTTCATGAAAAAGCCCAGTACCCCGAACATAATGGTCAAACCCACATCAAACATGCTGTTGTTTAGGCTATAAGCTCCGATGAGGATGAACCCCATAACGACAGCATTGAGAACGGGTGAAGAAACATTCAATACCTTGACAAATAAGGGTACGGCCAGCAAGGCGAGAACCAACAGCAGGAAGTTGCCAATATACATACTACCGATCAGACCCCAGACAAAGTCTGGATTGTTCGTAAAGAGCAGGGGGCCCGGGCTTAAACCAAACATCATCAATGCCCCTAACATCACTGCTGTACTCCCCGATCCGGGAATGCCTAAAGTAAGGAGGGGAACCATAGCACCAATGGAAGCGGCGTTATTGGCTGATTCCGGTGCAGCAACTCCCTCAATGACTCCAGTCCCAAATTTATCACCACGTTTAGAAACCTTCTTGCCTACTCCATAGGAGATAAAAGAAGCGATGGTCGCACCGGCCCCCGGAAGCATGCCAATTAAGAAGCCAATTCCGGTACCTCGTGCAATATGAGGTGCTGAGTATTTCCAGTCTTCTTTAGTAGGAAGCTGTTTGCGCCAGCTCAAATCCTTTTTGCTAAACTTGATCTTTTCCCCTTCTTCGCCGATCACGAGCAGTTCCGCAATGCCAAAGAGGCCCATGGCAACCGGGATAAAATCTATACCCTCATAGAGTTCATAGGTTCCGAAGGTAAAACGGGGAATTCCTTGAACCAGATCTAAGCCGATGGTTGCTATGAAGAGGCCGATCAAGGCTGACATATAACCTTTAGCCGGAAATTTACCGGTCATCCCCCCAATGGTGGTTAAACCTAGGACCATCAAAGCAAAGTATTCCGGCGGACCAAAAGTAATGGCAAACTCAGCTAGGGCCGGAGCCAAGAACATGAACATTATGACACAGGCGGTTCCACCGATAATCGAGGCAAAAGCAGCCATACCTAAGGCCTGACCGGCCCGCCCTTGCTTAGCCAGTGGATGACCATCCAAAGTAGTCATCACCGCTGAGGCATCGCCAGGTACATTGATCAAAATAGAAGTAATAGATCCACCATACATAGCACCATAATATATCCCAGCCAGCATAATAATTCCGGCGACGGGTTCTGTCCCAAAGGTCAGCGGGAGGAGAATTGCAATCCCTGCTGATGGCCCAAGTCCCGGTAGAGCGCCAATGATGATTCCGAACACGACCCCGATAACACAATAAAGCAGGTTCATGGGATCAGTTGCTACAGATAAACCCATGGCCAGATTTTGTAGAGTTTCCATTTATTCCACCCCCTAGAATCCAAAAATACCGGTAGGCAGCGGCACCCCGAGAACTGTATCAAAAAGGATGTAAGCAGCGATGGGAGTCACCACAGTAATGGCAATCACCTTTTTCCAGCTTGTTGGTCCTGTGAACTTAGCGATGGCTCCTGCCATCAAACCAATGGCCAGACTAAGACCAAGAAGCTTCGTTAAAAGCATGACGGCAACAGCACTTCCGATAATAATTCCCGCGTTTTTAAATTCACTAGAATTAAAAGGTTGGCCCTCTTCAACTTCATATTTGGTAAAGCTTTTAAAAAAAGGCACTAAGGCAAGCACCATGATGAGTACTGCCACCCACCGCGGGAGAAAACCGGGACCGGGAATTCCTTTTAGGATATAGTCTAATTTCTGAGCTCCAATAAAGACTGCGAGCCCAAATAAAAAGATAATGATGCTAGTAATCCGATTGGCCATGCGCATATTACAAGCCCTCCCCTCCACTATCTTCATTATGAGGAGCCACTCTCGCCAAGATGGCTTGAGCACGGTCTGGGTTATAAATACCGCAGACGCAGGGATGACCGATTTTGATGGCTGCCTTCGCTGGTGACATTTTACCCTCACGCACTTTTGTGACAGTCTCCTCCACAAGGATCTTAGAAATCAAGCTATGCCCGCACATGGTGAGAAGCTCTAACGCCTCCTCGGGAGGTAATTTCTTTTTTTTTCCCCAAATATCTAAGGAGAAGTTAACGGAATGAGGCTTAATTCCATATTCCTTACACAACTCCAGAATATCCATCGTGGGGCCGGAAACTGTAACCGACATTCCCAAATCTAATTCCAGCAGGCGTTCAATAGCCTGACGTATTTTCTCCTTACTCGCAAAATTACAACGCACACGCGGAATGTCCATTAAATTCGCTCTAATCTCCTCGATGTCCACGCCGGAAAGTATAGTTCCCGTTTCATTTGAGCCAATATTGGTGGGGCCGATTTTCCAAACCTCTTCTAGGACTTGCCGCAATTTATCCTTTGAACCGACATGATTGATGCCAGAAGCTGCCGTAACCAGCAGGACATAGTCGTTTTTTAAGTCAGCTTCTCCACCTCGACGATGCAATGAATGGGTCATCCTCTATCCCTCCCTATGCCTCACGGACAATTTTGTAAGGTCTGCCCATGCCTAGATTGACTTTGGCGTTGGCTCTAGGCTTCATTCCTAAACGTTCTAGTTCCGGCAACGCTGGTACACTACCATCCTCTTCAAAGCAACAGATAAGGTCGAGGGAAAAGGCTGTATCCAATTCCTTGGCTGTGCCTTTGATGGTTTCTAAAATTTCCGCCATATGTTCGAGCTTAACCGTAAATTCCACAATGGCGGAAAGAACACTTTCACTTTTATATACTTCTTTAAAAACACCCTTAGCTCTGTCTTCTAATAGATGAGTCAATGGATTGCCTTCTTCATATTCAATACCGTAGGGAGCTAAGGCCTTAGTCAGCTTCTCCACTTCGGCAAAGGTGGTTCCGATACAGGGTCGCCCCATTTCGATAGCAATACCGACCTCACCACGGCACACACGGCCAGTGACATCGTTGGTCTTGACTTCCTCAGTTCCCCTGCCAGGTACTCCGGTCACCCCATGGACTGTGGCAGGATCACTGAAGTAGCGTCTCACTTCTCGGGGCGTTCCTTTGATTTGTTCATAGGGTTCGTAGATAGCTTGAGGCGAACATCTTACCACTCTGGGGCGAATACAATTGCCACATTCCACACAGAGCACTTGATCGATCGTAGCCTTTTTATCCGACATACTGATGGCTCCCGTCGGGCAGTAGGGTACACATATCCCGCAGCCAATGCACTTCTCTTTATCAATGAGCATCAATTTCCCTCCTTGAGTGTGTACTGTCACATTTAAGTGCATGAATTCACAAGGCCTTCTAGCTATTGATCATGGGAGGACGAGGAGGAGGCTTCAGCTTCAAAAAAGCCTCCTCCGATGGTGCTATTGAGTCATTACTTTTCTACTTTGTCTAAGTACTTGGTATACATATCATTTTGGGCTTGGCTAGCTTGCAAGAACTCATCCGGTCCCATAAGCTTTTCTTCCATGAAATTATTCTTGACAAATTCTTTCCATGCTGGAGTATCAGTAGCTTTTTTGAACATATCATGCAGATAAGTCACAGCCTCTTGAGAGATACCGGAAGGAGCTACAACACCCCGCAGCTGAGATAAGACCACATCATGACCCAGTTCTTTTAAGGTAGGAACATCCTTCAGAATCCCACCGGCACGATCTTCGGTAGTAACTGCTAAAGCTCTCATTTTACCCGCTTCAAGCTGTGAAGCTGCTTCGCTTGGCCCTAAGAAGCCGAAGGTAACATGGCCGCCAAGGACGGATGTCATGACTTCCCCACCACCGGCAAAAGGCACATACTTCATTTGCACCCCTGCACTATCACTGAGGGCATAGAATACAACAGCATCCATGGAGAGACCGCTAGAACCACCGGCACTGATGGTTTCCGGTTTGGCTTTAGCTGCTTCTAGAAGTTGTTCCATGGTTTGATAAGGAGAATTTGTCGGGACAACGAGCAAAGTCGGGTCTTCAGCTACAGCGATGATATGGGTGAAATCTTTATAGGATACGGGGGATTGGCCCGATAAAGGACCCGTATAGAAGCTAGAGCTCACTGTACTTAACTCATAAGGGTTACCTTTGTGATCATTAGCCACATAGGACCAGCCTATGGAACCAGAGCCACCAGGCTTATTAATGACGTTAATGTTGGTGGGATTCAGCTTATTATCAGCAACAGTCTTCACTAGAGTACGACAGAATACATCGCTGCCACCGCCCGCTCCCATGGGCACTATAAATTCAAAATCCTTTTCAGGAAAACTTGCAACTTTTTCCGTGCCGGAACTTGAGCCTTTTGCTTGATCACCACTACTACTGCTGCTACAACCCGCTATCGAGCCTAACAAAAGTAATAGTGCGGTTATCATCACCATTGACCGAAAATACTTTTTCATAGCTCCAACTCCTTTTAACTTTGTCGTTAATATAAGAACCTTAGCCCTTCCTCCCCGAATACCGTAGCCTACCTTTTAGACCCACCTCACCTCCCTCCAACTCGCTAATTTACTCAAGAATTGCACCTTTGTCCGCCTGACTAACGTTGCGTGCATAGACCCCTAAAAATCCCTTAACCGTTGACTTTTTTTGTGGAGGGAGGTTCGCTAGGCGCTTGCCGATCTCTTCCGGACTCACCTGCAGGTTCAGTGTCTTGTGTTCGATATCGATTTCTATGGAATCACCATCCTGGACAATAGCAATCGGTCCTCCGACGCAGGCTTCTGGGGCAACATGCCCAATGCAAAAGCCGCGGGTCGCTCCGGAAAATCGGCCGTCGGTGATCATGGCAACACTGTCGCCCAGACCCATGCCCGTGAGCAAAGCAGCGGGAATGGACATTTCTCGCATCCCCGGCCCCCCGGCGGGTCCCTCATTGCGGATGACTAATACATCCCCCGGTTTGATTTCCTTGGTCATGATGTGCACCAAGAGATCCTCTTCCGATTCGAAGGTTTTGGCGATCCCCACCTGGCGTTTTGGTGCGTCTTTTACACCGCTAACCTTGATCACAGCGCCATCCGGTGCTAGGTTACCCCTCAGGACCACGATTCCTCCCTTAGGCTGCAGGGGATTATCTAGGGGGCGAAGGGTTTGCCACTTTTTAACCTCACTAAAATGCCCTTCGATGGTCTTGCCAGTCACTGTTAGTACCTCTTTATGGAGCAAGGGGGCAATAATCTTGAGGATGGCCCCGACTCCCCCGGCCTGAAAAAAATCCCACAGGGTGTATTTACTAGAGGGCTTATACTTGGCAACACAGGGGGTGTGTTCCGAAAGTGTATCGATATCATCAAGGGTTAATTCCACACCTGCCTCCTTCGCAATGGCCGGTAAATGCAATATGGTATTGGTTGAACCACCAATGGCCATGACAAAACGCACAGCGTTAGCTATACTCTCCACATTCATAATCTGACGGGGACGCAAATCCTCCTTCACCATCTCCACGATACGCTTTCCCGTCTCCTTGGCTTGGCGTCTCTTTTCCGCATAGACCGAAGGAGTCGTCGAGGTGCCGGGGAGGGACATCCCCAACGCTTCGATTAAACACCCCATGGTGTTTCCGGTTCCCATCATTCCGCAAACGCCCACTGTGGTGCAGGTGTCTGTTTCAATGGCTTTGAAGAGCTTTTCATCAATCCGTTGCTTCTGGAAAGCCCCCATAGCTTCCTTAATATCCGACATCACCCATTGTTGACCTTGACTGTCAAAGTGGGGAAGCATAGGACCCGGGGGCAGAAAGATGGTCGGTAGATTAAGGCGGGCGGCAGCCATCAGCATGCCTCCGGGGGATTTATCACAGGAGGGAAGCAACACTAGACCATCAAATCCACCTGAGCCCACCATCAACTCAATTTCCGCAGCGACAATTTCTCGGCTGGGCAGGGAATAGTGCATGCCTACTCCTTGAGCTATGGCATCACAGATAGCTAGGGTGTGGAACTCCACTGGTGTTCCACCGGCGGCCCAAACTCCTGCCTTCACGAATTCGGCAAGCTCTTTATTGGGGTAACTGCCGGGATGGATTTCCGACCATGAGCTGACGACGCCAATGACCGGTTTCCTTAGGTCTTCCTGGGTATAACCCACTGACTTAAACATGGCTCGAGGATAAGCGCCCTTGATTCCCTTAAACAATTCTCGAGAATTGATTGTTTTATTGTCTAGTTCCATTGCCTTATCACTTCACTTTTTCTAGGATCACTCAATTATCGTCGATGAGTGTCTGAATATAGGTATAGGCTTTGGCGGCTGCTTCATAGCTGCTGGGCGTCTGCTCGATCTCCAACGAAAGATAGCGATTATACTCTAAAGCCATTAAGATTCGGATTATCTCAGGGAAATTCAGGCTTCCCGTTCCCGGAACACCCCTTTGGTTATCTGCCAGGTGGATATGGATCGTCTGCTTCTTGGCTTCGATAAAGCTGGCTGCGATGGATTTATCTTCGATATTCATGTGAAACACATCAAGCATGAGGTACAAATTAGGCAGTTGCTGCTCTTGGAGCCAAGCCAAGGCCTCCTGGGTGGAATTAAGGTTGTTGATGGCAAATCGACATTGGGGCTCTAGGGTGATCAGCACATTTTTAGCTACAGCGTAGTCACTCAGCTCCTTAAATGCACAACTCCTCAGGTGTTTTGAACGCGCCTCATCTCCTCGGACAAGATCTCCACGCAATTTACCTACATTAACTTGGGATCCAAACCGGGCGGCTAAATCAATGACTGCCTTTGTCCTCGTTATCGCCTCAATCCGAATCGTCTCATCCGGGGAGGTAAAACATAATCGATCTTCGGAAACCATAGGACCTGTACCGAGGGCAGCCAATTCCAGCTGATTAAGCTCTAAGAGCTGTTCTAATTTCCTCGGGTCGATTTCCCGCGGATCGCGAACAAATAACTCGACTCCCTGGTAACCAATCTCATGCAAGCTGGCTAATATGTCCTTCAAGGCTCCTCCATAGGCTAGATACTTCGCCTTGGTATCCGGCCCGCTTATGGTATAGGCTAATTTCATCCGAGTCCTTCCTTCCCTGTTCACCGCAATCGGTCTAACACCCATTAGTTTTCGGTTGGGGATTTACGGTATTGTACCTGAAGCAGCTCCTCAAACACTCCGATCATACCGCCTTTATCCCGATCACCCAGTCCCCTAAGCAAGGCAACCTGATAGGTCGTCGTCGCCGCGCTGAGTACAGGCATGGGGATACAGAGGTTGGCTGAGATTTCCGCTCCACTGGCCAAATCCTTATAGGCCTGTTTCATCGGATACCCTCCGGTAAAGCTACCCTTAAGAATCGCGGGGATGAAAAACTCCGAGGCATAGCTCCTACCCGTTCCACTGTTGACGACCTCCCCCACCTTCTCGGGATCAAGGCCGAGTTTAACGGACATAGGGAGAATTTCAGCCAGAGCAGCTCCATTGATATCAAATAACAATTGATTGATAAGCTTAGTCAGCTGACCACATCCGCTCTTGCCCATATAGAGGATCTTGTCGGCAATCCATCGGAGATAGGGAGTCACTTTGGTGAAAACCTCGTGCTCGCCGCCGCACATTATGGTGAGGGTTCCCTCCTTAGCGCGCGCCTCCATTCCTGAGACCGGCGCATCGAGAAATTCCACTCCCAGTGCCCCCAATTCCTTAGCAAGGTCCAGCGTGGTACTGTACTTGATAGTGCTCGTATCCACGATGATTTGCCCTGGCCGGAGGAACTGCTTGAGTCCTTTCTTCCCCAGCACTACCTCATACACAATTTCACTGTTGGGGAGAGAGCAAAAAATAATCTCCGCTTCTGCCGTATCCTGTAGTACTCTGGCTACCCGTGCCCCCTGTTGTTTAAACTCGGGGTAATTGTTCGGTGCCTGATCATAGACGATTAATTCATCCCCGCTTTCAAGTAAATTTAAGGCCATCGGTTTACCCATTTGACCCAGGCCGATAAAACCTAGCTTCACTGATTTACCCTCCCTAGCACCTATGTTGTCGATCCATCTCGGCCATTTTAACCACAAGCTCATAGGCACTCTCCCATGCCCCAGGGCTGGCAATCCCTTGACCTGCGATATCAAATGCAGAGCCATGTGAACAGGTGGTAACTGGAATGGGTAAGCCTGCCATCACTGTAACCCCCTGATCAAATCCTTTGAGCTTCATGGCAATCTGGCCCTGATCATGGAACATCGTCACTGCCGCATGATATTCCTTATTGAACAGCTTAATAAACAGGGTGTCGGCGGGAAATGGGCCTTCGGCCTTAATGCCCAAGGCTCTGGCTCCCTCAATAGCTGGGGAAATGATCTCAATCTCCTCCCTACCGCAAGTGCCATCTTCCCCCCCATGGGGATTTAGGGCTGCCACTGCGATGTGAGGGTGGGCAATACCCGCCCGCTTAAGCGTCTTATTCACTAAGTGAATGGACCTGAGTATTCTCTCCTCGCTCAATTGAGCACTAATCTCTTTCACAGGGATGTGACTGGTAACACGAGCAGTCCAGACATCGTCTAGCACGTTCAATTCGCCGCGGTTGCCTTCATACTGAAAAAAGCCTGCCAACAAATCGATCGCCCCCTGCAAGACAAAGCCCGCCTTCTTCATAGCTGCCTTGTTATTGGGAGCAAAGCAGAGTCCATCCATCAACCCTTGCCGACAATACTCCACACAGGTTTGGAGATTGGTTGCTGCATCCTTCCCGCAATCAGCGCTCAATTCACCCATGACTAAATCCGCAGGATTAAATCTCTTAGTATCTAAAACGACGATCCCCTTCATCCTTAAGGCTTCATCCAAAGTTGAGGCTACTTGAAAATCTACGTTGACCCTGGCAATCTGCATTCCATATTTAAATAAACGCTGATCCCCTACGATAATGGAACGAGCATCCCTATCCAAGATTCCCGCGGCAGCAGCTTTAGCCACAATCTCCGGCCCGATTCCTGCCGGATCACCCATGGTGATACCGATAACTGGTTTCATTTCACTGTTTATCAAAACGAGATTCCCTCCCATCCTCAGCGCTACACTATGTAAGTGCAAAATCCATGCCAACTCACTAAATATTCCGAAAACTCTCTATCTTAAACTGCACAACTTTTCTATTTGCCCATACGAAGTAACCTTGCTATATCATATTTCGAATACATTTGGTATATTCTGCCAATTCGAACTATTTACTCAAAATCTCCTTTCGCTTTTCGTGATTTTCTTAACATTTTTTTGCACTGTGCAACTGTTTATTGTTTCATAGAGTTTCATTTGTTTTTTCACCCATGCACAGACATAAAAAAAACCATACTTCCGCTGTTAACGGTCGTATGGTCTAATCTGCTCCCTTTTTCGGCGCCACAAGGTGGTGCGGCTTATTCCTAGCATCTCTGCCATCTGTTGTTGAGTTATTTTACTTGGTTTTTCTTGCTGTCGTTGATTTCGGGTATCCGATAGCGGTGTCATTAGAGTTAACCGAGGCGCCTCTTTAATCCGCAAAACATCCTTGACCTCTTGAGCCCCAATCATTTTGTTCTCAGAGAGTACGGATAAACGTTCACAAACATTGCGCAGCTCACGAATATTACCCGGCCATTCATATTGCATGAGTTCAAAGAGCCCCTCGAAGCTTAGGGAGATTGGCTTATGGCCCCGAGGAAAGTCAGCCAAAAAGGCCTTCGCAAGATCTTTAATGTCTTCCTTACGCTCGCGTAGGGGTGGAATGATTAAGCTGAGTATATCGATGCGATAGAGAAGGTCTTGACGAAACTTACCATCTTGCACTTTTAAACGTAAATCTTCATTGGTAGCCGTAATAATTCGTACGTCAACGGGAATGTTCTTGTCATCTCCAAGTTTGCGGATTTCCCTTTCCTGCAATACCCGCAAGAGTTTTGCCTGTAAACCAAGAGGCATATCGGCTATTTCATCTAAAAAGAGAGTCCCTCGATGAGCTAATTCAAAAAGTCCCACTTTTCCGCCTTTAGCCGCCCCTGTAAAAGCTCCCCCCACATAGCCGAAAAGTTCACTTTCCAGTAACTGTTCAGGAAGTGCCGCACAATTTATGGCAACAAAAGGTTGGTTGCGCCGCATACTGTTGTTATGAATACTTTGGGCAAATAGCTCCTTTCCGGTCCCTGTTTCGCCCATAATCAACACATTGGAGTTCGCAACAGCATATTTTTGGGCAATTCGAATGGTTTTCAGAATAACTTCACTGCGACCGATGATCGCGTCAAAATTGTATTTTGCTGCTAAGCCTTTCTTGTTTAATTTCTGGCGCACATCAATCTCTGCCTTTTGCAAAGTATCGACGTTTTGCAGCATCAATACCGCGCCCTGATTTTTTTGTTCAATGATAATGTTTCTTTTATTGATCACAACCACGCGGTTGTTAATGGTGATGACTTCGTTATTTGTATAGCTTTCCTTATTCAGTTGGGCTTCTTTATAGTGTGGCAAGATGATAGAGAGCTCTTGGCCCGTTAGAAGCTCGTAGGTAGGGATATCCAAAATGCCATAGACCGCCTGATTGTATGCCATGATTAATCCCTGATTATCGTAAGCGATAACCGCTTCATCAGTGCTTTCAAGAATGATCTTAAAAAGCTCGTTTTTCTTGCGTTCTTCGATGATGGCCTTGGCTACGCTGAATGCCTCATTGAAGGCTAAATGATTCGCTTCATATCCCATAGTTATGGCTACAGAATGGATGCCCTCGCTTTTGGCCATGCGAAAAACTGTAAACCCACCAAGAATAACATCGAAGCCTAGACGCTTGACGAAGCTAAAAACATCCGCCACATGACCATAATCCTTGACCGGAAAAACCGTGAGCTGAACATCCAGTGTGTCCTCAATAAAGCTTTTCTCGACCTGAATAGTTTCCGAGAGGATAATGGCAATTTTTCGGGCCTGATAAACATTTTTACACTCCACAATTCCCCTCATGATATCATAGCCGGTGACAGCTAGTTCAACGACACGTGCATGCCTAAATCTCTTACTGAGAGTTAGGAAGTAAATTCCACGGGCAATCACGATGGTATTGTCAACGTCATACTCCATTAGCTCTTGTGGACTGGCCGTTTGTAAGACCTCTATAGAGACATCCTTGGACTCCTTGGCAGATATCAGTTTATTGATAATATCCCGATTGTGGCCAAGGGTCATGGTATAGACAATTCTGATCATAAGTAATCCTCCTAAGTAAGAAGACAATATGACCTATAGCTTGATATTCAACTCTTGTGCAATCACCTGAAGCGAGGCAAGCAAGTCATCGTCCAGAGTGACCCCCTGAACTACTGAGCGCTGCTCTTGTTCCCATTCACGCTCCCCAGGTAGCTTGATTTCTTGGTACCCCGGTGCCAAAGGGATCTGTTTGATTTCTTCAACAAACTGTTCCGTGCGCTGATGATAGGCTTCCAAGGTCAAAAATGCCTCGGCCTTGACTAAAATGACGAAATGACCCACATTAGCCGGCTTATTCTCTTCACTGTATTGCCATGCCACTTCTTTGCCAAATCCTGCACCCACCATGACACCTGCTAAATGTTCCACCGCTAAGCTCAGGGCATAACCCTTGGCACCGGCCATAGGCAGCAAAACACCCGCCAAGGCGGCCTGGGCATCAGTTGTAGGAAGGCCTTCTTTATCAAGGGCCCATCCCTCAGGAATTACTTCCCCTTGGGCGGCTGCTCGGATAATCTTACCACGCGCTACAAGAGAAGTAGCTAGATCCACGATGATATGCGGTTTTTGGGCTCGCGGCAGGCCAAAGGCAATGGGATTCGTCCCAAAATAGGCCTCCTTACCTCCCCAAGGCGGCGTCGCTGGTGGTGAGTCCGTAAGGATTATAGAGACGAAGCCCTGCTCTGCAACAAGCTGACAATAGTAGCCTGAGGCCCCAAAATGGTTGCTTCCCTTCATCCCAATGACGCAGACCCCTGCCTGCCCAGCTTGTTCCATGCCTCGGTTTAGAGCGTGCAGCATTCCCACAGCGCCCAATCCGTTATCCCCATCCACCGCTAATATGCCGGGGGCCTTTTGCTCGATAGTTATCTGCGGCTGGGGATTCACCGCCCCCTTTTGAATACGGCGTAAATAGATAGGAAAGCGGCTTACACCATGGCTCTTGATCCCACGCAGTTCCGCGTAGAGCAGGTTATCACTGACAATTCTCCCATCGGCCTCAGGTACTCCACAGGCAATAAAAGCTTGTTCCATGAACCTTCTTATGACATTGACTTCATAGGTGTTATTGTCTTGCATCACTTCACTCCTTAATCAAATAAACATAGCCGCAATAATCGGGATGCAGGTAATAATGATTAAAAGACGTGCTAATTGCAGTATGCTGATGGTCAGGGTATCGGCCTTCATCTCTTCAGAAACCACGAGCATTTGATTCAGACCACCGGGAGCCGAACTCAATAGGCAGGTAATGATATCCCAATGGGTCAGATGATGTATATACCACCCCACGGCAAGATTACTAAGCACAATGAGCAGGGAAAAGCCGATGATAGGCCACAGCATATCCTGGATCGTCCGCACCACCTCCGGTGAAAACTCTAGCCCGATGCTCATGCCAATCCCTAGTAGAGCGAATTGCATAACAGAGCCAGGAAATTGATACTGCTTTTTGAGCAATACGTTAGCCAGTGCCAAAGCTGTCATTGCTCCAATCACCCCACCCCCCGGAAAGCCCAAGACCAGCAGAAGTAGACCTCCCATCAGGCCAAGACTGTACAGGGATAACTGAGTCCTTAACCCAATTTTTTCTACTGGCTCTACTGACTCTATTAACTCTATTGCCTCGATGTCCCCAGCCGTTAATTGTTGCTTTTGCCCCCCATTCATTACAACCTGTTTTTGCCCAGTTGGTGTTCTCTTCTTTAACCACCGGGCGATAATCGGCACCACACTGATAATGACCACTAAGCGTACAAATTGATAGGTGGATACAATGGGCACTTCGGTATCATAGGCTAAGGCGACAACCGTCATCTCTGAGATCCCACCGGGGGCGGCGGAAAAAAGAGCTGTAGCAATATTGGGTGTAAATTGAAGCAAAAGAAAGGTCATGCCCAAGGTTGATAGCAAAGTCCAAACCGCTATAACTAAAGAGGGGCGTAAGACCTTGCGTAAATCAGACAGCTTCTGGTGATTGATTCTTGCCCCTAAAGACAACCCTATAATGAGCTGAAATATGTTGACAATCGTCAAGGAAAGCTCGGGCAGCCCCCCTCCCAACACTTGATATATACCAATAAAGATCATCGGTCCCATAATTGAGGGTGCCGGAAAGTTGATCTTTTTAAATAACCAATAGCCTGCTAAAGCAAGACCAATCGTTATACTTGCGTTTAGTAATGAAAACATTACTGTAAATTCCTTTTCTTCAATTTTGCTTTTCCTTATTCGTATTCAGCATTTACAAATTTAGCAGTCGATGTAATAACCATTATTTCCCATATTCTGCTTCATTCTACTTCGCTTATAACCGTACAAATTCCTTCTTTATAATTTATGAACTCCTTGATCAACAATACAAAGACCATTAAAAAAAGCTTCAAGCGCCAGTTTGGCAGCTTGAAGCTTTTTTAATCTCGTTAAATACGCTCGGCACTCAGTTCTCTTTATTAGCCGCACAAATACAGGCCCCAATAGCTCCGGCATAGACGGCTTCAGCACAGGATTTAACCTCATAGCCGATCGCTTGGGCTATAGTGTCGATCAGCAACGCGGATTTGGATAATCCGCCAGTCATCAGAAGGGGCTGATCGGTGGTAAAGTCGATTTTACCGGCCTGCTGCTGTATCTTCCGGGCAATGGATTGCAGAACCCCGGCCATGATTTGGGCCCGGTCCTTCTGCATGGCCAAGAGCCCGATGATCTCCGATTCCGCAAAAACGGTGCACATGCTGTTGATGGACACAGCCTCCTGGGAATCGGTAAATTCATCGATATTCGCCAAAGGAATCTCCAGATTATCGCAGGCCATTTTCAAAAAGCGACCCGTTCCGGCAGCGCATTTATCATTCATCAGGAAGTTGATTGGCTTCCCGTTTTGAATCTGGATGACCTTGCTATCCTGCCCGCCAATGTCGATGATACCCTGAATCCCGGGCATCAGATACATTCCTCCATAGGCGTGGCAGGTAATCTCCGTAAACGTATAGTCCGCAAACTCGATGGCCTCCCGGCCGTACCCTGTGGCCGCGATGACAAGCTCTTGACCGTCCAGACCATTTCTTTCCCGCAAGATCCCTAGACTTTCCTCGGCGGAAGCACGGGGATTCCACCCCGTCTTCACGGCCAAGGTATCGATGATTCTCTCCTCCTCCATGACCACGGATTTACACATGGTGGAGCCTGAATCAATACCTACAAAGATCTTTCTCACGAGAGCATTTCGATAAACGCTGCCAGTCTGGTTTTGAGCTGGGCAGCGTCTGAAGTGGAATAGTCGGTCTCGACGCTGATAAAGGGCACCTCTTCTTTTTGCATAAGGTTTCTGATCTGAGCCGTCTCCAGATTGTAGGTATGGCAAGCCTGGAGGGTCATTTCCACCACGCCGTCGACCTTGAATTCATCAACCAGACGAGTCAGTAGCTCCATCCGGTTGGTGTTGGGAGTCATCACCGAGCAGCCGATTTTCAGATAACGGTCGGCAATGGCTTGGTAGGGATCGATGGTTTCATCCACCAGATTTTCAATGGGCTTGATCCCGATACAGTTTTCATAGGCGACCACTACCCCGCCGGATTCCTCGATGGCTTTCACAACCTTCTCAGTGACTCCTGCTAAAGGACAGCCGGTGATCAAAATTCTTTTCGCCGACTTAGCAACATTTTCGACGCCATTAG
Source organism: Desulfitobacterium sp. THU1 (assembly GCF_038181555.1). Lineage (NCBI taxonomy): Bacteria > Bacillati > Bacillota > Clostridia > Eubacteriales > Desulfitobacteriaceae > Desulfitobacterium > Desulfitobacterium sp. THU1. Next base: position 18,708 of record NZ_JBBWUA010000011.1, on the reverse strand, counting down.
CCTGATCTGCCTTGACCTTATCGATGGCTTCCCTGATATCCCGCAGCTTGGTCCCCGGGTCAAACTTAAACTGGGAGCCGTAAAGTACCTTCAACTGCTCAGCACCCGTGATCGGCGGAGGGCAAGCTTTGCTGAGCTCATAAAATTCTTTTAAGAGTTTGCGTTCTTCATTTTTAATCTTGATGGCCTTTTTAATATTCTCATCGGTGATGGTCACTCCAAAATCCTGCTCGATTCTTTCCTTCAGGCGCAAGACTTCCTTGTACCAAAGTTCCTTTGATGCTTCATCATTTTGAGATTGGGGAAGCTGCATCACATGGAGGTTTTTGATTTCCCCTAAAAGCTCATACATTTTTTTCTTGCCGTCGCAAGTGGTTTCTCCGATCATCAGATCAGAGAAATACATATATGGACATTTATCGGTGATGGCAAAACCATAGCTGGACTTGATCAGAGGACAAAGATTCCTCGGCAGTACTTTTTCCGCTTCAGGGATGGTTTCATCGCTAAAGGCGCAAAGTCCGACAGGCACGGCCCCTGCAGCAAGCACAAGCTCTAGGGGGGCATAGGTACAGAACACCCCGGCCACTTTCTTACCCTGGTCTTTTAAGTTTTTTACAGCGAGAAACCCTTGCTGTCGCGCCTCACCAAAACTTTCAAATTGACTGGGTAGCTGATTTTCACTCATGTAAGGACCGCCTTTCTTATTATTTGATTTGAGGCATTATCTAATAGCCTCATCGTTTAATAATAAGATGGAAGGATTTAACTTGCAATACTTTATTGTACATTCGTGGCCGGTTAATTGTGTCCTACACAAAATTATGCAAAAATAATGATGGGTATCATTCTATATCGCCCCATTCGATACACAATGATACCCATCATAAACGTTTTCTTGCTTCATTTTTTTCCTGTTGTACTTCGTCTTGTCGCGATGAACTCCTACACCCTGCCTGACGATTTCCATCGAGGAATTCATTTTGCTTGGAGACTGTTTAATCAGATCTAACTGATTAATAACACCGATGACTTGTTTTTTCTTTTTTGCTCCCATATCCACGCTCCTAAAAAGTTCTACTTCAACTTAAAACTATCTACTTATTATAGTATAGCATTTTTCACAGCATTTTTACACCGGCCAAAAAGAAGCAATGACCTCATCATTGCTTCACCAACCATTTTTCAACAGGCATCGTAACAGAATGCACTTGCCGGCTCAGCAACAGCCTCCACTATCAGAGGAACAGTCGCAGCTAGGTTCTGTGCCGGTTAACCAGCCCTTGATAATAGCAGAAGCACAACCCACACCTGGTTTGACCTCTAAGGCATGAAACGAGCAGTTTTTTACGCATGCGCCACATTCGATGCAACGGTCTTTATCGACGATATTTGCTTTACGGTTCATCATCGCAAAAACCTGATGGGGGCATACTTCGAAACATTTTCCGCAGCCTGTGCATCGGCTCTGTTCCAACTTTAAGGTGGAAACGTTTTTTAAATATTGGTGCTTCATACTTACCTCCCTTTCTCCCCTTAATATTTTTAGATAATGCTACCGATCATTATCAATAAGCAACCTATTACAATTGAAATAATAATAGCCGGAATGGCGATCCTCATCTCTTTCAAAACACCGGAAAAGGAAGTGTAAGTTGAAGAACCGGTGAAATTCATGGCTAAATACGCCGATATGGCAGGAAAAACAAGTATATACCCAAGCGCCTGAAGTAAGCTATACCCTGGTTCATAAGGCCATCCATTTAGCCCATTCACCAGAATAGCCCAGACAAATCCTAATAGCCAACCTTTCCAAGCAAAGGCACGCCCGGGGATCCAAGGTAACAACACCGGCGTTAAGACGCTTCCGACAATTACGGCGCCCATATAGCCATAAAAATCAACCCAACCAAAAGGTCCCAGACCCATAAGGTTCAACAAAAAGAGTACGCCAAAAATCATCAAGGATATCTTCATGGTGCCCACAAATTCAATCGGAGTCAAAACCAGCCGATCATAAGTATTGAATTGAACTGTTCTCATTTCAGCGGTAGCCTTCATCCCCGCTTGAATAAACTCCTTTATATCCTTTGCTCTCACCGGTCCATAGGTAACCTTAAATCCCGTATGCTTGGTGATCTCATGGGCACTTACACCCGGAGCGCCTAACTGAGGTAAGATCAGCGTTCGATGTGATACAACTTTATCGAGTTGGGTGATAGCCAAGCGATTGATAAGTTCTGTTGTTCCAAAGGTCCCCTTGCCTGCAGCACACCAAACATTGACCCCTTTGGTGTCAAGAACTAGAATCCATGTGTCTAATCCTGATAATTCTTTGCGCATGCTATCAAACGTCAGTTTATAATTCGCAGTAACGAGCACGGGAGAACTCCCATCGGGGTTCCCCACCCGATAAAGTCCCGGCTCGACTTTATAATTCATTCTGTCAATACCCCAACGAACCTTCCACGCACCCAACTTATCATGGAAGTCCAAATGAGTAGATGTTTGTATGATCTTAATCTCTCTTTTCGTGTCGATGGATAACATATTCCACCTCATCCTCACTCAAACTTTAATTTGACCTCTTACTATCCGCTCTTTAAGCTCTAAAAGCTTATTTTCTATCGTTTTTGCTGTTTGAATAAACTCTACATCGTTTTTCCCCGTTGGATCTTCTAGTCCCCAGTCTTCTCTGTATTTGCATGGTACATTGGGGCAATTAACATTACACCCCATCGTAATCACTATATCCGGTTGGGGGATATCTTGAAGAAGCTTGGAAAACTGCGTTTTTTCCATATCAATAGCATAGAGCTGCTTTATAATCCGCACTGCGTCTTCGTTGATCGAAGGCCTAGTTTCAGTACCCGCTGAATAGGACTTAAATACATCAGCAGCTAGCTTTTTACCAAGGGCTTCAGCCATCTGTGAACGGCAAGAATTGTGAACACAGACGAAGGCAACATTTACTTTGTTCATGTCTTTTTACCTCACGGAAAATCTATTTTGTTAGGACTCACTTTTGTTGTTACATAGTCGGGTTTGCAGCCCCTCTTTTATCGAAATACTTTCTCTTAAAGTAAAAAGCAAGATTAACCAAGGCGATCATCACTGGCACTTCAACCAGTGGACCTATAACGGCTGCGAAGGCTTGATCCGAAGCGATGCCAAAAACGGCAACTGCTACAGCAATAGCGAGTTCAAAGTTATTGCTGGCTGCGGTAAAGGCAAGAGTTACTGTCTGCTCATAATTGACCCCTTGCTTATGGGACATATAAAAACTAATCAAGAACATAATGGCAAAATAGATTAGCAGCGGAATAGCAATGCGGACCACATGAAAGGGCAGAGCCACGATAAATTGTCCTTTTAAGACAAACATCACAATGATGGTATATAACAAGGCGATTAAAGCGAGAGGCGATATTTTAGGTAGAAAGACCTTTTCATACCACTCTTTGTTCTTAACTCTTAAGAAAATAAATCGGGTTAAAAAACCGGCTGCAAAAGGAATTCCTAAATAGATTAAAACGCTCTTAGCTACATCCCCCATGGCAACATGGACCACTTGCCCACCCCAGGAAAGTCCTAACCATTGAGGCAAGACGGTGACAAAGAAATATATATATACCGAATAAAAAAGAATCTGGAAGATAGAATTCAAGGCGACTAGGGCAGCGCAATATTCGTTATCCCCTTTAGCTAAAGTATTCCAAACAATAACCATGGCAATGCAGCGAGCAAGTCCAATGATAATCAGGCCAATAGCATAGTTTGGCATATCAGGTAGTAACAAGACGGCCAAGATGAACATCAACACAGGGCCGATGACCCAGTTTTGAACCAAGGACAGGAGAAGTACCTTTTTATTTTGGGCTACTTTGCCTATTTCCTCATATTTAATCTTTGCCAAGGGTGGATACATCATAATTATCAGACCGATGGCTATAGGCCATGAAATCGTACCAGTACTCATGCTCTCTAAAGTCTTAGCGAGACTTGGAAAGAGGTATCCCCCTAACACTCCTATCCCCATGGCTAGGAAAATCCACAGCGTTAGAAAGCGATCAAGAGTAGATAACTTCGTTGGAGCTTTAACACTCACATTTAAGACCTCCCACATTATTATTTTCCTTCTGGCTTGTTATTTCATCTAGCAGCTTCTTAGCAGCTTCACACCCTTCTTTATTAATTGAATAGTGCATCCACTTCCCTTCCCTCCGACTATCCACAAGTCCGGAATCACAAAGAATCTTCATGTGGTGTGATAAGGTTGATTGTCCGATATGCAAATCCTCAAGAATCTCACAGGCACATCTCTCAGTACTTTGCAACATTTCCATAATCATCAGCCGATTCGGGTCGCCGAGTGCCTTAAAGACCTTTGCATTTTTCTGATATATATTTTCCATAATTATTAAGACCTCACATCTATTTTTATCGATACGTCTATTGTATGACTCACATCGAAAGATGTCAATATGTCACTAAAGTAAAAACGCCTCTTATAGAAGAGGCGTCAGCTGAATCACCGAAACAGAATACTAAAATCACCATACCCCTCCCGCTCCAGATCTTCCTTAGGAATAAAGCGCAGGGCTGCTGAATTGATACAATAGCGCAATCCTTCCGGACCGGGTCCATCCTCGAAAACATGGCCGAGATGAGAATCAGCCTCTCTACTGCGAACTTCAGTACGGGTCATATGATGGCTAGTGTCCGTCTTTTCTTGGATATAACCCTTCAAAAGTGGCTTGGTAAAGCTTGGCCAGCCACAACCACTGTCAAATTTGTCCTTCGAACTAAATAAGGGTTCACCGGAGACGATATCGACGTAAATCCCTTCCTGCTTATGATCCCAAAATTCGTTGCGGAAGGGCGGTTCCGTACCGTTTTCTTGAGTCACTTGATATTGAAGCGGCGTAAGTCGCTTCTTTAGCTTCGGCTTTTCTTTAGTCCAATGCCTCTTAATAAAAGCCTCCCGACCTGAGCCTTGGTGATAAAGCTTATAACGCAAGGAGTTTTTCTTATGATAGCCTTGATGATAATCCTCTGCCGGGTAAAAAGGAGACGCTGGGAGAATGCTGGTCACGATAGGCTTGTCAAAGCGCTTGCTTTCCTCTAATGCCTTTTTGGAGGCTTCAGCAAGGAGTCGCTGCTCTTCAGAATGATAAAAAATGGCTGTTTGATACGATTCTCCCCGATCATGAAATTGTCCACCCGGATCGGTCGGATCGATCTGGTGCCAAAAATGCTTGAGTAATTCTGCATAAGATATCCGTTCGGAATCAAACTTGATTTGCACTGCTTCCAGATGCCCCGTGGTATGGGCACAAACCTTCTCATAGCTAGGATTAGTATCATGACCTCCTGTATAGCCCGATTGTATTTCCATTACACCCTCGATTGAACTAAGTGCTGCTTCAATACACCAAAAGCAACCTCCGGCAAAGGTTGCTTTTTCTATTTTGGGTTGGCTAAAGGTCATATCTATTCCCCCTTAAATGACTCATTATGCGCATGGCGCCTCCCTGACCTTGCATACATTGTATGTTGTCTTCCAAAAAAATGCAATCTACGCTATCTATCGTCAACCTACAATCAATTTATTTGTCTTCTTAATGAATTTTGCAGGGATCGGTTCTTGTAGGCGCCAAATTATATTCATCGGCCTGCTTCCTTCGTGTTTAACATAATCAGCTAACCCCAGAAAGGTATATGGTGCAGCTCCGGCGACATCCGTTTTATATTCACGCACGAAAAGCATAACCTTACTATGTTGTTCTTTATGGTCGATATAGCGTTGACCAGTAACAGATTCCTCAGAGGTTGTGCTCTGGCTTTGCCAGTGGAACAAGCGGTCGTTGATTGAGTAATCATGGTACATCGTGGTTGGCGAGTAATCTTTATCCGATTTATTGAGAGTTATAAAAAAGATATCCGCTTTTCTATCAGGCAAATATTTGACTCCTTCACGAACTGTTGCTGGTTTCATAAAATCAAACGCCACCAAAATCTGGTCTCTAGTATAAGTACAGTGCAGATCGAGCGGGCAGTCAAATCCAACATTTACCGGCTTGTCTAAGAAATCTATCTTCTCATAGTTATAGCGCAAGATCTCCAGTAATTCCGCAAATAGTACTGGACTACCTTTGATATGGCTGACTCCTTCCTTAAGCGACTCAAATCCGCATACTTCCACGGATTTCTGCCATACCGTATAATGAAACATTTGCAGCATCCGCTTCTCTAGATCACTAAAGTCAGTTTCTTCGAAGTCATCTATTCTTGGCAGTACTTCCAGTAAAAAATGTATCCACCTGCGGGAATCCATAGCACAGATTCGTGCAAATGCTTTAGTAAGGACGCTTTCCAATTCTTCTTGAAAATCCTCTCTGACTCCGCTCAACACGCAGAGACGTGTGAAGGAGCCTTTGCTATAAATCGCTTTAATATCCAGATGTGTATATGCGAGAAAGTTGGCAAGATTTAATTCCAAACCGGTATCTTCCGCGAAGCTAGCTAGTCTTGCTACAAATCCTGTCTTATTGCCATAGGAACTGCGAATATTGTCCAGAATATATTCCTTGGCCTTACGTTCCAGTTGGATAAAGCAGCCTCTAGGCAGGGACGTAAAGCCCTCCTTAATCTCACGTTGGACGCTCTTGGTAGAATTCCCTAGTAGAGCGGCAAACTTCTCTTCAAAATTATACTTCCGATTGGCCATGCCAATAAAATCGAGAACTGTCAGACAGTCCTTGTTCTCCGCTAGCCTCAAGCCTCTACCCAGCTGTTGGAGAAAGATGGTGAGGCTCTCCGTGGGCCGCAAGAAAAGAATTGTATTGACTTCCGGAATATCAACGCCTTCATTATACAAGTCAACGACGAAGATAAAGCGAATCTCCCCTTCAACCAGCTTTTTCTTAGCTGTATTCCTTTCTTCGTCACTGGAATCGGAGGTCAGAGAAATCGAGGGAATATGGGAACGGTTAAAGCTATTGGCCATATAGGCTGAATGCTCCTTCGACACACAGAATCCTAGACCCCTGACTTCTTCCAGATCTGTGACGTACTTCGTCAACCCTTTGATAATCATCATAGTTCGCAGATCGTTGTTGGTATAGAGGTTGGAAAGTTCATTTTTCTTGTAACCGCCACGGTTCCATTTCAAGCTGTCTAAATCGACTGTATCAGTAACCCCAAAATACTGAAATGGGCATAAAAGATTCCGATCGATGGCTTCCGGTAAGCGGATCTCAGCTGCGATTCTCTGGTCAAAATAAACTAAGACATCTTTGCCGTCCATGCGTTCCGGGGTAGCCGTCAACCCCAGTAAGATTTGAGGTCGGTAATAGGTTAATAGCTGATCATAACTTGGCGCAGCAGCATGGTGAAACTCATCGACAATAATGTAATCGTAATAATCCGCAGAGGTATGTTCAGTCAATTCTTTAGAATTCAAGGTTTGAATTGAAACAAATACATAGTCCAATTGCCTTGGCTCGTAACCACCCACAAATAGCTCACCGAAGTTTGGATCTCTAAGAATCCCCCGGAAACAGAGCAAGCTCTGTTTTAAGATTTCCTCACGATGTGCAACAAATAAAAGACGACAAGGTTTTCCTTGGTTCTTCTTGCGGAAGCGCAGATAATCAAAACCGGAGATGACTGTTTTGCCAGTTCCGGTTGCCGCCACGATCAAATTGCGATAATGTCCCCGAACCGTTCTTTCCACTTCAAGCTTATCTAGAATTTCCTGCTGGTAGGAAAAGGGCGTAAGATTGAAGTAATAGTTCACTTCAGCTTCTTTATCTATGGCTTTTTCCTGCTTCAAGGCCTTTACTAACCTTTGCTTCTGATCAGGGTTATATGGCTCAAACTCGCGGGAATGCCAATAACTTTCAAAAGTGGCATCAATCTTTTTAATTGTATCGGGCAAATCCTTAGCCGTTGTTTTGACATTCCATTCCAAGCCACTGGATAGCGCTGCGTTGGATAGATTGGATGAACCGATATAGGCAGTAGTGAAACCAGTATTACGGTAAAACACATACGCCTTAGCATGCAGCCGGGTCCGTTTGGTATTGTAGGATATTTTAATTTCTGTATTGGTCAACTCCGCAAGTTCCTCAATTGCTTTGATGTCCGTCGCGCCCATATACGAAGTCGTGATTACTCTAAGCTTACCGCCGCGCTGTGTAAAACTTTTTAATTCCTCAATGAGCAAACGAAGCCCGCTCCATTTAATAAAGGAGACGAGCATATCAATACGGTCGCTAGATAAGATTTCCCTTTTGAGTTCAGTGTACATGCTGGGCTCATGTACCGCTCCGGTGAATAAGGAGCTTGCCGCAAGAGAAGTTACCGGACGCACGACTTCAGCCTTCTCATTGAAAGCAAATACACTGTTTTCTTTATCTATAAAAGCAAACAGTTGCTCTGCCTTCTCATCGAGAGCTAATTCTGTCAGTGCATCTTCTGAAACTTGATCGGCTATAAGCTGAACAATTTGATTGGCTAACGACACTTGGCCTTCGATGTTGCCACCTTTATCCCTAACATTGGACAGGGCAGTTTCCAGTACTTCCGCTAAATATTTGGAAATAATTCGTGGAGCTTCTTCCTGATCGATGGCGGATGACTGAATCAACTTGCCTTCGGCGACGGAGAGCTCTTGGCGAAGGAGCTTATTAATCAGTTGTTCATAGATACCTGTATGTAACATTGATAACTCCTTATTTATTAAATATTTAGCTGTCATTTTCAACCGCTCACAGCTCTTAGATAATGGACTTTCTATAGACTCTCTTCACAATGCTCTTATTACTTATCCTCGTAATACTCGTCTAGCTTTCTTTCACAATGCTCCACTATCCACTCAATTTCTTCTGCAGTCAGCTTCTTAAGCACATGCCGATTGAATTCCACGTACTCAATATCCCGGGACCTCTTCATAAAGCGCATATCTTCAAACCGTTTGAACGGATTCCTAAAGATATTACCCTCAACCTCTTTGCGAGTAAAATTGTCTTTCGTATAGATACAGTTCTTCTTTTCAACTACAAGTCCTTTTTCTTTTCGGTCGCCATAGAATTGAATAAAGTAGTCAATTAAGTCATCTATTCTGACGCGACCGGCTTCATCCCTATGCTTAAACATGGCCATTAACAGTACAGGTTTATATGAAAAACTCATAGTCATGGTCCTGACCATTTCCATGAATTTGTCTTTCATATTAGCAGGGGTAATCAGCTCCCAGTGGAATTGCTCTGCATATTTCTTCACATTTTCTTCTCTGAAGTATTTAAAACTACGCTTTTCTCCCAATGGAATTTCTAAATCAGCTAGAATTTCTCCTTCTCTGATATACCGCTCAACAGTTTCAGTTTGGACATCTACCATCCTGACAAATTCCAGTTGAGAAATCATATCCTTGACTTCATCCTGCCAGTTAAAGAGATCGATCAGCTCATAATCGGTAATATCAATCGGAAAGTCTAGATAAGCTGTCGGTTTCTCACCCTTCGCTAATAAATCCCTGTCCATCTCCCTTTGGGCGTGCGGGGCCAATACCCATTCTCCCGGACGATACTCTTTGATATTAAACATTCGGTGTAAGGAGTACGGCATATTAAATAAGTTAGCGTTATCTATGAAATCAAAGACCATAAGATAATCCTTGCCTTTGCTTTTCCGCATACCCCTACCTAATTGCTGCATGTATAGTGTTTTAGACATTGTCGGTCTAGCCATAAAAAGCACTTCAGTGCGAGGGCTGTCCCATCCTTCATTCAATAGATCACAGGCACACAAAACCTGAAGATCCCCATGCTCATATCGATCCAGGATCTTCGCTCTATCCTTCGTCTTTAACAAACCCGATACAGATGCACTAGGGATATTATTCTCCAGAAAAAGGCTAGCAATCTCCTCTGCATGCTTAACGGAGGCACAGAAAACTACAGTCTTCTTATCTTTGACGTAGTTCAGGTAGGTATCCACAAGTAGGCGGTTTCTTTCCGGCACAAATAGCTTGCTTTCCAAGTCTTGAGAATGGTACTTTATTCCGTTGATTCTTACATTTGAAAAATCAATGTTCGTTTTGATTCTGATACAGCGGATAGGGGTCAATTCACCTATTTCAACAGCGGTTTTCAAGTCGAGCTTATGGGCGATATTCTGAAAAAGTTCGAGAAGATCTTCCCCATCTGTCCGCTCCGGTGTGGCCGTCAATCCCAATGTAAACTTTGGCTGGAAGTGTCCCAGAATCCTTTTATAGGTATTGGCTGTACTGTGATGGCATTCATCGATGATAATATAGCCGAATTCATCAGGATTAAATTGCTCAAGATTATTAACAATACTCTGGACGCTTCCACAAACAACATAATTATTATTGCCTTTCTGTTCGGCCACATATAAACCCGTCTGGGCCTCCGGCCAAAGCTCTTTAAAGGTATCTTGGGCCTGTGAGATAAGTTCCCGCGTGTGCGCTAAGAAAAGAGTTCGCTCTCCGTACTTTTTAGCATCACTAACCGCAGTCACTGTTTTTCCCGCTCCGGTCGCATGATAAAGTAAAGCAATACTCTCCCCTGCTTTTCGCATTTGTTCTAAGTTAGCTATAGCATCCTTCTGGTGATCTTTCAATTCGAGGACTTTGCCCTTTTGTTGAGGCAAATAACCATCAAATAATCGAAAAGCAGGCATTTCACCTACGAAGGTGACTAACTCATCTTTAACTCTTTCCCTTTGATTTTTTAGCTGAAGATAAGCCCAACGGTATACTTTCCACCCGTTATAAATCAAACTGTTTTGCTTCAAAAGATCATCATAATATTTATTGCTGGATACATGCTGAGGATTATGATATCGCTCCCCATCTATCTCGATAGCAATTTTCATATCCTCATTTTCTAAGGCGAAATCTATATATCTATGATTGCCGTTGATATCAACAAAAGGAAACTGAAGAAAGAGAAACTCTGATTTCTCCGGTCCAAATAGATCACAAAAAATCTCAATAAATAAGTCCTCGGCAATGCTGCCTGCGTGGGAAGCGTATTTAGTCTGTTTCTCCATGTTGTCACCGTCCTACTGTTATTCGCTAACCTCTACCAATAAAATGCGTTTTTGAAAGGAACCCCTTTCTTCGGCTTTATTTTGACGAATGCTATTGAAGTCCCCAAGCGAGACTTCTTTATACCGGAGAATAGCATAAATCACTTCAACCAAATCTGCGAGTTCCTCTATACTATCGCTTTCCTGATACTCCTGCAGTTCTTCAACAAGTTTAGCGTCCAGGAGTCTTTTATAAGTAACGTCATCGAGTATCTCAGTTATTGCTGCCTTGCCACTACTCTCAATAATTTCCGGAATACGATCCCGTACGAGTTTGTTGTACGTAATTTTTGCCATGATTACCTCCCTGCGCCACCCTATAACGACTTATGTGCAGATAAAGCCAAATAACTGATTAAAAATAATTCTTACATGGTCGATTTTGATTTTTATTATACTTCTCCTGATTTCCGTCAATTCCTGCTTATTCCAAAATAAGCACGAATACTGGCGCCTAATCTACTTTCAATTACACGGAAAAAGGCTTCTCAGGAGTAACAGCTCCAGAGAAAGCCTTTGAGTATGGTAACATTCACAAATAGGAAGCCAATCTGGCAAAAATAATAGGCTGAAGACGATCATCTAAATATTCTATTTGTGGACCAGAAAGTCTTTTTTCCTTATGTATAATAACGGTTCATACAAACCATTTATACTAATAATTTTGAGTTCATTCATCTTCATTTTTTAGTGAACTTTCATTAGCAAGTTGATCTTTTATTGATTCGGAAACCTCTTCCCTACTCAAATCTTTATTGATTGAACCATGAATGTTTATTACCGTGTCATCCTTATATAAAACAGGGACCTTCAACATCTTTATACCTTTCTTTTCTTGCCTCAATACATATTTCATTGGTTCAGTTAAATAAACCGCTGTTTTAATTGCTGCGTCAGAATAAGACGAATACTTATCTAGTACTGAAAAAATATGAGCTTCTTCTGTATCCGTAAACATTTGACTAACTGAGCTGCCTTGATGTGAACGAATATATGGTTTCTTTTTAATAAAATACATATCAAAAAAATCATCATTTATCTTAATCATGTTCTGTAAAGAAGGTATCCACGGGCCTTCTTGCATTCGTAAAAATATACTACCGCTAACACTTCTTCCAGCATTTTTAATAAATCCAAGATCAATAAGATAAAGGAGTTTAGTCAACTTAAAAAGAGACAACTCCTGACAATAATCCACAATGATTTTAGCAAGTGAAAGTAATTTGTCATTTAGCTGTATATTTTTTTGTCTATTAGATTCAAGCTTCCTATTTTTCAAGCCCTTAAGTGGATCTACTATATGAGAAAGTTTTATAAAATCAGCACGTTGATTAGCAAATGATCTATGTATTAGAGCTCGTGGTCCCATATGGTACAATGGGAAGAGTTTCATCCCGTTCCATTCCACACAATTTCCTACGTTCTTACTTATTAAGTAGTCATGTTTACAAAGTATTTTCAAAGCATCAAGGGCCTTCGCTCCTAAAGTTACAATAATAGCAGGACTTATAATCTTTATAGTCATTTCTAAATAATAACTACAGTTTTCTATCTCAGCTTTTGTAGGCGTAGAGTTATTTCCATTTTCATCCTGGGGATTACATAATATTGCATTTGTTATGAAGACATCATTTCTATTCCAACCAATGCTACTTAACAGTAATTCAAAGTTCTCTCCTGTTTTATCACCACACAAAGGAATTCCAGTACTTTCCGCTCCCAGTCTTCCCGGTGCCTCAGCAATAAATAAAACCTTTGATTCTAAATTACCATTGTATTTTGATAAGACTTTTTTCATATGACACAATCTCTCACAAAGATCACAATGAGTTACAGAATTTAAAAGTTCGTTAAAAGCGCTATCCTTATTAATGTTTGGTAAGGAGCTCATGGTATGCCTCCTAATATCTTGTACAAGCTGGATCCTTGTTTGGACTTAAAGACCGATTCAAAATATATTTCTGAGCCAAACAGCCAGTTAAGCATTTAGAAAATAATGAACAAGTTTTACATATTCCTTCAGGGGAAGCTTGAATTGATTCTCTGACAGTATTGAAATACGGGGATTTTTCCCAACAGATTGAAAGGGTATCATTTTCGACTGAAGAGTGTTCATCTGATTTGCAAATAGTTACGGAACTAATCTGTTTGAATGCATCACAAGGATAAATTTTTAAGTCTGAAGAAATTATTAGTCTGTCTCTGGCAGCCATACATTTAGGATTTTCATTAAGTAACAAAACATTATATGGAGAACCGGTTCTGACTTCAAATCCTTCTTCTCTCAAGCGTCTTATTGTAGTAGCAAGTTTGTAATTTTCTTCTTTCGATAACACCTCTAACATTGTACCACGACCTTGAGGAACAAATCTTAAAACACTTACACGACGAACACCCAATCCAGATGAAAACCTAACAACATCTTCCAGCTTGTGATATGACTTTTTTAGAGCAACGAAATGAATCTCCGTTGCAATCCCATTTTTATTAGCTGCTTCAATTGCTGCCAATGTGTCATCAAAGCTATCTTTTTTACGGGTTACTCTATTATGTTCTTCTCTCTTATCAGAATACAGACTAAATATAGCTGTAGTCAACCCAGCAATAGACAAATTCTTAAAAACTTCATTAATATTATTAACGTTTCCAGATGTATAGAGATTCACATTTAAACCATTGTCACATGCGAATTTCACAATACTATCAATCCCATTCCAGACAAGAGGCTCCCCTCCTGAAATAGATAATTCCTTAATGCCTAGATCTATTGCTTGTTTAATTAGCTCAAGACATTTTTCTATAGTAATCTCTGTTACTTGGTTCTCATTAGAATCACTAGAGCAGTGAACGCATGCAAGTGGGCATTTCTTTGTAACTTCAACTTTCATTTCTTTTAATTCATAATTCGGCATATATTCCTCCTCAGTCCGAGATAAATGAATTAGCAATCTGAAGTAATTTCCTTTTATCATTAGGCACATCCGCGTGAGAAGATACACATGTTAAGCTACCCATACTTGAGTTGGTTTCTTTAGCAATGTAATGAAGCAATTTACATAAGCCCAAATAATTACCATATGCTCTGCTACGAAAATCATGGTTTCTATACACAGCTAACAAATTGATTATCTTTCGGTGGTCTTCTGGATTTTCAACTTGGATCGTTAAGTAATTAAGACAGGGGGCCCCCATTATCTTGTTGAGATCACGGTTGGGTTGAGGAATCATAATTACGTGAGCTGCACAGTAATTTGTTCGACGACTATTAATATTGTCAATTATGCTTCCCAGCTGATCAACCTCTCCTGCAGTGGTTGGATAACGTATCATTCTTTCAAAATACGTACCCCATCCAGAATGTTCCATTTTCCTAGTAATCTTAAAATACCTCCAGTAGGCTTTATAAAGCTTCTCCCTTGTAGTTATTCCAGATTTATAACTCTTAAACGGGAAAATTGTATAGGCCACTTTGTCAGGCTCAATCAATTTCTTATGACTAAGTGCGAACTTACGCATTTCTTCATGCATAGTTGAATTAAGCATAGAAGGGTTTTTAATTTGAACAACCAAATTCCAAAGCTCCCAACGGTTCTTAGATAAAGCGATAATCGCTTTGGCCCAAGCCGTTTGGAATGATTCTTCGATTATTAACTGTGGTGGATTCATCTTGACACCTCCTTGATTTAATTTGAGTTTAATGCCAACTAAGTATATTATTCTTATATATCCGACATACCACTATCTGGGTATTCCACCGCTTCTTATATATTTCTTCCTTTTTCTATCAATTCCTGCATGTTTCCAGAATAAGCAAATAGTTTTAGAATTTACAATTAAATCCTCAAAATCACAATACATCGCAAAATGTTCCTAGGACACTGACACATTCAAAATTTACTGCATCATGCAAAAAAAAGATCTGACCCGCCCAAAAGGCAAATCAGACCTTGCATGCACTTTTTATTACGCTCTCTCACTAACTCATCTCCGGCACATACTTCGTAGATGTAGCCGAAGTCGACTCATTCTTCGTCTTCCAGTTCAGCAGCAGAGCAGAATTAATAATAACCAGCACCGACCCTGCATTATGCACGAGGGCACCCATGACCGGGCCCAAGCTGCCATTGGCAGCAAGGATAATGGCGCCAAAGTTCAGTATCAAGGAGAAAGCTAAATTCAGCTTGATCGTGCGCATCATCCTTTGGGAAAGTCCCAGCAAATGAGGCAGTTGACTGATATCATCGCCCACGAGGGCAATATCCGCAGCCTCTACCGCAATATCGCTACCGATGCCTCCCATAGCAATTCCCACATGGGCCTTCTTGAGAGCCGGGGCATCGTTGATGCCATCCCCCACCATGCAAACCAGTTCGCTTTTTTCTTGATAGCCTTCAATGGCCTTAAGTTTATCTTCCGGAAGGCAATCCGCATGGACATCTTGGGCGGGGATCTGCACTTGGGTTGCGATATGATGGGCAGCTTCCTTGTGATCTCCTGTCAAGAGCACCGGGTGGATGCCCATTGCTTTTAGGCTTTCGACCATGGTGAAGGAGGTTTCCCGCAGAGTATCGGATAAGGCGGCCAAGCCCACCACTTGGTTATTCATGGCTATATAAATGACGGTGCTGCCTTCTTTGGTGTAGGCTTTTGCCCCTGCTTGAACTTCCGGAGACAGGTCGATGCCATGTTCTTGTAGGAGTTCGGCATTCCCCGCATAGATTTCTTTTCCATCGATGAGGGCCGAGACCCCGCGCCCAGGAATCATCTGAAAGCTCTGGGGTTCACGGAGTTGTTGACCGGTGGCCTTATAGCTGCTGACGATGGCCTTGCCGAGGGGATGTTCTGAGTTCAATTCGGCAGAAGCTAAGTAATTATAAAGTTGCTCATGGGTCAGTCCCTCGGCATAGCTTTGGACTGCCACAACCTTCGGTTTACCATAAGTCAGGGTGCCGGTTTTATCAAAGGTCATCCGCTTCACTTGGGCCAGACGCTCCAGAGCGTCGCCCTCGCGGACGAGAATCCCGTATTTGGTGGCGTTGCCGATGGCGGCCATAATGGCGGTGGGTGTGGCAAGAACTAATGCGCAAGGGCAAAAGACGACTAAGATGGTGACTGCACGAATGATTTCACCGGTGAAGTACCAGGTCAAGGAGGAAGACAACAAAGCTATGACGACGATCCAGGTGGCCCAGCGATCAGCAATGCCCACAATCTTCGCTTTATCGGCATCGGCTGATTGGACTAAGCGAATCATCCGTTGGAGGGAGCTATTCTCCCCGACCACTGTAGCTTGCATATCAAAGGCTCCAAATTGATTCACGGTCCCGGTAGCGACCTCATCCCCTTCCTGCTTGTCGACCGGTAGGGATTCTCCCGTCATCACGGACTGATCTACCGAGGTCTTGCCTTTGATGATGAGTCCGTCGGCGGGGACTGTCTCTCCGGGAAGAACCCGCAGCACATCGCCGACCTGAACCTCTTCGGCAGGGATCAGCTCTTCCTGATCCTGCTTCATCCGACGCGCAGTCCGGGGCGTGATATGGATCAATCTCTCAATGCCTGCTTGCGCTTTCGCTACGGTCAAGGTTTCCAGCAAGGCCCCAATCTGCATGATGAAGGCCACTTCCCCGGCCGCAAAAATCTCCCCGATGGTGACTGCGGCGATTAAGGCTAAGGAAACTAATACGTCCGCCTTGATATCGAAGCGAGTGAACAGTCCGATGGCCCCTTCTTTAATAATGGGAAGACCACAGAGAATAATGGCCACCCAAGCGGGGTCAAGCGGGAATTGGCCGGCATAAAAGAAGCTCAGAATCAGGGAAATCCCAGCCAGACTTATAAAGAGGATGCTTCGTTTGGTCTCATCCGTAAAGAATTCTGTCATACTCTTAAAACTCATCTCCACTCTCCTTTAGATAAAGAATTTTCTGTAGCAATATTTCATGATTATAATATACCTATAGGGGTATAGGTTTGTCAAGGAGGGTAAAAGAACTAGGGGCTATGCGAAACTTAATATTTCACACAGCCCCTAGCTATCACAACCCTTAGTTAAAGAACTAACATTTTAGTGGTAATAGATTTACAGCGTTCTAATCAATACACTCGCCGATTATTGCGTTATCCATTCAACTGCTGAATCAGCTTGACCATAGTCCTTCCGATCTGTTTACATGAGGCAACCGTTAATTCATCATCGGTTGCGTTGCGCCTCCAGATGACCTTGTCTTCCTTAAAATCTTCCATCAGAGAACCCGTCACACCTGCATAGGTCAGCGGTCCAGCCGGGTCGCGCGAATCCACGACGTGTATCCCATGGGCCTGCATAAAATAATCCATAATCCTTAGGGTAGGTTCTTGCCCACCATGACGAAGGCCGGCATTTGTTATGGCTGCTCCTACTTTCCCGGCAAGAAGATTTTGAGTCATATGTAGATAGCGGGTGCGATCCATGAAATTCTTCATTAGGGTTGTCACATTACTCCAATATACTGGCGAACCCAAAACAATTCCCTC
This sequence comes from Desulfitobacterium sp. THU1, assembly GCF_038181555.1. Lineage (NCBI taxonomy): Bacteria > Bacillati > Bacillota > Clostridia > Eubacteriales > Desulfitobacteriaceae > Desulfitobacterium > Desulfitobacterium sp. THU1. Next base: position 1,071 of record NZ_JBBWUA010000011.1, on the reverse strand, counting down.
AGCTGCCAGAAGCTTTTCACCTACTATAACCATGTCATCATCAGTAATTGAACACTGGGGTTTGCCCAGACACTTATTACAAGAAGTACAAAGCTTAATATTATAATCTGTAAGCTCTAACAACTCGGTTGTAGCGCCTTGGGCAGCGGCTTCTTCTAGCACGGTCCTCAAAAGTGCTGCCGTATTTTTCCCTTTACGATGGCTTCCGTTAATCGCTAAAATTTTCATCTCGTTAATTTCCTCCCAACGTTCCCTTCCTCCACGGGTTCAGTTATTGTAATTTTCTGATTATTATAAGACTAGTATACCGTACTCTACTCTTCATCGAAAGGCCAAAGTAAAGCTTTCACCCTAAACTATTCCTAATTTTCTTCAAAGGGGGTTACCCGGAAAATAAACAGACGCTTGAGAATCTTACATCTCAAGCGTCTTCTTGCTTACTTCTTACACATTTCATTTACAATCAAACTGTCGAACTCATCACCGACTGATGGGTAGGCAATCCCGCCCTAACTCATGCGCGAAAAATGCTCGATGGCTTTGGTGAAGTCCTTGATGGTCCTCTCAGCATCGCCATGCTCGATGCCATCCTTGACGCAATGGTTGATATGCCCTTCGAGGACGATCTGTCCGACCTTGTGCAGAGCGCCTTTGGCTGCGTTGATTTGAATGAGGATGTCTTCGCAGGGGATATCACTATCCACCATTTTATCGATGGCCTTGAGTTGACCCATAATCTTATTGATTCGACGATGAATATTCTCCGAATCCATACATTGCTTCACTTAGACACCGCCTCTATTGCATCCTGATGATCAGATTAACACCCTCATATTCCTTATTGTATTGGCCTTTGATTTCATCGCCAACTTTCAGGAAGGGTAATTTTTCTGAAACGGTTATATTGGCTCTAAAGACATCCTTTTGACCTTCGAGGAGCATTCCTGTAGTAGTCAAAAATGAGCTTTGTCAAAAAGAAGACCTCACGTTACAATTTGAAAGGACTGTTGGCCAACAGAATCCAATCAAAATAACGGAGGTCATCCCAAATGAATTTTACACAAAACGAGA